>NZ_JBXHAQ010000002.1:0-545772 GCF_056895215.1 Dyadobacter sp. HNCC25DJ184 | reverse complement strand
AGGAGCCTTACCTCCCTCATTACCTTTTAATAACTATATTTGATTATACCTGGCGCCAAAGAACACAGGAAAGGATTATTCACCTTTGTCGTTTGCGTGGCTAATCTTCCCTGTTCGTCGTAGGTTTTTTCGATCATGGCCAGAAGTTCCCGCGATGACAGTAAGTATTCCCCAATCTGTCTGCGGTTACCGGAAAATGTGTGTTCGAAAGTCCGGTTGGCTTTGTCTTCAGAATCATACCAGGTTTCGAGATTCAGAACATTGTTTTTGTACCCGTATTCAACACGGTACAGTAGTTTATTCTGGCCGTCCAAATAACGCTGACCCATTTTTTTGCCATCCTTATATTCGTGAGCAAGCGACCGTATCAGGGTTTTGGTACCAGAAGAAATTTGATTGCTATATGTTTTTTCCAACGTTACTATACCGTCTGTGTATTCAAACTCAGTTTCGTTGGTTAGAGCCCAGCTATCTTCGTAAATTCTGCTGAAGGTTGCGGTGTGTGTCAGCCGTCCGGATGCATCATATGTATATTCGACGTAGCCATAAATGTCCATCGTTGCGTTGCCAGTTCTTGCAATATTTTCAATCTTCGTTAGTTTTCCCGTGGCATTATAGATGTATTTATCCTCGTTCATGATCTCCTTACAATTGGCATCTATACAACTGGTCTTTTTCTGCACTTGCGCTTCGTCATTGTACGCGGCAAGTTTAGGTTCGATTCCAAATTCGGATGGCTCGTCAGGCTGGCAGGAAATCAAAAATGGTAAAAGGAGTAGTAGGGTGAAGAGGTTTTTCATAAGGATGTGAGTTTAGCTATGCAGTCAGGATGCCATTTCACTGTAAATGGTTGGAAATGTGAGGCTTGCTTTGTAAATATTTCTCTCACTACCGCGGCAGAGCAAAAGCCATGACGAACCCTGATGGGTTTTCTTTTGTGCCCCCTACAGAAAGTGCTACAAATTGCTGCCCACCTGCCATATACGTGCACGCGGTGGCATTGGCCACCCCGGGTAATTGGATCTGCCACAGAAGCGAACCGGTTTTTTTATCCAATGCTCGAAACATTTGGTCATTCGTGCCTGCGATGAATATGATACCTCCCGCCGTCACGATTGGTCCGGCGGAGCCTTCCTGGCCTGTCTCCGCAGTACCAGGAGTTCGATGTTTTTCGCTATTGCCCAGCGTTATCTGCCAGGTATATTCTCCGGAATTGAGATTGATGGCACTTAATGTTCCCCAGGGTGGTCGGAGCGCAGGGTTGCCTTGAGGATCACGAAAATGGCCATATGCAGTCAAATTCAGATATTTGTCCGCTCCCGCCTTGGTTTGACCGGTTTCTTGCTTGGTCACCTTTGCACTGTTTTGTTCCCGTTCGTATAAGAACGCAATGATTCCTTTTTCTTTTCCGCGAACGGCTGTCGCGAATGCAGGCATTTTACCACCCCCTTTTTTAATCTTATCCAGTGCAGCTTCTCTGGTCATCCTGTTTTTCAAGCCGATCAACGAAGGATAATTGGGCTCGTCTCCGTTCTTGTCTTTGCCATGACAACTCACGCAGTAGGTCATATAGAGGGCCTTCCCTTGCTGAAAAACAGTCTGATTTTGTGCTTCGAGTTCGGGATCCACTTTTTTTATCGTTTGTATCTCAGGTGAATCATTTGACTTGACATAAAGAATGCTCGTGCCCGGATCATACGCGGCACCTCCCCATTCGGCACCACCCCGAGTGCCCGGTAACATGAGGGTTCCTTTTAGGTCCGGAGGTGTAAAAAGCCCCTCATAACGCATGGAACGGAATTTTTTCACAATTGAGTCATGCCCAGCCGCTGAGTAATTCGTCAGATCCTGCTCGGTCATCCATTGCCGGGCAAATGGTTTTGGTATCAAAGGAAACGGCTGAGTTTCGGCCGTTTTTTCTCCCGGAATCCGCGAGGCAGGCACTTTTCGTTCTTCGACAGGAAACAATGGTTTGCCCGTTTCCCTGTCGAAAACAAAAACAAAACCGTGTTTGGTCACTTGCGCCACAGCGTCGATTTGCATTTTGTCCCGCTCCACTGTGACTAGGTTCGGTGGGGCCGGAAGGTCATAATCCCAAAGATCATGATGGACGATCTGGTAATGCCATATATACTTCCCGGTTGCTGCGTCCAGCGCTACAACACTATTGCCATAAAGATTATCGCCGATCCGGTCCGCGCCGTAGAAATCATATGAGGGCGAGCCTAGTGCCAGAAACACCATTCCTCTTTTGGTATCTACGCTCATCCCGGCCCAGTCGTTCGCTCCACCAGCATATTTATACGCGTCTTTGGGCCAGGTTTCATAGCCGGGTTCACCTGGGAGAGGTATAGTATGAAACGTCCAGACAAGCTTTCCCGTTTGACAGTGATATGCTCTGATATACCCCGGCTGCGCCCCATAAAGTTCTGATACTTCGGCACCCATAATAAGCAGGTCTTCAAACACAATACCCGGCGATGTGGGAATCACGGATATGGTTTCCGGGGCGTCGCGCAAACCAATGTTCATGCTTACGCGCCCTTCAGTGCCGAATGTGGGGATGGGCTTTCCCGTTTCTGCATCAAGCGCAAAAAGTATATCTCCGCCAGTAACTAGAATGCGTTTGTCATCTCCCTTTTCCCAATAAGTCACACCACGGCTCACCCCACCTCCTTCTGCCCCGTCAAAGGGATCGAATGACCAGAGTTGTTTGCCCGTCGCTGCGTCCAGAGCATATACCCAGTGTTTGGCAGAAGTAATATACATCACGCCATCTACAATGATTGGGTTGCATTCGCTGCTGCCAGGCCGCGCGCCCTCTTTCATATCCACGAAGGAAGAAGTCCAGGCGGGGATCAGGTTGTGAACGTTTTTTGTGTTGATCTGATCCAGAGGCGAAAAACTGGTACTTGCCTGATCCGCCTTGTAGATACTCCATGATCGATCATCACCGCGTCTGTTTTGCATAGCCGCAAAAACGACGAAAGCGATAGCGCCCAGCAATAAGAAAGTTCTGCCAAATAACTGATCTATTGATTTCTTTCGAAATGTCATCGACGCTGGAACGAATAGAGAGGTGACTTTTGGAATAAAGATGCCTGCGGGTTTATTTTACTTGATTAATTGATGAGCAAGGGGTTGCGTGAAGTGCTTTACTCAGTTTTGTAGGTTGTTAATCGAAGTTGGCGAATAGTTAATCGTCTGTGATGGTCTGCGTTTCCTCTGATTATAATGTAACAAATTCAGTTCCTTTCTGTATAAATGAAACCAACATGTTGCGAATATGTGGCTACCGTCGGAGATGGTAATTTATATGATTTCGTGTTTTTAAACTACGGAAAACTTGAAACCAAAAACTTCGAACATCACAGCAAGTCAAGAATCCAGCCTAGCGCCATCACACCCGCTAAACCGGTGACCGAAACCAGCGTTTCCATAATGGACCAGGTTTTTAGTGTGTCTTTCATTGAGAATTGGAAATACTCCCGAAAGAGCCAGAAGCCGGTATCATTTACGTGAGAGAACATCATGCTGCCGGCTCCGATACTCAGTACCATCAGATTTGGATCTACACCCGTTGTTTTGAGTAATGGGTACATAAATCCGGCAGTCGTGATGCCAGAAACTGTTGATGATCCGACGCATACCCGAAGCAATGCCGCCATTCCCCAGCCCAGTATATATGGATGTACCGTCGAGTGTTCCATCATCGCGGCGATGGATTGATTAACGCCGCCATCTGTTAGAACCTGCTTAAACGCACCTGCACCACCAAAAATCAGTAACAACATGGCAATATCTTTGATGGCATCTGTTAGCAGATTGGTCACCTCCTGCATCGACTTGCCGCGTTGCAATCCCAGGGTGTAAGACGCGAGAATGACAGCCAAAAACATGCTGATGATAGGCTCACCTAAAAACATTAGCACTTCTTTTATCCATGATCCGGTAGGCAAAAACGGGCTAGCCACTGTGCTTATTCCAATTAACAGCAAAGGGAACAACAGGGTAAAGAAACTGGTGAATGTTGACGGCGCTTTGTCATAATTCATATCCGCAGCAACGAATGCCGGATTTGGCAAAGTAGTATATTTTTTCAGCGTCGACCCGAACAATGCGCCGGATACTAATATGGCCGGAATGGAAATCATGATCCCGTAAAAAAGCGTGGTGCCCATTGAGGCGTCAAACTGTTTAAGAATTGCCAATGGGGCAGGGTGGGGTGGAAGGTATCCTTGAGTGACTGACAATGACGTCAGCATCGGCAGGCCGATATACAAGGCTGGTAACTTATAGCGATAGGCCACTGTAATCACAACCGGGGTCAGCAACATAAATCCAACGGAATAGAATAATGGCAGGCCCACAATAAACCCGGTGATCATAAATGCCCATCGGGCATTTGAAGTCCCGACAACCTCAATCAATTTAAATGCAATACGTTCAGCAGCACCGCTCTGGGCCACCAATTTGCCAAGCATAGCGCCTAATGCAATGATGGCCGTAATGGATCCCAATGTACCGCCAATACCTTTTTGAACCGATTCGACAATCGCGAGAGAAGGAAGCCCGAGCGCCAGGCCCACTCCAACAGATACGGTTAGAAAAGACAGAAAAGGATTTAATCGAACGATAGAGATGAGGGCAATCAACGCCAGAATACCAACCAGTGTAATCGTTAAAGACATTCGTTAATTCTTAAAAAATCCGTGATCTGTTTCAGTAGCTAACAAGCTAGAGGACACGAATAATCTACTTGTTTGCTGTTCCTGTTTGTCTCGGGAAAGGCTATCTGACCACAGAGTGGTTCTGATTTTTTTCAGATACATTTTGCTACGATAATGTAACTCCTTCCGACTTTCTACAACCAGGCATTTGTGATATTATTATATGAAAGGGTATTTTCTGACCATATCAACTCTGAAAGGGTGAAATAGTGCAAACGGGCTTTAAATCCCTAGGTTTATCGCAGGGTTTTATCGATTAAGAGCCCGACAAATCTTAATCTGGAAATTTTTAAGGTAGGAAAACATGTCAATGGTAGCTTTCTCCTCGATTTGTTTAATAGTTTCTTTTCTTTGTAATATTGGTTTTCCAGATAATGTACACTTTATGAGATTCCTTACCACCAGCATTTTTATTTGGTTCATCACATTCGTTGCTTTTGGCCAAAACATATCAGTTCCCACGTTACATACATCCTCAGACAACCTAACCATGTATTTGGATGGTCAAAAGGATGAATTTAATGGTGTTAATAAAATTGGTAACCAATTCAATTACGGCTTTGTGGTAAAGAATGATTCTGCTGTGTTTAGACTGGTATCAGAATTAGACTCAATATCGGTGACACTCAGACCGCGGAAAAATACAGTCTTTAAAATTGTAAGGACAGCTAAACAGGACACGGTAACCTGTATTTTCACGATGCAGAAGTTAGTCAAACCAGCATCTTTCAGTGATCAATATAAATCTGAAAATAATGGGAAAATTATTATCGAAATTCCAGAAGTGTATGAGCTTGTCAATATTGTCTTTGCGCTTACCGAATATGGCAAGACGGGTGCGATCAATAAAGACACGGATTATTATAAAAAAGTAGTTGAACATTTTTCACCATACAGTCGGGACTCTGTTGTGCTGGCTGTTGACTCGCTACTAAAAGTTTCTTCAAGCTTTTTCTATCCTCACTTAAAGATGGATAGTTATGCATTTGTGTTTTCGGGTAATGAAATCATCAATGGAGGGATCTACGATCGCGTAAGCTGGGGAGAAAAAAATGAGCTCGAATTCTATATCCCACTTCTGCAGGCATTCGCTCTAAAGTCAGGGTTCAGAGCTTTTTACAAAAGTCAGCAAACTTATTATTCAGTCCTTAAAAATGATTATGAAAAGAATATAAATATAGCTGATATGAAAATATGGCTCGAGAAACAATTTCCCGGTACCAGGTATTCCGCCACAAAAGTTATTTTTTCTCCGTTGGTTGGTTGGAATCAAAGTGCCAATTTTTTTAATGATAATGGTTTTACCGAGTCTCAGGCACACGTCAACTTTCCATTTGCAAATGAGGACGATAAAAGGCTACCTGCCCATGTTTTTACAGGGAAACGAATGATTATCGCATTCACAGAAATTAATCATGGATATCTGAATCCCGAAGCGGAAAAATATGGCAAATTGATAAATGATACTTTTAAAAATTTATCTGAATGGATCTCCCCGGGAAAACCATCTTCCACATACGACAATGCTTTGATTTGTTTTGAAGAGTATATGAACTACGCCTTGGTCTCACTATACTATTCAGACATTTTTGATAAAAAAACAGTTGGCACGCTAAATGCCGAGATAGAAAGAAATATGGTTGACTTCCGTGGTTTTCAAAGATTCAGAGAATTTAATCAGGAATTGCTACGCTTATTTAAGTCAGGAAAGCCTACTCAAACTGTTGCTGATTTGTATCCGGCTATCATAGATTGGGCATCAAAGCAAGGTCGTTAAATACCTTATTTTTAGTCTTTTTTTTGTTGTTCGGAAACGTTTCGCTGACCGAGGTTGCTGATGATTATTTTTGAATACAATCTATGTTAGTCCCACTCGGGCACACCCATTGAGTCAATCAACCATAACCCTTATTTCTCTAAAACGCTTCACCCAAAGCCCTCTCTTCCCAACACTTGCACTCAAACCCCAAATGTCATATCTTTCAAAATGCACCAGGAATTTGAATCGCCAGACGAGCTGCAGGACACCATAAAGTGTTTTTGGTACCAAAGAAATGACTTTGGGGCAGAACAGTCGAGTTTTGAGGTAGTGCCGGATGGCTACGCCGAGATTATTTTTTATTTCGGAAGTACGCTCAGTATATCCGTAGACGGAGTTTTGCATCCGCTACCATCGCCCTTTATGATGGGGCTACTCAATCAACCAGCGCTTTTTTTTACAGAAAACCGCTTCGAAATCATTGCCGTCAGGTGTTTTCCATGGACGGTTTTTGATTTGTTGGGAATGCCTTCGGGTAAGGGCGGCGTTCGCATATTTGAAAATCCAATTACTAAGTTGCAATCCGCTCTATATGAGTATATTGATGCTGGAAAAATAAAAGAAGCGGTGGGTGTGGTAAAGGCGTATTTTCTAGATGCGAAGGCGCATATTGCAAATGACAGTATGATATACAAGGCAGGTATGGTGATGCGGGAAGCAAACGGTACCCTGCCGGTTAGCGATGTGGCCTCGGCGGCTCATGCGACAGTGCGGACGTTGGAAAGGAATTTCAAGCAATCTTCCGGACGTACGGTCAAAGATGTGTCGGGCCTGATCCGTTTTGAGCAGGTGCGAAACCAGCTATGGCTTGATCCCCATACCAATCTTGCTGGCTTGGCGCACGAATTGGGATATACGGATCAGTCGCACCTGAGCCGGGAATTTAAACGATATAGTGGCACGACACCAGCGGCATTTGCCCGTAAAACCAGGAAAAAGGCCGTTAGTAGCGATGTAGTTGAATTTTTGGAATCCTGATTTGCGGGCATCCGACAGTTTCAGAATTTTTAGACAATCAAGGCTGGAGAACAGGGTTTGGGACTATAGTCAATTACGATTAGTGTTCAACGTAATATTGCGTGAGCAAATAGTCGCATGTAACCACCATAATGGCTTAAATGCCCCTGTTATAAGCCATTTTGCTTTCATAGCTTTGTTTGATCGCATAACAAACCCAGACCTTCATGAGCAATATAAATCAGACTATTGCCGGACTCGAATTCGCACAAATTGGTTGGGTCGTTCCGGATATTCACGCCGCTGTCAAATTTCTTTCCGGCGCGTTGGGTATTGCAGGCTTCCCCGAACCTGAACACGTTCGCGCACAGGACCTGAACATGGCATATCATGGTGAAGTAGTGCCAGGCGATTGGCTTACGACACAGACATTCAATGGAGGTACTTTCATCGAGCTCGTTCAACCACTTACAGGCCAAAGCATGTTTCATGACTATTTGGCGAAATACCCCGCAGGAGGTACGCAACACATGGCTTTCCGATTGCCTGTAAGCGATTTCGATCGGATTACCGGAGAGTTGCTCGAGCAAGGCTACACGATGATCAGCCACGTGGATCATCCCATCGCGCGAATGGCCTTCTTCGACACTTATCAAACACTTGGCGTTGTAACCGAGATCATGGGCATCACGCCGGAAGGCTGGACTGCCGTTGAACAAATGAAGAAGTCTGGATGAGCAACCATTTTTTACATCCACTGACAGACGTCCCGATCATTTCCTGACAAAACATGACTAAATTATCGCGACTCTCTCATCCGGGTCTAATCCCGCACTTAAACCATTTGTCCATAACAGCAAAATAAAAAAATGGAAGACCCACAATATCAATCTGACAATTCAACTTCGGCTGCCGATACCACTCCAAAAGTGACAGGGATTGGAGGAATTTTCTTTTTTTCGGACAACCTTAAGGATACCAAAGAATGGTACACCAAAAACCTGGGATTTGAAATCAATGACTGGGGTTCGGCTAGTTTTGAATCCGGGGATATCGACAAACCAGACGAGATAAATTCACTTCAATGGAATCCTTTTGAAACAGGAGATGAGTATTTTTCGCCATCGAAAAAAGATTTTATGATCAATTACCGGGTTCGGAATCTTGATGGACTTGTGGCTAAGCTGAAAGAAAACGGGGTGACGATTCTTGACGATATTGCTACTTACGACTACGGAAAATTTATACACATCATGGACGACGAAGGCAATAAAATTGAACTTTGGGAGCCAGCCTGATAGCAGTAGCTGACCTTTTTCAAAAATAGATACCGACAAGTTTGGTGCACGAAGCGGCTGTTGCAAAGTCGTTTCGCCTGCTATTTAATTATGAATAGATGACGGAATTAGAGCAATATATCCAGTCTTATTTTGAGGTGACAGCGGACGACATGTCTGCGATCGCCTCTTTGTTTAAATCCGAGATACTCAGGAAAGGAGAGTACTATATAAAAACCGGGCAAGCGTGCGATAAGCTAAGCTTTATCCAGTCTGGATTTCTGCGGGTATATGTGTCAATGGAAGACAAAGAAGTGACCCAATGGGTAGGGTCTAAAGGGTCTTTCATGACCGATCTGGCCAGTCTCACTTTCAAAGCGCCTGCCCGCTGGAATATTCAGGCTTTGGTAGATACTGAGCTTCACACAATTCACGAAAAGGATTATAATAAAATTGCTGCAATGGTGCCAAAGTGGCCGGATATTGAGAAAAAATTCATAGTTAAATGCTTTACGATAATGGAAAATCGAATTTTTGCCCACTTATCGATGTCGGCAGAGGAGCGATATTCCCTGTTCTTCGATCAGAATAAGGAATTGTTTAATCAGGTTCCGCTGCAATATATCGCCTCCTTGTTAGGAATGACGCCTGAAACTTTCAGCCGAATTCGAAAAAAACAACTTTCATTGATTTCTTGATTTTTGTCAAGTGGAGTGCCTTTTCGTTCATTTACTTTTGTCATGAAAAAAATGCTAACCAAAATTCACTCAAAATGTTTATCGGACACTTCGGCCTATCTTTTGCAGCTAAAAAAGTAGCTCCAAAGGTTTCATTAGGAGCTCTTTTCATAGCCACTCAATTTGTTGATATTCTATGGCCTTTTCTGCTCGTGTTTAACATCGAGAAGGTAGCCATTGTGCCGGGTTACACAAAAATGAATGCATTTGATTTTCTCTATTATCCTTATACCCATAGTTTGTTTATGGGGGTTGTTTGGGGACTGGTTTGCGGCGTCATATATTATCTGCTCAAACGCGACCAACGCGGTGCAATTGTGATCGGCCTTTGTGTTGTTAGCCACTGGCTTATGGATTTATTTGTTCACATCGCGGATTTGCCTCTGACGCCATTCGGGGACTATAAAGTTGGACTTGGGCTCTGGAATCATGTGGCAGCGGAGCTGATTATTGAAACAGTGATATTCTTGTCAGGGGTATTCATTTACGCCACTTTCACGAAAACGAAAAACAGAATTGGGAAATGGGGGCTCTGGTCACTCGTTATTTTACTTCTGGTTTTTACCATTGCCAACACCTTCGGCCCAACACCTCCGGATTCTATAATGATCTTGTTCGTAAGCTTTGTGATCACGATGATCATCATCATTACTCTGGCGTATTGGGTAGATAAAAATCGGGAGGTGGCTTAATTATCGGCAATTTTGTCGCGTTTATACAATCCTGCCACATAAGCATTACCGAATTTTGCATCGTAACCAAACAATGCAAAACCATGCTATTACAAAATAAGAAAGTCGCCATTATAGGCGCAGGACCCGTGGGCTTGATCATGGCCACATTATTACAACAAAAAGGAGTAGAAGTAAAAGTATACGAAAGAGACAAAGACGCTCACACTCGAATTTGGGGAGGTACACTGGATCTGCATAAAAACGCTGGACAGCAAGCCATGCAGAAAGCGGGGCTATTGGAAAGTTATTTCGTAAAGGCGATACCGATGGGAATAGTTTTTGCCGACGAAAAGAGCAATGTCCTGCTCACTCGAAAAGTAACGCCTGAAAATCAATACGATAATCCTGAAATCAACCGGAATAACTTAAGAAAGTTATTGCTCGACAGCTTATCAACCGACACAGTTATCTGGGATAGGAAATTGACAGGACTTGGAGCTCAAAACGGTAAATGGCTGCTACATTTTGAAAATCAAGCCGACGCAATGGCAGATTTGGTGATTATAGCCAATGGTGGAATGTCTCAGGCCAGAAGTTACGTAACGGATGCCCAGGTTGAACATACCGGGACTTTTATCATACAAGCCGACGTAGAGCAGCCAGAACTAAATTGTCCTGACTTTTATCAGTTATGCGACGGCAATAGACTAATGACCGCATATGAGGGTAATTTGCTAGTCGCAAACCCTTTCAATAATGGTACGCTGACCTACGGCATAATATTCAAAAAGCCAGAAGATTGGGTTGATAACAATGAATTGAATTTCCGGGGTAAGGACAGCGTGATTGCATTTTTATCAGAAAGGTTCGCCAAATGGGATGAAAAATATAAGCAACTGTTCCGCGCAACTTCATTCTTTGTAGGGCTTCCAACCAGAAAATTGCCGCTGAATAGTCCCTGGAAAACGGATCGTCCCTTACCCATAACCTTAATTGGCGATGCTGCTCACTTGATGCCGCCCTTTGCCGGTCAGGGTGTGAATATCGGGCTGGTGGATGCGTCAATATTATCGGAAAATCTAACCGGGAGCGGATTTGAAACGTTGGCGGATGCCATTCTGGACTATGAACAAAAAATGTTTGTTTATGTCAGAGAAGCACAGCACGAATCAAGCATCAACGAAATTGAAATGCGTGATCCCGGCTTTTCTTTCCTGAAATTTTTTGAGTCAGTTTCTTAATTGTCGGGGGATAAGATACTATTCGTTATGGTAAATCCAGCACCCCAAGCCCTAACCCCAATCACAGATTTCGGTATATTCTCGCTCTCTCGCGCTTTTTACCAAAGAGATAAAGGGGTATAGAGTTTTCCATAAAGCCAGGCCAACCACAACCGCTACGCCCAAGCTCTCTGCCAGATGCCTAATACAGCTTCCAACTCGCCATGCAACTCGACACTGAAGACAACGAAGATCGCCGGTTCTTTCTGAAACAATCCATCGCAATTGCCGGTCTTACAATGGCACCGGTGAGTTTTTTGGACGCTGGTGCATTAGCCGGTGATGATATTCCTATAGGAAATGCAGAAGTTGTAAAACTTTCGCTGACGGTCAACGGCAAAAAGCACAAACTCTCTGTCGATCCCCGTGTCACTTTACTTGATTTGTTAAGGGAAAAACTTGCGCTCACAGGATCAAAAAAAGGTTGTGATTTTGGTCAATGTGGAGCGTGTACTGTCCATATCGATGGACAGCGTGTGCTTGCTTGTTTGAGTTTGGCGGTGATGCAGCATGGTAAGAAAATTGTGACCATTGAGGGGTTGGGCAATGAAAATCAACTTCATCCTGTACAGGAGGCATTTATTAAACATGACGGTTTTCAGTGTGGATATTGCACACCCGGACAAATTATGTCGGCCATTTCCTGCATCCGCGAGGGCCACGCCGGAACTGAGGCGGAAATTCAGGAATACATGAGCGGGAACCTGTGTCGTTGCGGTGCATATCCAAATATTGTAAATGCCATTCTGGAGGTCAAAAACAGTAATCAGAAAGTATGAAGCCATTCCAATATCTCCGCCCTTCCAATGTGAAAGAAGCCGTTGAAATGGTCGCGTCTGATCCAAAAGCGCAGTTTATCGCAGGCGGAACAAACCTTGTTGATTTAATGAAACGGGGTATAGTTTCTCCAGAAAAACTGGTTGATATCAATCATTTGCCCCTTAAAAAAATAGAACAAAAACCCGGCCTGACGAGAATCGGCGCATTGGCCCTGAATAGTGATATTGCTCAGCATAAACTAATTCTGAAAAATCATCCCCTGTTAGCTCAGGCCTTAAATGCCGGAGCCTCAGGACAACTCCGTAATATGGCGACTGTTGGTGGCAATATATTGCAGCAAACCCGTTGCCCCTATTTTTACGACACAGCTTTTCCTTGTAATAAGAGAGTGCCGGAAACGGGGTGCAGCGCAAAGGAAGGGATTAATCGGACGCACGCTATTTTTGGCATCTCGGAAAGGATGTCAGAGAACTCGTGCATCGCTGTGCACCCAAGTGATATGTGCGTTGCGTTGGCCGCATTGGATGCAACGGTCGTGATATTAGGTGCAAACGGTGAGCGACGTGTTCCAATTACAGATTTTTACCGCCAACCCGGTGAGCGACCGGATCTGAATACGACTCTGGAAAAAGGCGAGTTGATATTGGCTGTGGAAATTCCAGATTCATCATCTTCGAGAAATGTACACTACCTGAAAGTGCGCGACCGGGCATCATATGCTTTCGCGCTGGTATCTCTTGCAGTTGCGCTGAATATGGAAGGAAAGCATATCAAATCGGCCAGATTGGCCATGGGCGGCGTTGCTTACAAACCCTGGCGGTTATTTGATGCAGAGAAAATACTGGCAAATTCGGAGGTTTCAGAAAGGGTATTCCAGCAAGCCGCCGACGTTTCTCTGGAACGAGCACATACCACCGAACACAATTCTTACAAGTTGAAATTGGCTCAAAACACCATAGTGGAGGCTATTAAAATAGCCGCTCATATTTCCTGAACTTATCATATGGCAAATGCATTTTTTGATTCTAACTCAGTTGATGGCTCGCTGGATCGTGTGGATGGCAGACTGAAAGTAATCGGATCTGCTTTGTATTCTGCTGAATATCAGGTTGATAAAATGGTATATGCAGTTTTGGTGACGAGCAGGATTGCAAAAGGTAAAATCGTGGACATCGATTCGAAAACGGCTGAGGCAGCACCCGGAGTTTTGAAGGTAATCAGCCATTTGAATTCGCCGGGAATTTCGGGATATGGTGCCGCAAAAAGTCCAGCTGAAAGGGCTCCGGTCGGAACTGACTTTCGGTTGTTTTTTGATGAACTGATATACTTTGACGGTCAGCCCGTCGCGCTTGTTGTGGCTGACACTTTTGAGCAGGCGCGGTATGCAGCGTCACTGGTATGTATTGAATATCAGAAAGATACCCATCATACAGATTTTGAAGCCAATATGTCAAAAGCAGGCATCGCTCAAAATGTGCAACGAAATAAAAACTCGCCGTTTCAGGATTATGATCGTGGGGAGGCGGCTGCAATTGAAAATGCAGACTTCAAAATAGAGGCCACCTATACCATACCAACTCAGCACCATCAGCCATTGGAGCCGCACGCGATCATCGCGATTTGGGATGGAGCAGACAGGCTTACGGTATATGACAAAAACCAGGGTGTAAAATCGGCTCAAGGGCGTTTGGCGCAACTTTTTAAGATCCCACGCGACAATGTGAAAGTCAATTCAAAGTTTATCGGTGGTGCTTTTGGCTCGGGTATTCGGGTTTGGCCTCATACGGTTGCGGCGGTTTTGGCAGCACAAATATTGAATCGGCCAGTCAAGTTGGTATTGGGGCGCGAGCAAATGTTTACTTCAGTTGGATATCGTCCATATACAGTTCAGAAAGTATTCATCGGTGCGACGAAAGAGGGGAGATTGACGGGGATAACGCACGAGGGGATCGGGCAAACTTCTATGTATGAGGAACATCTGGAACGTACTATCCTCGCCGGGAGAGTGATGTACGCCTGTCCTAATGTGTCAACACGATATCGCCTTCTCAATCTCGATGTAAACACGCCCACCTGGATGCGTGGGCCAGGGGACGCAACGGGAATGTTCGCCCTGGAGTCGGCATTGGACGAGATGGCTTTTACACTGAAAATGGATCCTTTGGAATTCAGGTTGCTCAATCACGCGGACATGGATCTGGAACGAAATTTACCTTGGTCCGAGAAGTCTTTGAAAGAATGTTATCAACTGGGTTCTGAAAAATTTGGGTGGAAAAACCGGACATTGGAGCCCCGTTCAATGACCGCCAACGGCATGTTGGTTGGATACGGCGTAGCATCTAGTCTATATGGATTTCACCGTCATCCCTCGATGGCGAGGGCAATGATATTGGAAAATGGCTCAGTGGTAGTGCAAAGTGCAACGATGGACATAGGGCCGGGAACCGGAACAGCAATGACCCGGATTGCATCGAAAATCTTGGGTGTGAGTCCAAAGAAAATCCGTTTTGACTTGGGAGATTCCGGTTTGCCAGATGCACCGGGACAAAATGGGTCGTCGACGATTCCCAGCGTTGGTTCGGCGGTTCATGTGGCATGCGAGTCTTTAAAAAAGAAATTGTTAGCGCTCGCCGCGACCATGCCCAACTCGGCTTTTGCAAATCAAACTATTGATTCTGTGATAGTTAAAAACGGGATAATATCGCTGAGCAACCACCCTTCAACAACAATATCATATTCCGATATTCTGGCATATCATAAACTCACACAACTGGAAGCATTGGAAGAATCGAAATCGGGACCAGAACGGGATCAGTATTCCATGTATTCATTCGGCTGTCATTTTGTGGAGGTTAATGTAAGTCCTGTTACTGGTGAAGTGCGTGTGAAACGGGTCGTGACTTGCGCTGATGTCGGTAAAATCATAAATTACAAAACAGCCCGAAGCCAATCTATTGGTGGAGTCGTAGGCGGTATAGGTATGGCGCTAATGGAGGCGTCTGTCATGGACCACCGGTTTGGTCGGTATATCACTTCGGATTTTGCCAATTACCATATCCCCGTTCATGCGGATATCCCGCAAATCGATGTCATTTATGTAGACAAACCTGATGTATATGTTAACCCAATTGGTTCCAAAGGGTTGGGAGAAATCGCCATTGTTGGTGTTGCAGCTGCGGTTGCCAATGCCGTTTTTCATGCTACGGGGAAGAGGGTGAGAGAATTACCGATTGGAGTGGAGAAGTTGGTTTGAGCAACTAAGATTCGCCTTTATCAAAATAAGCCATTGGCTATCATGAGTATACTAAGAATCCGAAGCCTAGCTTTTTCAATTATTGGGTGCGCTGCATTAGATTTAATAGCATTAATTTTGATGGCTAACTGGTGGTTCGGAGGAATGAATAGGGATCTGTTGAGGATTTTATCTATCATTGTTCCTGCCATATTTCCGGTGTTTTTCATCAATGCTTTTATAAATTCATTAGATGGAAAAAACAACCCTTCAAATGACAGTGGTACAAAAATAGTGATGATTGTATTTGTACTTTCTCAGATAATTTGCGCTTTGGTCTTCCATTTAAGCCTGATATTTTTTGCACTCCAAGAGGTCTGACTTCTGTTATTTTCACTCGCGCCAGGATTTTTCTATGCCCTCGAAATCTTTCTCCAATATTTCCATCTCCAAATTTTGACATCTACATTTTAATTACCTTACTTTGTCTATATAAATAATAGACTATATCAATCTGCTAACCACCAGCGTCGATATAGTGCCGGTTTTCTCTTTTAGTAATGGAGTGAATCGGCTTGGACATTTCTCTGCAACGGTAGGGTGGTATTCTTTCAGTTTTATAATCGATGTGTCTGGTCCCATCAGGATTTTTTCCTGACGATCATATCAATTTTTCTATACTCCAATTTTTAAAGTTGGAGCGGGAAATGACCGTAATCTATGATCTGAAATCAAGCCTTATTTTTTGTAAGTATTTGAAAATTTGACATATAAATATTCGGCGAGCATTATTTTGAATGAAAATATATACCTGTAAAAACAAAACAATATGACAAAGCTTAGACATTTCAGTTCGCTCCTTATTGCATTATTTGTATACAGTGCTTCATTTGCACAGACTCCCGAAAAGGAGAATTTATTGACCTTCGAACAATTTGAAACGAAGCTGAAAGCCGCTGGTAAAGCGGCTCAGATTCTCGATGCGCGTCTGTTGGAAGAATATCAGCAGAACCATCTGGAAGGTGCAACTAATTTCAATACTACCGATCAGGCTGGTTTTGAAAAAGAGAGTGCCAAGCTGGATAAAAACAGACCTGTTTTTATTTATTCTATCGCGAATGGCAGAAGCGTAAAGCTGGCCGGAGACCTCAGAAGCGCTGGTTTTAAAGATGTGACCGTCGTTCCGGGTGGTTTGAGTGGTTGGGTTGGAAGAGGTAAGCCTGTCATATCAACCGTCGGAAAAGGGCTGAGCTTAGCGGAATACACAGCATCATTGAAAAGCGATAAACTAGTGCTCGTCGACTTCGGATCGCGTTACTGCGGCTCTTGTAAAAAACTGGCTCCGACCGTGGATTCCTTAAAAAATGAGCATGCGAGCACGTTAAAAGTGCTTAAAATTGAAGCATATGAAAACAAGGATTTGACGAATGAAGTCGGCGTTTTACAGCTTCCAACGCTGATTTTGTATAAAAACAATCAGATCGTATGGAAAAAATCGGGGGTTACTTCCAAGGCGGAAATTGAAAAAGTTTTGAAGGGGCAGGCGCTTTAATATTCCTATTGAACCATTGAGAAGTTAAGATTCATTGAGTTGCTTTAATGTTCCTTGATTTCTCATTGGTTCAAAAAGTACAAAATCAAAAAATGAGACGAAGACAATTTTTGAATAACTCCAGCTTATTATCTGCTGCATTTTTACCTGATATATCATTCAAAGATTCCAAGCTTGTCGTCACAGATATCCGTGTCCACGTCGTGAAAGTAAACGCGCGTGGTAACTGGCACTTTGTCGAATTTCTTGGACATTCGCTCAACACCGGATTGTTAAAAAAGCACTTGGTTTGACTTTTGGAAGTTATGCTGTTTTCCGTAAAATATTAATTATGATTCGATTGCATACCTTCAGGTTCAGGCCAATAATACAGGTGTTCTCAATTACGCTATTGTCGATTTTAGTTTCGGGTTACAAAACTCTGGCATATGCTCAATCAAGACCGAATATAGTGTTCATCCTGACAGACGATCAGGGTTGGGGCGATTTGAGTATCCATGGCAACACGAACATTGAAACACCGAATATTGATCGGATTGCCCGTGAAGGCGCGCGGTTTTCCAGGTTTTACGTAGCTCCACTTTGTGCACCCACCCGAGCCGGTTTGCTGACGGGCAGATATCATTACCGGGCAGGCGTATATGGCGTTTCCAATTCCAAAGAATTTCTGAATACCGACGAGGTTACGTTCGCCGATTTGTTTAAAAAATCAGGATATGCGACGGGGTGTTTTGGCAAGTGGCATAACGGCAGTCAGTATCCATATCATCCCAATGGCCGTGGTTTCGATGAATTTTATGGTTTCACCAGCGGGCATTACGCCAATTATTTTAATACCACGCTGGATCACAACGGCAAGACCATCAGAAGTAAAGGATTTATAACGGATGACCTCACCGACAAAGCGATAGGATTTATTGAACAAAATAAGAAGAAACCTTTCGTTTGTTATATCCCTTATAACGCGCCCCATTCACCATTTCAGGTGCCGGATGCTGATTACAATCGGGTGAAAGCAAGGGGTATTAAATTGCATCACCAGAAACCCGAGCTTGAAAATGAGGAGGTTACCATATCAGCTCTTGCTATGGTTGAGAATATAGACTGGAACGTTGGACGCATTTTAAAGAAACTCAAAGACCTTCAACTTGACGATAATACGATTGTCATATTTATCACAGACAATGGACCGAACTCCTGGCGATGGAACGGGAATATGAAAGGCCGCAAAGGAATGGCCGATGAGGGTGGTGTTCGGGCTCCATTTTTTATACGTTGGCCCGGGGTAATTCCGGCCGGAAAAGTGGTCGCCGACAATGCGGCATATATCGATTTGTTGCCAACAATCACAGATTTGGCAGGAGTGTCGTCAAAAGGTACCAAACCGCTGGATGGAGTGAGCCTGAAGCCGATCCTGACCGGAAAGTCGACGAACCTGGAGGACCGGTATCTTTACTCTTCCATCAACAAAAACCACAGTATCAGAAAGTGGCCATATGTTGCTTCCAACGGTTTTCTTCATGATCTGTCGAAAGATTCAACTCAGAGTCGCAATCTGATCAGCGAATTGCCGGAGGTATATAGCGAGCTCAATTCGAAATTGGGTATCTGGTATAATGAGGTGATGAAAAGTATTGATACAGTTCGTTGGTTGCCAGTAGGTTATAAAGAATTCCCAAAAGCGTTGTTACCGTCGCAGGATGCACATTTACATCGTGTAAACGGCGGTACTTTATCATACAGCAGCAGCGCACCCAATTCTTCCTGGATTGACAATTGGAATAATCAGGAGTCATATGCCAGTTGGGATATTGATTTACATACTTCTGGAAAATATCGGCTGACCATCCTGTACACCAGTACTGAAGCGACGGTTGGCAGCGAATTTGAGGTTACGTTTAATAAAGCCTCCGTTTCGGGAAAAATTGAAAAAGCGTTTGATCCGCCACTTATTGTCAGTCCGGACCGGGTTAAAAGAGAGGGCGAATCTTATGAAAAAGAGTTTAAAAGGCAAGTTGTCGGAACATGGAATTTAAGCAAAGGGCAGGGTCCAATCCGGTTGTCTGTCAATAAGTTAAATGGTAGTCAATTCGCTGATATAAAGGGTATTGAATTGGAACTGATTCCATAAGCAACTGCTTATTTCAGCATTTTTTTGAAAAAATTTTACACAATTTATGAAACGCAACTTCATTGGTTTTCTCTCATTTTTAGGACTCATTTCCATTTGCCAGGCCCTGGTTGCGCAGTCAATTTCGTCCAGACCGAATATCATAATAATAATGGCCGACGACCTGGACAGCAAGCAATTAAGTTGTTACGGAGGACAGAATCTGACAACAAAAAACATCGACGCGTTGGCTCGTAATGGACTGAAATTCAATCAGATGATAGCTTCTGAGGCCATGTGCGTTCCTACTCGCGCGTCTTTGTTTACGGGACTTTATCCAATTCATCATGGGTCGTTTCAAAATCACAAACCGGTATATGACCATCTTAAAAGTGTCGGCCATTATATGAATGGCCTTGGATATCGGGTAGGATTGACGGGCAAAGATCACGTGACAAAGCCCAAAACGGTTTTTCCATTTGATATAGTGAAAGGTTTTGAACCCAATTGTGTATCTCCAACTGATGACTATGAGTTGGATGACGTGAAAAATTACATTACGCAAAACGATAAACCTTATTGTCTTTTTGTGATGAGTATCAATCCGCATATGCCCTGGACTGTGGGAGATACGACTGAATTTAATGCTGCAAAAGTGAAACTTCCGAAAGACTACGTCGACACGCCGATCACGCGGAGAGAATATGTTAAATACCTGGCGGAGATCCGACGACTGGATGACCAGGTTGGTGATATTACGAAATTGCTGAAAGCGACAGGTCAGGATAAAAACACGATAGTGATATTCCTGGGCGAACAGGGTGCTCAAATGCCTGGCGCTAAATGGAATCTTTGGGATGCCGGGCAAAAAAGTTCGATGATCGTGCAATGGCCGAGAGTTGTAAATCCTGGCTCTGAGACAAATGCTTTGGTTCAGTATGAGGATGTTACGCCCACTCTCATTGATATCGCTGGCGGTAAGCCGATCAAAGGTTTGGATGGGGAAACATTTTTACAAGTCATTAAGGGCAGAAAGGAAACCGCCCGAAAATACGCATATGGTATTCACAACAATATACCGGAAGGTGACCCATATCCGATTCGCAGCATTCGGGATCAGCGTTATAAGTTGATCTTGAACCTGAGTGCAGACAAGGAATATTACAATCGGTTTATGATGAATCGGCAGCGGAAAGATCGTAATACGATCTGGTTTTCGTGGATTGATGAAGCGGGCAAAAATGAACATGCCAAAAAGCTGACAGATCGATTTGTACACCGACCTGCTGTCGAATTTTATGATTTACAAAAAGATCCGTGGGAGCTTAAAAATCTTGCGAACGATCCGGCTTACCAAAAAAATGTCGCGGACTACACTCAAAAATTACACGACTGGATGAAAGAGCAGGGAGACAAGGGAGCGGAAATCGATATCGTCTATGCAAAAAAGCCCGCTTCGAATTAAAAAGGTGTCACGCTAAGGAAGGAAGTTAAATAGAGGAGTACGCCAAGAGTTGAAAAAACCGCTTTTACGTGCTTTGCCTAACCTTATTTTGCTTTGCGTGAAACAAATTCAATATAAAATAAACTCAACAATATGAAAATTAAGTTACTGTATTTCAGTGTATTGCTTTCGTTGTCGCCGATCAGTTTGATAGCGCAGAAAAAGACCAAAACCCAGCAGCCGAATATAGTGTTCCTTGTTTCGGATGACCACAGCGCGCCGTTTCTGGGATGTTACGGATATCCGGATATCAAAACTCCGAATATCGATAAACTGGCAAGTGAAGGTATTCTTTATCGAAAAGCATATACCACAGCGCCGCAATGCGTGCTTTCACGCGCTGGCCTGATGACTGGAAGAAATACACTCGATATTCAGATGACCCGATTTTCTGCTCCTTTGACCGCCGATATTACTTCATATCCTGAAATCCTTCGAAAGGCAGGATATCATACCGGGATTCTGGGCCGCAATTTCCATTTGGATGGAAACAGACGCGTACCGGAAACCGTTGCTATATTGGAAAAATATGGCCTGGAAACTTTTAAGAATCGGGTTGATTATCTGAAAGTTACCGGTAATAGTGATAGTATTTTTGCTCAGTATAATGAGTTTCTTGACTTAGCCCCGAAGGACAAGCCCTTTTTCGTACAGGTTGGCTATAGCGATCCGCACAGGATTTTTAATGCCAAAACATTTGAACCGGATCCCATTACAATTACTGTTCCTGAGTTATGGCCGGATACCAAATTGTTACGCGAAGATTTTGCCGCATATCTGGGTGAAATTCAGCGACTTGATTTTGAAGTAGGGAAGGTTTTGGATGATTTGAAAAGACGAGGTCTGGACAAGAATACGCTGGTTGTATTTATTGGCGACAACGGTGGTGCTTTACTAAGAGGGAAAGGAACACTTTATAATCTTGGCCTTAACGTGCCGCTGATTATGCGTCATCCAGGATTGATCAAACCGGGACAAGTGAGCAATACTTTGATCACCGGCGAGGATATTGCACCCACATTTTTGACCGTTGCCGGAGCAGAGATTCCTAAAAGTATTACTGGCAAAAGTCTCACGCCTACATTTCAGCAACCCACGTATGAAGCGCATGAATATATCTTTGCTGTGCGTGGAGCGCATGGACAAAGTCTGCCGTACAATACCGCCGATTTCGATTTGGGACGAACTATTTTTAGTAAAAAGTACAAGCTGATATACAATGCATTATGGCAATTGCCGTACTATCCCGTAGATTTTGCGGCCCAACCTTTCTGGCTTCAGCTCACCCAGCAACACGTTGAAGGGAAACTCGATCCAAAGTACGACAAACTGCTTTTCGCTGATCGCCGTAAGATGTTTGAATTATATGATGAAGAGCAGGATCCCAACGAATTCAACAACCTTTCAGGCCAACCGCAAGTGAAGGAAATCGAGCAGCAGCTGAAAACCAGATTGCAGGAATGGATGATCCTGAACAGAGACTATTTGCCATTACCAATCGAGCCAAAGCTCTAAGCGAGGAGGAGTGAGGGGAAATAGAAATTGTGAATAATGTGCAGACAATCAATATTTTGAGCTTCGAATTTTCATGCCTTCGTGGCAAAAAAATCAGATGAATTATATGAAGTATCTCCTTTTTTTATTTCTTGGGTTGACTGCTTTTTCGGGTTCATCGCACGCGCAGTCCGCCAGCGCGACGCAACCTTCAAAGGCATTTTCGTTTCGCAGATTTGACAACAATCCGATCATAAAATCTGACCTGCTGCCAGGACAAGATGGAGCCAATATCAACGGCCCGTCACTCATCAAAGTGCCCGACTGGCTGCCGGGAAAATTGGGTAAATACTACCTTTATTTTGCCGACCACAATGGTGTTTACATCCGGATGGCATATGCAGATGACCTGAAGGGGCCGTGGAAAATATATGAGCCTGGCACTTTGAAGATGGATGATTGCGATTGCAAGGGTAAGGACGATGAGTTAAAAGCGGGCCGCCACATTGCTTCGCCTGATTTGCATATAGATGACGTCAACAAGGAGCTGATCATGTATTTCCATTGCCCGCTTTTCGTAGGTGGTGATAAGAAGGACAAGCGTAATTATAGACAGTTGTCATTGCGGGCAACATCCAGGGACGGTATTCATTTCAAGCCAGAATCGACGCAATTGGGTGAATCTTACTTCCGCGTTTTCAAATGGAAAGGCAGCCATTATGCACTATCTCGCCTGGGAATTCTTTGGAAGTCAAAAGACGGTATTGCAGCCTTTGAAAAAGGGCCGAATCCGTTTGATAAAATTCAATCACCAACCTCTACTTTACGCCATTGCGCATTGCGGCTTTCGGGTGATACATTATGGGTTTTTCATTCCAGAATTGGCGATAGTCCGGAACGCATATACCTTTCCAAAATCAAGTTGACTGACGACTGGAATAATTGGAAACCGACTGAGCCTGTGGTTATTGCTATTCCCGAAACGCCATATGAAGGAGCGGATTTGCCGTTGACGGTATCTCGTGAGGGCGCTGCAAAACAACGATTCAGGGAATTGCGGGATCCTGCTTTTTTTGAAGAAAATGGTAAACTGTATTTGCTCTATTCTGTTGCCGCAGAAACAGGAATAGCCATTGGTGAATTGGTAGTTAATTGATTTTGAGGTACTTACATTGATGGTATAAGATGAATATCTGTGGCTATCAGAGAAAAATAACCTTGCAAGCCGTAAGGCTGCCAAGGTGCAGGAATTAAAGGCCGATCTTGCGAATCGGGAAAAGACACTGGTGAATCCACTTTGACCGGGAAGTGGATATTATAAAAACTACTTGAATGGAAAGTTGGATCGCTTTTCGCTGTAACTTAGTTAAAATTGATAACGAATCGTCGATAAACGCATGAGTAACCGAATTGTTGTGATCACTGGGCCTACGTCCGGTATTGGAAAAGCGACCGCGCTGGAATTGGCAAAAAAAGGTTTTGATTTAATTTTGGTGGCCCGTAACGAGCAGAAAGTAAATCAGTTGCAGGAATTGATAGGAGGTAAGGTGCAAACGGATTTTGTTCCATGCGACCTTTCCAGTATTGCTTCGGTGAAGGAAGCTGTGGCAATTATTAGAAACAGGTATGATAAGATCGATGTCCTGATCAACAATGCGGGGGTTATGATCGAGAACAAACAAATGTCCTTAGACGGTATTGAGCTGACTTTCGCCACCAATCATATTGGCCCATTTGTGCTCACAACCGGGCTTATCGATTTGCTTAAAGCGGGAGACAAAGCGAGAATCGTGAATGTATCGTCGGAAGCTCATATTTTCGCCCTTTTTGATATCACAAAACTGGTGAATCCGTCGTGGTATCAGGACTTAATAGTATATGGTCGTTCC
This sequence comes from Dyadobacter sp. HNCC25DJ184, assembly GCF_056895215.1. Lineage (NCBI taxonomy): Bacteria > Pseudomonadati > Bacteroidota > Cytophagia > Cytophagales > Spirosomataceae > Dyadobacter > Dyadobacter sp. HNCC25DJ184. The sequence continues at coordinate 521,737 of NZ_JBXHAQ010000002.1, read as the reverse complement.
AAACTAGCTAACATTTTGTTTTCCAATGAGTTGGCTGATCGACTCCGTCCGTTTGACATTACCTCCAATGCGCTCCATCCGGGCACAGTGGCCAGTAATTTCGCCGATCACGGAAATGGGCTTACCGGTAAATTCATGCGACTTTTCCGTCCGTTTTTTAAAACTACCGAACAAGGTGCAAAAACAAGTGTTTTCCTGGCATCTTCACCCGATGTGGCAGGGATCACAGGGCAGTTTTTTTTAGATTCTAAAATCGGAAGAACCTTACCAACAGCAAGAAATAAAGCCCTGGCAAAGCAGCTCTGGACTTTGAGTGAGGAGTTGGTCGCGAAAGTTGACGGGGTTGCTGATATCACAAAATAAAAAGACGTAACTATTGCGTCCCGAAAAGAAGAATCAATTTTTTTTGCTAAAACTTTTTAAACGGTTTGCATTTATAAATTTTAATAGTTTACTTTGTCTATATATTTAATAGACTAATAGAAAAGCAAAGAACCACCCGACGCTTTGAGTATTAATCCTAATATCATTCACATATGAATTCGATTAATCTACATTACTCAACGTTGCCCGTTCGGATCCATTCCGAATCATATCTCATTGATTTCCAGCGAATGTGTTGTTGTTGCTGTTAGGACTACCAAACCTGGACTCCTGAATATATTCGGGGACATCCGTCGGGGACATCCGTCGGGGACATCCGTCGGGAAAAGACATTCCCTCCGACAGCGCCGGCTTTGGCAATTGGGTAATATAGTTTTCTTGCTATGCCCGCTGTCCGGGTGTCTTTCTCCGTTTGGAGCACTCCGTGGTGTGGAGTCGTCTAACTATCCTCACTTATCTCATCTCTGATTTTTTGATCGATAAAAAACACAACATGAAATTTACTGACAGCCTTATATATTACGAAATATTGACCCTGTTCGCAGTGATCAGTTTAGCCGAGGCGCTAACGGGGCTTTATAAAAGTGAAAAATGGTCGAAGAATGAATGGTATATCAATTTCGCCGGATTGTTTCTTTCCAGCACCATCACGAGACCCATCAGTTTCCTCCTATCTGCATACGTTCTCAACTACTTTTTTGGAGATTATTTCAACGTTTTCCAAAACGTTCCGCTCTGGATCGGCGTAATTATCACGTGTTTGCTGGAAGATTTTACGCAATATTGGTGGCACAGGGCAGCTCACACCTATACCTGGCTATGGAAAGGGCACCGGGTACATCACACGGCTCCTGAAATGAGCGTTTTTCTGACGGGCCGGAATTCGTGGATATACCTGCTATTATTTCCATCGCGTATAGTGTCTACCGTCTTGGTCTTTCTTGGGTTCGGAGAGGCTTTTGTGATCGGCTATTTTTTCAAAGCAATCATAGGGATTTCTGCTCATTCAAGCGTCCGTTGGGACAAGCCGTTATATAAAATTAAGTGGCTGCATCCATTGATGTGGATTGTAGAGCGAACCATTTCAACGCCCGCGACGCACCATGCGCATCACGCTGCGACGGACGCAGATGGTATTGGAGTTGTGAACGGTAATTATGGAAACATGTTTTTCATTTGGGATATGATTTTTGGAACAGCGAAAATTACCAGAGAGTTTTCAGAGCATATCGGCTTGGAAGACTATCACGAAGAGCCGTGGTATATCCAGCTAGGATATCCGCTCTTTAAGTCCAAGGATAAGCGGAGCGAGCTATCTAGTTAGTGGGCTAAAATGGTGAATGAGTGAGTCGGGGTCGCGAACGCAGAATCAACCGGGGGGCGAAGGACGAATTGTAGGCCCGGAATTGAAGAAGTGGGTTAACTTTTATTTTAAAATGATGTAGGCTGTTACCTCGGGGCACAATTATAGTATTATTGTTTTGGCAATCTCTTTGGATGTTATTGAATTAAAAAAGCGAGCTTATTAATTAATAGTCAGAAGAATAGAAGAAATTATTTAAGACAAACGATATGAAACTAGAAAAGATTTACAGACAAGCAGTGGATAGGGAGGCCAAACTTGTACTGACTGGGACAAGCTTAAAGGGCAAAAAGGAAATAGTGATTGAAATGGAGTTTTTGATCAAAGAAATATATGATCAAGAGTTCAGAGTACCGATCGATATCAATCATCCGAAATACTGGAAATTACAAAGGCTGACGGCTGAGAACGCAAACTATATGCAGTTGGAATACAGCGGTATTTCCAAAAAACAAGTCCTCGCAGCATTAAAAGAATTTGAAAACTTATATGCTCCCGGCTTCAAGCTGATATATGCCAATCCTCAGACCGAGCGTATCAGAAGTCTGAGGGGAATTCGGATCAGTGCTACTGACCGGAGAATGTTGGCAGCGGTATAATTATTATCAAACCGGGCAGATTTTCACGCCTGCCCGGTTTGGTCTCATTATTATCTCAATTGTCTATTCGAATTCCACCGTCACAAAATAGATACTGAAATCCCGATCTTCGATATCTCTATGTCAACAAATGCGGCTTGGTCTTATAAGTTTCCCATAAGAATTCACCAAACAGGGTGTTGGCCCAGGCAAACCAGCTACGGGTAAATTTGGTAGGGTCATTTTTATTAAATGATTCGTGCATAAACCCGGTTCCCCCGTGTGTTTTTCTGAGCAAATCGATACAATAGCTGATTTCCTTATCGTTCGTGCTGGTCATACCGCGAATAATAATTCCCAAAGGCCAAATCATATCCAAACCTACATGTGGCCCACCAATGCCTTCGCCGGCAGTGCCTTTGAAAAAGAATGGGTTGTTCAGCGATAACAGCATTTTGCGTGTATTTTGATATACCGGATCAGAAACAGGCATTGCGTCGAGGTAGGGTAGGCCCAGCAAGCTTGGCACATTGGCATCGTCCATCAGGTTGTAGCTGCCGAAGCCGTTCACTTCGTATGCATATACCTTGCCATATTCGCTGTGATTAACGACCGCATGGATTTTTAATGCGTCTTCCACTTCCTTGGCCAAAGCTGAAAGCTCAGCTGCAAGTGCTTTATCATTACTGATCTTCTCAACCATTTTAGCCGCCTGCTTCAAACTCACAACGGCGAAAAAGTTGGAAGGTATTAAAAAGGAATAGATCGTCGCATCGTCGCTTGGTCTGAAAGCCGAACAGATCAGGCCCACAGGTTTTACCGGATATCCATATCCGTTCATCGGAACGCCGTCGGTTGCCCAGGCAGTATTTCGTTGGAAACGATAAGGACCATTATCGTGCTTTCTTTGTTGTTCCTTGAAGGTTTTCAACGTCAACGTGATTGCCTTTTTCCAGTTTGCATCAAACGGCGAAGTGTCTCCGGTCAACTGCCAGTAACCATGCGCGAGGCGTATCGGATAACATAGCGAATCGATTTCCCATTTCCGTTCGTGAAGCCCGGGTTTCATATCTGTATCGTCGTCTTTCCATTCGCCCACTTTATCCGGGCTGTCGTAGAACGCATTGGCATATGGATCGCGCAATATGCAGGCAGACTGGCGATTGATCACTCCTGCGATAAGATCTTGAAGACTTTTGTCCTTCTTAATCAAATTCAAATACGGCCAAACCTGAGCAGTGCTATCCCGTAGCCACATCGCGTCGATATCGCCTGTGATTACATATGTATCTGGTTTAGAGTCTTTTGTGGTATGTGTGACGGTTGTATCTAGGGTGTTTGGAAAGCAATTCCCGAACAACCAACCCAACTCTTTATTCTTAACGGCTCCCTGAAATTCAGCAATTGAATCTTCGACGATCTTGCTTGTAAAATTGCGTTTGTTGGCAGCAACCCTGACAACTGGAAAATCCGCGCTGGCAAAGGCCGTCATTTTTCCTGCCATCAAACCTGCACCAACCAGAGCGGTACTTTTTATAAATTCACTTCTGTTCATAAAGGTTTTTGTTAATAAATGGAATAGTGTCGGAAATGATCAATATTGGTCCGACGCCATGAGGTCAATTCACTGATAAATGGGTGTGCAATCTACCGAATCATTCGCATTTTGGCGCTACAATTGGTTGCGTTGTTTAAAGCTTTCCCAAGAGCATATATACTAAATGACGCGTTTGAGGCAGGTATCACGGTGTGCATCACGATAGCTGTTCGCTTTTTGTCATCTGCCGCCTGTACTCGACTTCTGGACATATATATCGTCGGAAAATGTTTGATGGAATTATATGGCAACAAAATTGTTTAAAGAAGTTACATTCATGGGCTTAAATGAAGGATTTTAGGCGACCGGTCTCTTGTCACGTCGTCCCGAAGTTTTGACTTTAAGTATATTTTAACCTGTTTCAGTGCTATTTTCGGATCATATTACCTTAATTTGCCCTTAAAAGTCTTTAAACTGAACGAGAGGGTGACGGTGTTGAGGATGTAGGAAGTAGTGAGCCAGTCGTTGGCTCACTTAGATTGGTAAATACATAAATCGTATAAATAGCGAAGTATTGTGGAGTACGCCATTAAGTAACATTCGGAGAAGCCAGATCCTTGCCAGGCTTTTAATTTAAATATTCGATTCAATAGGAATCTGACTTTTTTGAAAGGATAACCCTTTATTTCAATAGATGAAAAGTAAAACATTGTTTGAAATAAGAAGCAGAAATTATTTAATATTTTTTCTATTTCTTATACTTAATGTTATATCAAATGCCGTTTTCGGCCAATCATATCCATATAAATTCAATTACCTGACGGCCGATGAAGGATTGTCGCATCCCGATGTAAACGATATTGCACAGGATGAAAAGGGATATATTTGGATCGCTACAAATTTTGGTTTGGATCGGTATGACGGATACGTTATAAAAAGATATTATAATACAAATGTCCCGCTCAACAATGCGTTTAAAAATCGTATTGTTCGTATGTATCCGGATGAGAATGGAAACATATGGCTGACAACAGAAGGCGGCGTACAATACTTTGACGTAAAAAGAGAAAAATATGTAGACCTTAATTTGAAAGGGACAAAGGCAAGTCCCGGGCTGTGGAAAATTTTTAAGCCAAAGGGAAATCTCTTATATGGATACGTTGAGAATCGTTTAAAAATATTTCAAATTGAAGAAAAAACGATAGAGGAGCAAAAAATAGAAATGCCAGTTGGCGTTCGCTTTTTTGACATGCTTCCGGATAAAAATGGGGTATTATATTTCCCAAGCGACAAGGGATTATGGATGTTAAATAAAAATAGGAAATTAGTTAATTTGTCTATTACTGGTCAAAAGATCCGGCGGTTTTCCCGCCTTTTTATCGATAAAAACAATAACTTCCTCTTAGCTGAGAGAGATAGTCTTTTTCTTGTACATTGGAGATATTTTAAAGGTAACGCTAAAACTGTTAAAGCATTATATATTAAGAAAAGTACTCAATTAAATTCGCAGTATCCCATTCTGGGAATTGTTGGCGGGAGAGGTTCTGAATATTGGATCAATACCCGAACCAACCTGATCAGACTGGATGGCGATCTTAATTATATTCAAAAAATAGATAGTGAAAGCACACAGCATAGTCTGAATTCCAGCATAATATTGCGCATATTTACTGACAGATCAGAGTGCTTGTGGGTAGGGATGTCTGGTGGCGGACTGAACTATTGTGACCTTAATCAGAAGTTATTTTATACCATTCAACGAAATCCCGAGAGAGTATATTCGCTTTCTGGAAACCATATCCGGTGCGTCTTGGAGGACGGCGATGATATATGGATAGGAACGAATGCCAATGGATTGAACCGATACAATTTTAAGAATCAGAATTTTGAATATTTAAATGCGGATAACTCGCATTTAAGGCTAAAAAGCAATGTGATATCTTCACTTACTTTGGATAATAGTCATAACCTGTGGATTGGGACCAGCAATGGAATTCAAATTTTAAGTGCGGACCGGAAAACATTTTTAAAGCCCGATGGATTTGACAAATTTCCCACTTTTACCGTTACTTCAATGACCAAAGATTGCTTTGGTAATATATGGGTTGGAAACCTTGAGAATTTAGGGGTAATATGGAAAGACGAACAGGATAAATATCATGTTAGATATTATTCTCAGGGCCATTTTATTCTGGCGGATAAGGTCAAGCCCGAATTATTATTTTCAAATAGGAAAGGCTTAGAGCGAGTTACTTTTGATTCGAAGGGAAATATTATTAATTCATATCATTATACCGCGAGTGCGGCACCCAATTCACTTAGTTCTAATTATACTGCGCCGATTGGTAAACAAAATGACAGTACCTATTGGATTGGCACAATTGGAGGTGGATTAAACCGGTTAACCATATCACGTAGAAATAACGCTTACTCTATCAAATCTTACGGCGATTCTTATAGCATATTTAAGGATGTTGAAACACTTGAAGTTGATAATTCCGGAAATATCTGGATGGGTGGTGATGGGCTGGAGTATCTGAATCCGATTACAGGCAAAGTGATTCGTTATGATAAAAATGATGGATTACAGGGAAATAGCTTTAAGATACATGCGTCGTATAAGGGCGCCAGTGGACGTCTGTATTTTGGGGGTATCAATGGCCTTAATTATTTCTATCCTGATGAAGTTAAGGCCAATCAGGTAAGTGCTCGCCCGGTGCTGACAGATATTCTTGTGAATAATCAGCGTCCCGGATATGGGGATCCAGATAAGCAAAAGAACTTGATTGAACATGCAATAGGGTATGGTAATGAGTTGAAGTTGAGTTATTTGCAGAACAATTTTGTCATATCTTTTTCTGCAATGCATTTCGCAAATCCTCTTAAATGTCAGTACCGCTATAAACTGGAGGGCTTTGACAAAGACTGGAATTATACCGACGGAAAGCATCCGAGTGCCGCATATAGTAACCTGAAATATGAGTCCTATAAATTTGTAGTGGAAGCGACAAATAACGATGGGATATGGAGTAATATTACCGCTGAAACCAATATCAATATCATTCCACCCTGGTGGGAATCTGATTTAGCTAAATTCATTTATGGGTTGCTGGTTGTCAGCGCATTGGTTGGATTTTATATCTATCAGGCGAGATGGTATCGTCTAAAAAGAGAGATTGAAGTTCGTGCAGTAAATGAGATGAAAAGAGAAGAGATGCACAGGCAGCGGGAAGAATTATACCAGCAGCAATTGACCTTTTTTACGAATATTTCGCATGAATTCAGGACACCTTTAACTTTGATATTGGGTCCGTTGGAAGGTCTGATCGTCCAAAACAAAAACGCTGTTTTGGATTACTCATACCAATTGATGCTCAGAAATGCGAAGCGACTTATTAATTTGATCAACGAATTGATGAATTTTAAAAAGGTTTCTGATAGCATCATTAAGTTGAAAGTTCATGACCTGGATATCACCCATTTTTGTAATGATCTTGTTATTGAATTCGGAAATATGGCTGAGAGCAAGGATATTGATTTTAAAATGTTGGATCATATCAAAAAAAACCACGAAGGGTCGGTATACGGATTATTTGATGATAAAATATTAGAGAAAATCTTGCTGAATCTGCTGAATAATTCGATAAAGTATACTGAGCCTGGTGGGAAAATCGTGTTCGAGATATTTGATGATATGGAGAAATTCTCTCCATCATTTTCCTCCGGATTTAAATTGCTAAATGAAGAATTAAGGGCAAAAAATTACATTTATTTCCGTATTGTTGATAATGGTATCGGTATTCCAAAGGAGTCAATTGATAAAATATTTGATAGTTTTTATAGAGTAAGCAAAGATCAGATGGGATCTGGTGTAGGGTTGGCCTTGGTCAAGAGTCTGACAAAATTACACAAAGGGGATATCTATATTTATAGTGACGTATATAAAGGAACGGAGATTATTGTTGGTATACCTTGGGGCGAGGAGAATTACAGCGAATTGGAGAAGGCAAGTTCCGGCTCAGAGCCCGAAGCACGACTTGAAGTAATAGACAATACAATATTGACGCCTCTGCCAGAGATGGAAAATGGTGTTTCTGTGGTAACTCCAGTAAATGTTCGGAATATTTTGCTGGTTGATGATAACTATGAATTAAGAACCTTTCTGAAAAAAGTATTCGAAGAGCGTTACCATATTTATGAAGCTGACAATGGGGAGGAAGGATTGAAAATGGCAATGGAGGAACTACCTGATTTGATCATCAGCGACGTGATGATGCCAGTAATGAATGGTATCGAATTCTGTAAATTAGTAAAGGAAACTTTTGAGACAAGCCATATTCCGTTTATAATTTTATCCGCAAAAGACGCCCTTGCAACTAAAATCGAGGGATTAGAATCCGGCGCAGATTTTTATTTCTCGAAACCCTTGAGTGTTGATCTGTTATTGCTCACGGTTAATAATATTTTTGAACAGCGGGAGCGGGTTAAATTGAGATATACGAACAATTATTTGTCGGAAGCAACTGAGCTGGTTCAATCGGAAAAGGACAAAGAATTTTTCCAGACACTGCTTGGCTTAATAGAAGATAATATTCAGGATCCGGAATTGGATGTTGAGTTTTTGTGTAAACACTTATTTATTAGCAGGACGAAATTATATCAGAAGATAAAAAGTATCACGGATCAGTCTGTCGGTGATTTTATTCGTACGGTTCGTCTCAAAAAGGCGATTCAGATCATGACGCATGAGGATATAGCAATGAATAAGGTAGTTGACCGGGTTGGAATGCAAAGCAGTTCAAATTTCTCGAGAGCATTTAAAAAGGAGTATGGGAAGTCACCGCTACAATTTATGCAGTCTTTAAGAAAGAATAGTTCGTCGAACCTGTAACGGGTATATTGGCTGTTATTTGTAAAAATTAATTGATATGCAGATCGGTCGTCTGCATATCAATTTTCGATACTATTTGAATTTCGCGGCCAGGGTAATGCTATTCGACTGCATGCCCGTTCCTGCATTCCGGTAAAAATGGCCGTATCGCAACTCCAATGCGGCAAAATGACGTATATTCAATATCCCACCAGGCGGAGAAAGGCGCAAGCCCATTCCTACAAAATGACTTTGAAATCCTGACAAGTCGTAGTCGCTTGTGTAATATCCCGCCGACGGATCGTGCTTCATATATGGTGCAAAATACCGCACGCCTGTTTGAGTGTTAAACCTGTAAAAGGGACTTAACGAAAAGAATGGAGATATTTTGACGGGAACTTCCAGAGACGCTGTGTGGGCAGTCATTCCCCAACTATCGGCATAAAACCTGTAGAAACCGCGAAGCACGATCCTGTCTCCTGCGAAATAACTTCCACGGAGGCCAATGGGGATTTTTGTTCGCGTGCCCGGCAATTTTTCCACTCTTTCGCTGCCGTCGGTAAAGTACGTTCGATGGAAAGGAGTACTCAGAAGCCCTTCCTGATAAGTTGGCTCGACGATCACGAGCATCTGAAAGTTGCGATTGACGATTTGTGAAATCGCAATGGATCCATTGTAGGTATTTCTCGGCTTATAGTCCAGATTTGATCGGTCTCCTTCTCCTCCGGAACTATATCCGTTTGGTCGAAGGTCAGAAGGCAAAATAACGGTATACGTGTCCTGGAACGTCCCTGCCTTAAACGTGATTTCCTGATTATTGTCTTTCGACGATTTGGAGAAGTGGAAATTAAAACCATATGAGTGGTAGTCGTACTCCGTTGAATATAAGAACGAAGCCCCCCGGGTCGTATGATTTTGGTCGTTCTTCATGCTCCACGAGATATTCGGATAAATATGCGTGTCGGTTCGTGACGCCGAGGAAATGGTTAGCGGATCAATATTGTCTTGGGAAGCGGATGAATAATAGTCGATATTCACTTCTCCGGATATGGTATGAATGCGGTTTTTTCGGTCAACTTTGGTGAGTTTGATCTCAAGCGAATTCGCCACATCGAAAAGCTTTTCCGACCCGATCCCGCCTGTAATTGCCGAATTGTTTCCGTTCTGGTTATAGTAACTGGAAACAAAATTCACTTCTTCTATTTTGAGTTTTTTCGCTTTATATGCGGCAAGCGTACTATCGCTGCTTTGAGCAAACACCGTTCCGAAAAAGCTCAACAGCGAAGCTACGGTATATGTAATTTTTTTCATGAGAGTTTCTTAAATATCAGTTCAATTACAACCGCATCCACCACCGCTTTTCCCTCCGTTAGCGCCAGATGCCCCTTCACGGTAGAGATAAAAGTTTTGCTCGAATTTTTCCGATTTCCGAGCTGAAAGCTCCATTTCCGAGTCGTTGATACGGTTTTTCTGATATTCCTTTACGCTGACACATGATGCAAACCCCAGTCCTGTCAGGAATAGGAGTAATGCTTTTGAACAAGTGTTAATATGCATATTCGTTAGGTTATGGAGATATTTTTGGAGCAGAATATTCTGCTCTGGTCGTCAATAATTATACATGCAATCTGTTTCATCTGATTGATCAGATGCAACCCGACTTCGATCCCAAGAATTGTAACGGGCGTAGCGAGTGCGTCTGAAAGTTCGGCGTTCGGCGAGATGATCGTCACGCTTTTAATACCCGTTACCGGAAGACCGGTTTTTGGGTCGATTGTGTGCGAATACCTTTTGCCGTCAATCACTACAAACTTTTCATAGTTGCCCGAAGTCGCAACAGCCATATCGCTGACCTTCAAATAGGAAAATGGCCGGTCTTTCAGATCGGGATCGGCAATACCGATCGTCCAATCAAGCCCTCCGGGTTGTTTTCCCCAGGTGGTCAGGTCTCCTGATGCATTTACTACACCAGATTCCACACCATTTTGTTGCATGATTTTCTTTGCCATTTCTGCTGCATATCCCTTTCCAATTCCGCCAAATCCAATCCGCATGCCCCGCTCCTTCAGCCATACAGTCCGCCGATCCGCATCCAGCTCAATGTTTTTAAAGTTGATCAGCCGAACCATTTTTTTTGCAGTTTCCGGAGATGGTAACGCTGTCATATTCAGGTCAAAATTCCATAGCGACTGGTCGATAGAGCCGTAAGTAATATCGAATGCGCCTTGTGTTAAATCAGAAATGCGTACAGAGCGGGCAATGAGATCAAAGACCTCCTGGTCTACAACAACGGGCACAATTCCGGCATTTCGATTGATAAGTTGAGTTTGACTTTCGTCGCTAAACGTTGTTAATAATTTCTCAATTCGTTGAATTTCAGCTATTGCTAAATCAATACGCTCGTGTGCCCACTTTTCATCATTTGCCACAGCACTAATTTCGAACCGATTGCCCATTAATTTGACAATCCGTTTGAATACGGTTTCCTTCATATCATCGTACTGAGTGAGACTGGATTTCCGAAAGAAAAGCGTCGGGCGATAACTGATATCCTTCCCAGGACTTGATAACTTTTCCTTTTTCGTCGATCAAAACGGTTAATGGAAATACGCCTTTGGAGTTGTATTTTTCCGCGAGTTGTTCGTTTCGTTCCACCTGTTCTTTGTTTAGCTGGTTTTTCTTTTGTCTTGGAAAATCCGCTCTAACCAACACCAGGTGTTCGCTGGCATATTTCTCAAATGGCTGTGATTCAAAAACTTCCCTGGTTAACTTGATACAAGGGCCGCACCAATCTGATCCTGAGAAATTCAATAAAATTACCTTGTGCGATTGCTCGGCCTCTACCTTTGCATCCGCAAAATTCAGTTTCCAATCGGGTTTTAATGTGGCGAAGATCGCGAGTATGGATATGATCAGTATTTTCATTTTTTAATAGATTACAATGGAATTGCCATCAGTGGCGGTTTTGTATATCGTCAGGCCATTGGCCCCGTAATTGTTTAAGCCTGCACCTGTGAGGCTATACCGGGCGCCATGTTCGGTACAATAAAACTCGGTTTTATTGAATATCACTTTGTTTTTGGGTTCATGGCTGCATGTTTGGGTCGCAGCCACAATCACACCTGCGGCTGACTGTGCCACTACGATGCCGCTTCTGACGATATATCCTTTTACGACAAGAAGCGCGGCATTTTCGGATTGAGTAAGATCAATTTTAAGCTTTACGCCCGTAATCATATTCAATGCTTCTGTTGATATGGCCGTAGAGGAGTTGAGCTTTAACTCCCCGCTTGTGGTCGTGTCCGGTAATGTCGTCGACGGCTCATCAGCCACATCTTGTTGTAATGTTAGCGCATTCACAACCGTATCCTCCTGACTAACACAAGATGTGAGTAGTGCCACCAAGGCCGGACCTTTAAAGCCAACAGATTTTAAAAATTCCAGTCTGTTCATGATCAATTTTTAACTATTAATTTGATCAATAATACGAAGCCTGACAGCCTTTTGTTGCCTTGGTTTTGTGTCGGGTAGTGACTAGGTGACGATTATGGCGTAGATTCAGTTTGAAATATTGCAGTTGTGGAATTTATGCAAAAAGTGAAAAAGGAAAGAATAAGAAGGTTTTGCTGAGATCAGTCTGTTGAAGGTTATTTAAATGGCTAATTATGAGACATATATAGCCATCTTGATCATTTTATTAAGTTGTATTTATCCAAGATTTAATTTCCTTGTACGATTTCTGTAATAGCAGATTTCTTATATCATGTCTAATTAAAATTTCTTCCTTTTAATTGAATTTTAATGTAATAGTTAAGCTTCATTTCGAAAATTGAGATCCAAAACTTTCAGTTTAGACCGCAGCGCTGCCATTTTTATTCTGGTTCGTTATTGGAAAATACCTATGCAAACCTGAGGTCATATACAGTTAAGACATTCTGTTAAATTATTTCGATGTTTTCCAAAATCTTAATACCGCTTTTTTTCATTAACTCGCTGGCATTGAAATCTTTGCATATCCCTTTGGTCAGAGCGTAATTGAAAATCATTTCCCCCCTCGCGAATTTCGCTGTTGAAGCTGAAGTTCGCCACGATCATATGATGTCCCGCCAGGTTGGCCAATTCCAAGTCGTGGGTTGAGATGATTCCAAAAGCATTGAGGTCGTTCAGTTGCTTAATGAGCGAAACGCCGCCCCGATAACGATCCTGGGAATTGGTACCTTTAAACATCTCATCCAAAAGGAAAAATACGGGCTCTCCTTTCTCTATGAGCATCAAAAGCTGTTCTATCTTTTTCAGTTCTGCATAAAATGATGAAACTCCTTCCTCCAGATTATCCTGCGTGCGCATGCTGGAAAAGATCATCATATGCGATACCTGTGCAGTCTTTGCGTCGCAAGGAGCTCCAGTCAACGCTAGAACAAGGTTGATTCCTACTGTTCGCAGGAAGGTACTTTTCCCGGCCATGTTAGAGCCCGTGATCATTGCAATTTTTCCCTCGCCATTCAGATCAAAGTCATTCCTGATTTTTTTGTGCGCACTTAACAACGGATGTCCTAATTTTTCAAAATGTATATGGCATTTCTCGACTATTATCTCAGGAAAGGTGTACGAGGGGTTGCAATATGAGAATCCGGCAAGACTACTCAAAACTTCAAATTCGCTTACTGTCGCGGCCCAGTGTCTGATGTGGCTGCCATTTTTCAATTTCCATTTTTCTGTCAGCAGGATCAGATATATATCAAGATAAAATATCAGGTTCAGAATTGTATAAAAGTCATTTTTGCCAATGGTTTTTTGGGTGCCCTTTTGCTGAAAAACCTCAAGTATTTTTTTTAGTTTTTTGATTTCACCTACAGCCGAATAGCTGGTGTCGCTGAATACCGATCGCAGTTTAGCCATTTTACGCGACTCGAAATTTTCGGTTTCCAGTTGCCCGATAAGCGATTGATATCCGGCCAAAGTTTTAACATTATGTTTCGTGTTCTCAATGATTTCTTCTGAAACAGGCCTCACCTTTTTTAGGATGAAGAAATTCGTTATCAAACACGCAATCAATGGTATTGCATTTTGGGGCAAAAAGCCGTGGAGGAGAGAATATAGAAAATAAATTGCTGCAAGAATGGTTGTACTGGTCATTATTATGCTTGTCAACAGAAATATAGTCTTTCGTGGCGTCAGTTGAACGGGGGATTCTACCCAGGAAAGAAGCTTATTGTAGTCTCCTTTTGCATTTTCAAATCTCATTCCTGATGCTTGAAAATCCTGTCTCCAGTCAAGCATTGGGGTCAATTCGCGAATCGCATTCTGCCTCTCAACAATCTCCGCACGTGAGGCAGGTTCCAGCATCCACCCCGCTAACATTGCCTTTCCAAATTCAGTCGTGGTGCGGTTTACTAATTGAAAGAGAGAATGTGAACCGAAAATGTCCAGGTCGGAAGCGTATGAGTGACTGGGATTGATAAACTCTTGTCCACCATCGAAACCGGATAGTTGATTTTCTTGTCGCAAAATCTCTTTTTCATTTATTGATCTCAAAAAATCAATATGTTCCTTTTGCCATTTTAGTCGGTTGTATCGCCTCAAAACAATACCAAATCCTACAACAGAAACGGGAATTACAACAACCAATGGATAGAGCAGCCGGGCATTTGCCAAAAACATGATAATCGTAATCGACAGAACAAAAACAAGCAGTCGCAATGTCGAAAGTCGTTTAAGCGAATTATTTAAATCGGTGGCCCGAAGTTGATATTCCTTTATTCGTGTGTCGAAGAGGTTCATGATATGACGTTGGCAATGTGAGTCTGTCAAAGTTGAAATTGTTTTTTACGATCGACGTATTGAATTTGCCGTGTGTTCAAAAGTAGTGCTAAAATTTTTATTGAGAACGATTGACGAGTTTTCAGAAAAGTAATAGCCGATTGATATGGTGATCAATTTTGGAAAAGCCCGTCCAGCTTGCACATCGAGCTCATCACTGAAGTTCACTTGGAGACAAAACCGTCAGCAACTTTATTGGTCGACGTGTAGATTTGAATATTTCCGAAGTCAAAAGTGGAAAAACTAACACAAATGATACGGTTATTAAATATTAGTTGTGACCTTTGTTATACAAAATTTGCTCGATCGTTTATCTTACAATATGAATTTTAAAATTTTACTGCTTATTGCTTTTTGCTTCGGTTTTCAGTTTTTAAAAGCGCAGGGGACGGGCACACCAACAATCCAAATATCAGAAATTGAAGTTGTATGTACCCATAAGGAAATGAAGATTCCAGCTCGCTTGAATGGTAGCTTCAATGAAGATAATATTTTCGCCGTCGAGTTTCTTGAAGAAGGAACCAGGCGAATTGTCGCCAGCTATCCGGCTAAGTATGAAGACGGATATTTCCTTTTTACAGTGAATAATGACAATTTGGCAACAATTACAGCAGTATTTTTTAGAATTTCTGCCTCAAGTCCTAGCGTTATCAGTAATAGCGTTTATGCTTACCGATTTTATAATCGGGGGGAAGTTTTCATGACAATACCCGGGCCGGATGGAGACACATTAAACCCTGGTAGCAGAATTACAGGGCAATTTAATAATACGTCCAATGTGCCGGTGAGCGTAACTATGAATGACAGCTCAACGTTTGATATACCAGCGAAATCCTATATTTACCAGAATTATTCTGCGTCGGAAAAAGGTGAAATTTTCATCGTAAAAGCCGAAAATGGTTGTGGAGTTCAGGTTCCCACGAAAGGAAAAAAAACTTATAAAGTAAACCCGATCTCATTGATTTTCCTCAAATTAAACAATACGGCGGTTTGTGCAGGAATGGAGATGGAAGTAAGCTATGCAACAAATGGTGGGTCGATTCCGGCGTCTGCAAACTTCAAGCTTCGTTTTCAGAAATTTGATAAGGAAACAGTTGGATGGCCAGATTTTGAGTTGGTCGCCACGCGTAAGTCAGAGGGAATTTTGGTAGCGAAGCTTCCTGACGGAATTGCCGCGAACGCGGATGCTGATCAGAACATCTATAAAATTGCCATCGTAGTAGATTCGCCAACCCTGGTAAGCCCGCCGGTCGATTACGTGCGAATATATAGGAGGCCGATTCCCACAATCACCAGTCAGAGCCAGACAATTTCGATGGGCGATGACTTTGGTTTGACATTTACGGTTTCCGGTCCGGGGCCTTTTGCTTTGGAGCTTAGCAATGGTGATTTTGCTTTGACGCAATACGGTGATTACATATCTACAAATGTAAAACCTCTAAAAACCGAGACCTTCTCAGTTAAGTCGCTGATATCTGCCTGCGGAACTTCGACAGATTTTCCAAAGCAAAGTGTGGTTGCAACTGTGAAGCCAGGAATTTACCTGCCCATTGCTGGAAATAAAACCTGGAATTTTTGCGAAAATCAAACCGTACGGCTGCCGTTCAAATCCAATGTTACGCTTCCGGCAGAAACAAAGTTTGTAATGGAAGGTATTACTCGGGCTGATAAAGTCTATCCGTTTGACGCGAAAATAGTTGGAGATTCTATCGAGTTTTTTATACCAACTTCTCCAAAAGAATGGGTTGAGGAAGGATATTTCAGTATTGTGAAATTCAGGGTTAAATCGCTCGATCCAGGATATGTATCCAACGAGGCGTACGGTTTTTCTATTCACGGAATGCCGAGGATAAAGTATGAATTGTACATGCCAACAACTTTGCCATATGCTCAAGAGTATATCTACAACGTCCTGTTGACGGGAGGAGGGCCTTTTTGGATGTCAGACCAAAACGACAATGAGGACTGGGGGGATATCTATTTGGCCATGAGTGTTTTTGTTAACAAAACAGGTAACTATCAGCCGAAATCCGTTCGCAATGTCTGCTACAACACAGAATCCATTCCACCTGTCAATCTGACGGTTGAAAACTATACAAGTACCGTACCAGTGATCACAGTCCTTCCTTCTTCCAACAAAAGAGTGATATGTGATAATGGTGATGTGGAAGTTTATTTTGAGGCCTTGGGCCAATTTGCCGAGAATAATGAATTCAAGGTTTATTTGAGCGAAAATCCTAATACTACCCTACTGACTGTAAAAAAGCCCGGAAGGTATAAACTCACCCTTCCGAATAAGCAGGCATCCGAGTTTGATAGGATAGGAGTTACTTCAACGAATCCGGTAGTCAGTAACGAAAGTACTGTGCTGGTATACAGGGACGTAAAACCTTATCTGGTCACAGACAGTACTAACACGAACAGCGCCGAAAATCCGTATTTGTACAATTCATCCGACAGGCCAACTGGAGACCTATGGGCTGTCAAAAGCAATTCCTTTTATCAATATGTCCCGATTACGGTGAATTTTTCGGGAGACGGCAAGGATTATTCGTTCACAAGATTAGATCTCAGCCAGAACAATTATATTGATCCCCCAAAATCTGTCGTAACTGCATATACATTGAAATCAGCCACCAATTTATGTGGCACCACAGAGTTCAACAACACCGCATATGTTTTGTGGAAAGGGTATGGAATCAACCTTATCGATTTTGTGAATAATCGTAACTTTTGCGTTGGCGAAGAAATGGTCGTTCCTTTTCGCATTTCCAGCGGAATACCTCCATCAGGTACAAAATTTCACTTGCAGCTTTCAAAGGCTAACGGAAATTTTCAGACAATTTCCAGTGTCGTATATACCGCAGGTGAGTTCAGAGTCAAGGTTCCTGAGCTCGCCACAGGAAATTATGAGGTACGCATCATATCTGATGATCGAAATTATTCACGCAGTTACAACTTGAAGATAAGTGCCAAACCGACAGCAACAATCGAATTGGGGAAGGATTCTCAAAATCCTGCGGAAGGAATTCCCGCTGGCAGTTACGTTACTTTGGCCTACAATTTGACAGGTGGTGAGCCTTATGTAGTTTCGACTACCGGATTTGGTGAGTTTGATCTTAATGTTTCCACTTACGAGAGAGGTTATCAATTTGTCCGAAGTGGGGTATATCAAATAGAATCCGTGAGAAACCAGTGTGGTTATGGAACGGTGTCGGGAAGTGTTGCTGTCAAAGTTACCCCAGTGGTTAAAAAAGTGACTGCGGAGACCGATACCAAATGTATTGGCGGGTCAATTACCGCAAGATATTCGGTGGAAGGCGAATTGGAACCGCCGCAGAAAGTTGGTTTTTATCTCTCGACAGCCAATGGTCAAAAAATAGAATTGGGATTTGTAAACAATAAGTCCGGTTCGGTCAATCTATCCGTTCCGTCGAATCTGTTGCCTGCAGTTTATATTTTGACGTGCTATATCACAGGGACGACAGAAGTGGCCAATTCGGAACCAATTTATTTGGACAAAGCACCTGCTTTGGAGATAATTGGATCTACGACCATTAATGCAGGTGAAACTACCAATATCGAGCTGCGTCCGAAGGATAATGGTGGGAAGGGAGTCACTATCACGCTTTCAAACGGAGATTCTCACGAGCTTTATTTCTTTGATTCGCGCAGCAGGTATATCCCTGTTTCCCCGGTAGAAACCACAACCTACACAATCAAAGCAGCAGAGAGTTTCTGTGGACCGGTGCCGTTCTCCGGAAGTGCGACAGTAATCGTCAACCCGGCATCCGCAAGGTCTGTCAAAATCAATTCGATAGTGGGGAACAGCAACTCCGTGTTGTGTGAAGCAGACACTGTGCAGGTTTACTTTACCAAAGCCGGGAGCTTTAGCGCAACTAACCAATTTTCGGTCAGACTTTATGACAACCAGGGTCAATTCGTCAAGGATCTTGTTTCAATAGGGCAGGAGTCTCCCATGAAAGTAATCATGCCAACAGGGTTAGGCACGACCAACACCTATCGTTTCCGGCTAGTGGCGACGGACGAAAATACAGGCTCTTCAGATTATGCCTTGCCCGTTGCTTTTTCTGTAAAATCAACAGCCTCTTTCGCAAGTAATACTGTGGAATCAGATTTAGATGGCACGGCAAAAATTGTCGTCAAGTTGGAAGGGACAGCAAACTGGACATATACCTATTCAAGCGATTTGGGTTCTTATCAAAGGTACTCACAAAGCCCAGCCGACACGATATATCTAACCAACGCCAACACCGTAACTTACAAGCTAATCGCAGTTTCAAATGTGTGCGGAGCCGGCAAAATCGTTGAACCATCGTCAGTTACCGTGGCACTGATATTGGGTCTGGAGGATCCATCATTGGAGGAAATCAAAATCGGCCCCAACCCGGTGCAGAGCCACCTTCGAGTTCAGTTTGTTACCGACACGAAGAGAAAGCTCACGCTATATACTTCAGCTGGAACGAAAATTCGGAATTTCGATTCTTATGGGACGGAGACAGTACTGGATTTTTCAGGTTATACTTCCGGGATATACTTGCTGAAAGTAGAGGAAAAAGGAGTTTCGAAGGTGATCAGGGTGGTGAAGTTGTAGCTGCTGTGCTTTTGGTAATAAGACATGACTAAATAGACATATTTCGACCTTCGGAGACGGGAATGTATCTTGAGTTCGTAGTTTCAAGCTGCGAGTAACCCATTTATTAACTTCGAGCAAGTGTTTCATTAATGCAACATTGTTGCATTAATGAACTATTATTATCTTTGCCAAAATGGATGAGATGTATTCCATACGGCATATTGAGCTTGCTTGAATACCTCCTCATTGAGTCAACTTTAAAATTCAATGGAATGAAAGATAAAACAGAATATGATGTAATCATTATTGGTGGAAGTTACGCTGGGCTTTCTGCCGCAATGGCATTAGGGCGTTGCATGCGTAAAGTATTAATAATTGACAGTGGACTGCCCTGCAACAGACAGACACCCCATTCACACAACTTCCTGACCCAAGACGGAAAAACTCCGGCAGAGATTTCGGCGATTGGAATACAACAAGTTGAAAAATATGACTCCGTCAGATTTTATTCAGGAGTAGCTACTCTGGGAACAAAAACGAACGCTGGTTTTGAAATAACAACCCGGACAAACGAGAAATTTACTGCAAAGAGGTTGATTTTTGCAGCGGGAGTAAAAGATATTATGCCAGATATCCATGGGTTTTCGGAATGCTGGGGAATTTCTGTTATTCATTGTCCTTATTGTCACGGTTATGAGGTAAGGAATGAAAAAACCGGCATTTTAGCTAATGGCAATTTTGCGTCGCATTATGCTCAACTTATATGGAACCTGACAAAAGATCTCACCATTTTTACTAATGGAGAATCTACGCTTACACAAGAGCAAACTGATAAGATTAACAGACATCAAATTCAAATAATCGAAAAGAAGATCGCTTATCTAAAGCATGAAAACGGCCATGTTCATCAAATTGTTTTCGAAGATGATTCGCATTTTGAACTAGCTGCAATCTATTCAAGACCGCTCTTTGAGCAGCATTGCAAAATCCCTGAAATGTTGGGATGCGAATTGACAGACCAAGGCCACATAAAAGTTGATAGTTTTCAGAAAACAACCGTTCCCAATGTTTTTGCTTGTGGTGACAGTGCAAGCCCGATGCGATCGGTCGCCAATGCAGTAGCCACGGGAAATTTTGTTGGTGCTGTGGTAAACGGAGGGATGACAGAAGAGGAATTTTAAGTCGAGTTCATTGTCTGAAATTTGCTAGGATTAGTGCCGGAAATAAGAAGCCCTCAAAGCGTGTCCGGTTGGATATGGCCTTGGGGCTTTTTGGTTTTAGTGGCGGGAAAATGGGATAACCATCGATATACAACGCCAGTCTCCAATGCATTTACCTTCTTTTTTTGTATCCGCTCTGACATTTAATGAAATTCGAGTTAAAGGTCTACAGTACAAGAAGTTACAGCAACTTATTTTAAGGTATAAGACGAGTGGAAATTGCACAGTATTTTTGATTCTGACTGTGCCGTACATGATTTGTTATTTCAATATGAGACGTTCGGGTATGCACAGAATAGAAATGAGCGGCATAATTAAACAACGTTTTCATGAGAACAATCGAAGAGATCCAGGCCGATATGGATTCAGTACAGGCCACCTTTCCTGCCCTTTCAGGTATTGACACAACAAGCGAGACAGGCATGTTTAAACAAATGCGCAACCTGTTTGCTTTGTTTGTGCAGATGCTTGAGTCGTCATGGGATAAATTCCGCCAGAATTTGGAAACGGATTTGTCAAAGGGCAAGGTTGGTAATATATCCTGGTATGTGCGCCAGGCTAAGCTTTTTCAATATGGAGATGCTATTTCAATTGTCAATGGGCAGGTGGCATATTCCGTAGTTGACCCGACCAAAAATATCATTAGCCAGGCGACGATGACCGAGGATATCACCACTGGCAGGCTTTCTCTGAGAATTGCAAAAAAGCAAAATAACGGACTGGTTCCGCTGTCCGAAAATGAATTGTCGGCGGTAAAAGAATACATGTCGAAGGTCAAATTCGCCGGCGTTTTACTGGATGTCATAAGCCTTGATGCAGATCAGTTAAAGCTGGTAGCTAGCGTTAAAGTGGACCGCCAGATAATGGCTCTGACCGGAGCGCTTCTCGCGAACACGAATAGAACTCCCGTTATTGAAGCGATCAATGGATATCTATCAAATTTACCCGAAGACTCGTTAGTTAATAATACATCGCTGACGGATGCGATTCGGAAGATTGCCGGAGTAAAGGACTGTACAATCAACCAAAGTTTCAAACGGAAACCGACAGAGTCAAACTGGTCTGCGTATCAAAGCGAAGTGCTCGCCGAGGCTGGTTATGCCATAATCCATAATGATTCAGTCATCACTTACACTTATTAATCATGCTGCTGGATATTGAAAAATATGTGCGGCAGATGCTGCCTGCAAACCTTCGGTTGCCTAATCATATTGCAATTGCAACGACTTTGTTTTCTCCTGTGAACAAAACCATCACTGCTCAAAACGATTATGAATATGATAGTCAGTTTGATACAGGGACTGCTGGTCAGGTGGGGGTACTTGAATTCATTCTACAGTCCTATATTCACCCGGATATTAAGATATTGGACGAAGATGGTATCAGTTTCGATTTTCGGGTTTCGATACCCCGGGGACTTTCCACACAGCAAGTGGGAGAGGTAGTTCGATTGGTGGAACGTTACAGACTTCGTTCCAAACGTTATGAAGTTTTTGATGAACCAAACGGGGCGAACGTGCAGGATGTTGCGACGTCTGTTGCTACGCTCACGTGGGTAGTTGAGCCGGCGATTACCCTAGATAAAGTTCTCGCTTACGGAATCAATAAAAGCGGTAATTATCATGTCAAAATTTACAATCACGAAACCGGCGGGGTAGTATTGGACACTGATTTGGAGTTTGCTGCCGGAGAGATAAGGCATCAACAATTGCCCACTCCCGGTCAATGGAAACTTGAGGTTGGAAGCTTACAGACCACCGTAGATTGCCCGGCGCAAACAATCGTTTCAACCGCTTCGGATTGGCTTATCTTTCTAGGTTATACGTTTGATGCGAACACCAGAGAGGCGAGTATCTGGGTCAACAGGACGGCTGATACTAAACTTAAAATTGAGCGTGTCGATGGAGCGCCGATATCCGGATTGTCATGGAACAATAGTCCTTGGGACAATACGAAATGGATTGAGGGCACTACGGAATGGGCAGCTCCGTATAACGAGGTGTTTCGACTTAATCCCGTTGGGTCTTCCGGCCTTTATCCCGGTCAGGAGTATAGACTGAGCGTTGCCAGCGCCAATAGCAGTTCGATCCTTACTCAGACATTTGCGCTTCCAACGTTGAGTCAATTGATGCCGCCCAAGGAGATTGTATTAAAAACTGAACCGATTCTTGCTGCTTGTGGCAGAGGCCCAACTGTTATGTCCATTGATCTGGCTACTTCGGCACAGGTTGTCTGGCATTTTGATGGTGACGGTATTGAGGGTATCAAAACATATTTGAAGGATATGGCGTCAGGTGCTATAATTCGTAATGGGTTGATCCAAGTAGCTGCCAGAGACGGCTCTAATAACCTAAGAGCTGTTTTCACTCCCGGCAACCAGCCCCGCTGGACTTTTGACACGCCGTTGCCGCCCGGAGCGTACCAGCTGGGCAACGAAGGCGCTAACTGTAAGTCTGTCATTTCCTGGTCAAACACCTTCAAAATTGAGGGAGCAGCAGCACCGGTTAATCCGATCGCACCTCTTAATCCCCAACTTGGCGAATACAAATCCTACCAAAGGTTAAGGACTTTTCCTGGGTTAATGAAGCTTACTGAAACTCCGGTTGCGGGCGGATATAGCTACACCGACGAGGTGATTTCAACGCCACCCTCGGGTTATGAGGTAAGCTATGTTATAAACGAAAAGCGGTATTTGGGAATGGGCAGGTTGGTTAATTATATTCACCAATTTCCCGGGCCGTTGTCGATTCGTAAATGTTTCTCGCGGGTCGGGATCTCATCTCTAAGTGTGGGTCCCAACAATCAGCCGGGCGCGGGACCTGCCGATACGGATGCTGTGACCTTCATGGGTTATGGCGCACAGTACGCACAAATAGATATCGTTTACATTAAGCAGTAATACGACATGGCAAACATAAATCTGGTTTTTCTACCGCATTATCCGAAGGAGTACGACCCCTTGCTGCAATATCCGGCCTTCATGGATGTGCTTCCTCCGGTTGAACCTGATCCTGACTTTTTATGGGTAGCACCCCGTGCGGAAAGCACACTCCAGGAATTGATAGATGTCGGGGTGACGCACTTTACAAAAGGTGATATGATTCAGCCGGGATGGACGGATGCGCAAGTTGTGGCTTTCCGTTCACAAGGGTATGGTTATGACGATGTGCCAACGACAAATGTTCAGTTTTCGCTACCCGATCACGGTCCGGCAAACGAGGAGTGGCTTTCACCTCCGGGAGTAGGGATTGTTTGGCCATATATATGGAACAAGCGCTTTTTTAATACTCCTCCCGGCGCAACCGAGCCGATGAGCTATGAGGAAGGCTTTCAAAAGGGGCTGCTTTATAATACCGAGCACACGATATTTGTTGGACAAAATTCGGAGAATATCTACGCAGTTGGAACCCATTGGCCTTTTATTCGAGGATGGTGCGAGGCGTGGGTTCCTCGGATGAAAGCAAGATGGGCAGGTCGAAAGATTTTGATGGCCTGGAATTACTTTACGGGATTGGGCCCCAATATTAAGGATATATCACAATCGGCAGCGAAGGAACTGTTTTTCTCGCCTCTGTCCAGCTGGCCGGGTAATCCGATGCTGCCCGGAGGAACTTTGGAACTAATGAACGCCTATTGTCTCCCTATCTATTTGAGCTCTCCTGACGAGGTCAACCATGTTCCATATGACATCATTTTTAACCATTATATTGAGAAGAAAACCGAAAAACACTGTATAGTATTTGAACAATGTTTTCATGAATGGCTTCCAAATGTGCATGCAGAGTGGCGGATACCGGAAGGGAAATTTTATCAGCGTTCCAAAATGCATGTAAGCCCGAATATTGCTTATTCAACGGGGTTATTGGGCCGGATATTCCTGTCGGCGTTTATACCTTTTATGTTTTCAGGGAAGCGTACAAATCCTGATTATAAAGTCGATCGCCAATGGCATCAGGAAGGCTTATGGGTTCCAAACGGAAACGCGGAGACTGAAACAGCAGATCTGAATACTTGTCCGGCGTGGGGAACACCGGGAACAGTGGAAAACCTGCCTGGATATCAGGCCGAAAATGATCTGGGTTACTCAGGATATCTATATAACAGGACATTCCGGCTCACAAAAGGTGGAGAGGACGAATGGTGCGAGTTTCGTGTCGACGGGGGCAGCTGGATTCCGATGGAAAACAATTGGGCGAACGATATTGTCGACGCCTACCATGAAGGAATTGGTTATGTATTTAGCAGAAGAAAAAATGGTTTGGTTTCTTTCCTTGTTCAAAACCCAAAAGCCCCGGATGGATTGGCGCATCTGTACGAGTGGAAATTTCAAGGGCAAATTTATCAGGCATACTTGTCGGGAACGATGCCCTATGCGGTAAATTACCAGTATGGGTGATTTGGCTGATATTTGGAAAGAAAACTATTTTGCTTGAATTCGCCGTTTGCAAATTAATATCAGTTGATTTGCAACGTTTTACATTCCATTTACAAGCTTTTACATATAGCGTGCCCATGGAGGATTGATGCCGGATACCTTTGCTTAATTGTTTCACCAAATCAAGTAGCGTCATGAAAATCCATAGCCTCGCTTTTTTGCTCGTTTTTCCATTCTCATTTGCCTTTTATAAGAGGGGAGAGGTTCCACAAATGGCTTCTCGCCGGGATAGTGTGCAAGTACAGAAAAAAGAAAAAGCTTTAGCGGCAAATATCATTTTTAAATCTTCGGATGGGGGACAGACATGGCAAGACATCAGCGAAGGGCTGCCCACAAATTTGCAGACTGAGGGTGTTTCGAGGGATGGCTTTTATGCAACTGATAATGAGTTGTATATAAGTGCAGAGAATGGCTTATACCGTAGGCAAGCTAATGCTTCGACTCCTCTTTGGGAAAAAGAGGTTGCTACTGCAAACCCTGGAAGCCTTGCCCCGAGCAAGATCGGTATATTTTCGTACAATTATGGGGGACAATTTTTGCAAAGAATGAACGGAACGGATCTATGGTTGCCTATTTATTCGAGTTTTCCGCAGAAAAGCGTGCGCACCGTTTTTGAAACCGGAGGCACAGTTTTCATCGGATGCGACAACGGACTTTTTAAATCTACGGACAATGGAAAAAGTTGGGAGAGAGTATATTATGGAGGCTGGGTTATGAAAATGGTAGAGTCAGACGGCGTACTGCTCGCGACCAGTCAGCATGGTATAATTCGGTCGACAGATAATGGTGATAACTGGGCTAATGTGATTAGTGAGGGCGGTGTAGGTATTGCCATAGAACACATCAAAGGAGGGTTCGCTGCGATTACTTGCAATACAGAATCGGAGACCAGAAGAGTGCGAACTTCGTACGACGGTGGTAAAACCTGGCAGGCCATTGATGCTGACCTCCCCGCAAGCCTTTATATTGCATCCATTACCGAGTTTGGTGAAAACTTGTTCTGTGGCCACCCTGATGGCATTTACAGATCATCAGACAAGGGGAAAACATGGAAACTATTACTTCCGGCAATAAAAGATAAAGTCTTCAATTTATCTGTTTCAAACGACGTGATATATGCTATTCCGAGAGGTGGAGGATGCTGAAATTTCCCAATATACATTGCCGGATTGAGTGAGATATAGTATATTGATAGAAGCCAATTAACAACATTTAGCCCTCAAAGTGTGTCCCTATGGATAGCTTTGAGGGCTTTTAATATTCTCAGGCTATATAGCGACGCGATGCCAGACACTGAAGATCATACTGTCACTCTGGATAATACAACAGGTTAATATATCTTTAGTTCACAGTTTGTTTAACGACGAATGACGTTTTTGGTTGCGGATCTCACACAAATCTAAAGTATTCTTAGTTTTCGAAAAAATAGCCATCATTGTAGACCTTTTGTCAACAATACTTGACAAAAAGAAATGTTTACATATCTTTACAGAAACTAAACATGGAACACGATGGAACAGTCTGTAAAAAAAGCGCATCAGGATTCAGTGATCTTCGCTCTCATTCATGGAGCGACCTATATACCTGCCACATGGTTTTTAAAACATTATGATTTTAGCCCGTCCGTATCAGTTATTATTGCTGCCGTACCGATTATTACGTTTGCCATTTTCATTTGGAAATTGATTAAATCGTTTTCGGTTATGGACGAAGTGAAGCAACGCGTTCAATTGGAAGCTGTCGTGATCGGTTTTTCATTGACGGTCATGTTGATAATGCTTTTGTTTCTACTAAACCTGGGCAATATTTCGAACCCCTTCTGGTTTGGATATGGATATGTGGTGTGCTATTGCTGGGCCTTTTATTTTATTGGTTGGTTCGTTTCGAAAAGAAAGTACGGGGTATGAAAAACACAATAAAGGTCGAACGTGCGAAGAAAAACTGGACGCAGGCGGATCTTGCAAAATACATCGGGATATCGCGCCAGGGCTTAAACTCCATTGAAACCGGGAAATACGTTCCTTCAACCGTACTTGCCTTACGCATGGCCAGAGTTTTTGATACTACTGTCGAGGTTTTGTTTCAGTTGGATGACGGAGAGGAATGATTATGGAATTTCGTAATTTCTGATCGTCTAATTGCTTCATGATTAGAAACTTAGAGGAACTGCCTTTAATCGGTAAGGCAAGCGTCATTGACCCGTAACTCCTCTAAACGTTATGAAATCATATCTCCACCTCGGAATGCTTTTAGCCATCTATATGGTATTTTCTGCTAAGCCGGCATTTAGTAATTTTCAGGCTAATCAGGGCATAAAAATTACTTTGAACCTAAAGATTCCAGAGGAAAGCCGCCTTGATTCCCTTTATGTTTCCTGGATGCTTATGCCGTTGGAAAACGGCAACTATCAGGTTAAAACTCAAGCAATGGAGTCTCCCAATGTAGAGGGCTTATATCATCAGACCTTATCCTTTCCCGATTCTTTGGCGGGCAAAACCCTATTCTACCGATACCAATCGGGCCGCAGCAGGATGGAAATGTGGAGAAGGGTCAAACTGACGGAAAACCTATCGGAAACCCGTACTGATCTTTGGGAATATGCCGACGGGCTGGCAGGAAAAGTGAAGCCTTCTACCGCGATACCAGTTTTTCAAACCAATTCGCCGCAAGAAAAGATTCAACTGGCAACTCCGTTTGTGGGCATTACAACGGACGGAAAGTCCCAAGAAAATCTATTTCCTATCAAGCGAACTGGTGTGAGTAACAAACCTTTGCAAAATGCCGTCACCCAATTTCTGGGAATACTTACAGATGAGCAACGTGCGAAGTGCATGTTTCCAATCGACTCACCCGAATGGCGCAAATGGCATAATATCGAATCTTATCAGCGGACTGGTATTGGCCTGGAAGAGATGACGCAGCAGCAGAAAGACCTGGCTTTCGCGATTCTAAAGACCGGACTTAGCTCGAAAGGTTTGAAAAAATCAAAGGATATTATGAGTATGGAAGCCTATCTGTCCATTCTTACCCCCGCCAACAAGCTTTTGGGAGGCGAAAAATATTGGTTCTCATTTATGGGGACTCCCTCCATTACCGAACTATGGGGTTGGCAACTGGACGGGCACCACCTGGTGATCAATTATTTTGTACTAGGAGACCAGGTGGTAATGACACCGACCTTTATGGGCTCGGAGCCGACGTATATCGATTCAGGTGAGAATATGGGTCTGCGGACTTTTGAACCTGAGGAGAGGAAAGGTGCGGAATTTTATGCCTCGTTAAATCCTACGCAAAAGGCGAAGGCAACTTTATGGCGAAAGAAGGAATTCGATTTCAACCGTGCAGAAGCATTCAAGGACAATGAGATTATTGCCAAGACCGGTATATCAGCGACGGAACTAACGGAGAGCCAGCAAAACGGGCTTCTTGATCTGATTTATGAATATGTGGCCGATATGGACAAGGGGCATGCCAAAGTAAAAATGGAGGAAGTGAAATTGCACTTGAAAGAAACCAACTTTACCTGGGTTCAAAGCGAAGATCCTGAAAGTCCCTTTTATTACAGGATTCATAGCCCGGTTATTCTGATCGAATTTGACCATCAAATCCCGGTCTCAAATTGGGACAGAACACATGTCCGCCCCGGCCCAAGCAGAAAGCACATCCATACCGTAGTCCGCACGCCAAATGGCAACGATTATGGGAAGGATTTGCTTAAGGAGCACTTGAGCAGGGGTGGACATTAATGTTGAGACAGTATAACTTATCTTAAACAGCAGTTTTCAAACAACCAGGAACCTCATTTACCCGGCATCCTCATCTACCACCACGTCAGCATGTGCCTCGGCTTCATAGCTATCAGCATATTTGATTTCCTCAAGCCAATATGCGGAACTTACTATGTCATATGTAACGGAAGAATCGCTTTTGGAAACCTCGTTCAACTGCCATAGTATGTCTTTCGCTTCGCTGAACTGTTCTCCTTCGAGTTGATCGGAAAAAAGGCGTTGGATCAGACTTCTGTCAGACATTCCAGCTGCGAGAATTCTTACAACAGGCGCTTCCGGATTGTCATTAAAAATAGTGATATCACCTTCAATTTCAATAGTGAAATGAACCGCTTCCGCTCTTGGGAACTTGCCATTGAAGGCATCATAAAGTAGTTGCGTTGACCTGAAGAGATCGGGGTGCAATGGTAGATCGGGATATTCTTCCCAAAGTTTTTCGGTCAGTATCTCATGTGAAAGATTTTCGATTTGCCCTTCCGTTAAGCGTTCGGCGATTGTGTAATCTAAAACAATCTTTGCAGCTTCCTGAGGCTCAAAGTCAGTTAAAGACATCATACACATTTCTTTCAGCTCGGCTTCCTTGATTTCGTTTGGGTTGGCATAACTCATCGCGTTCAGCAGATTTATCAAATCATTTTTTTTCCAGGATCCGGGCAATTCCTGAATTTGCTCGAACGACAAAACTTTTACTTTAAATTGACTCATTTTTAATCTGATTATATTTTGAAAAGCAGGCTATCAAAAAGTTGAATAGCGAACATGGACTAACGTCCCAATGTAGGTTATATTATTCTCTAGCATAATCGTGCCTGGCTTTATCAACGCCTTCAGTTCCTAACTCTTAAATCGTTTTTTCTCAAACAGAAAAATGGAGCCCATCAACGATGAACTCCATTTTTGCAATGCTACTGTTCCATTTTATCTATTAATCTTTTCCTATAATGTCTTCCCATTTATAATAGTGAAATACCTTGCCTTCATCCATGGTGACGAACACGCCTTTTTGAAAATCTCCTCCGAGGTTGACGTTTGTAACATCTGATCCATCGCTTTTCAGTGCCGCTACTTTTACCACTTTGACCAGTCTATGCTCGTGTGGATTGTCTGGCGTTCCTTCTCTGGTATAAATATGAAACTTTCCGGCACCTTGGTCTGAAACCAGGATATAGCCCGTTTTTGCACCCGTTTTGTAGATAGATATCCCTTCGTTATCTTCTGCGAAATCAGTATTTGGAATCAAGGCAAGCTCTTTATTTGCGCTGTCAGGATCGACCTCATACTTTCGCGTACCGATTTGCTCATCGGAATAATAAACGTATCCCAACTCATTGTCCACCGAAATTGACTCGATTTCTTTCTTTCCGCTGTATTTTCCAAACTTACGCACTACCGTTCCCGCAACGTTTCCTTTGCCGTCATCAGCCAGTTTATATTGCCAAAGATATGCATCAGCCGGCCCGGTTTTTCGTCCAACAATTGCGAAAATGGCATGATCGGCCGGGCGGGTATATAGTGCAATCCCCATTGGAGCCTGCGACGAATCACCTTTGAAAACTTCAATCCCGCCATTGTCAATCGCACGCATATCCGGCAGACTGAATATGCGGATCTTGTTGGCCTCGCGTTCTGACACTACCGCTATATCGGTTTTTTTGCCATTCAATATCAGGCCATAGGCGATATCGACATTATTGGGTCGTTTCAGGTTTCTCACAACTTTGTCTTCGATGATCTTGCCTTTCAGGTCGAACACATAGAGTGCCCCATCTTCGTCTTTATCGGTTCCGATGATCAGACTTTTAGAAGCGTCTTCCGGATTGATCCAAATTGCCGGATCGTCGGTGTCATGCCTTACCGTGTCAGTGATAATAACGGGTTGAATAGCAACGGTATCCGTTGTGTTTCCGGTAGATTCACTCGAAGAATGCTGGTTGCAGCTGATTGCCAGCAAAGCCGCTGATACAAATAATATAGGTTGATATATTTTCATTTAAATAACTTTAATTCAATGGATTGGCCTGTTTGCCAACGTTTAAAATGGTAATGAGTTTACCGGGTCAAGTCAAATTTTAACCCGACATTGTAACGAGCCCGGTAATATTCGCTTTGGGTTGTAAGCGAAGAAGTGCTCTGGTAATATCTCAAAGCCTGGTTGGTAATATTGTTTGCTTCCGCAAATACACGCAGGTTTTTCGTGATTTTATATGCTGCATTCGCATCCAGGAAAAACTGTTTGTCATAATAAATATCATCAAACTCATCTCCACCCAGTGCATCCAGATATGAAGCAGTATAATTGGCTGATAATCTGGCAGAAAAGCGCTTGTTCTCCCACGAAAGCGAGGCGTTGAACATATGCGGTGCGGTTCCAGGCAACGAAACTCCCGTTCTTTCGTCGCCATCTTCATTGTAAACTCCGTCAGCAAAAGACTTCGTAAATGTGTAGTTGGTATAAATTCCAAAGTTTTTCAGGAAGCCCGGCAGGAAGTCAAGCTGACGCTGGAATGCGACTTCGAAACCGAATACGTTCACACTTTTCCCATTACGCGACTGATAAAAATCCCATTGCTGACCAGCTGTAATCGGGTTCGTGATATTCGGGAAATCGGCTGAGAAATCGCTGGAGGTATATTCCTGATTGCGATATGTGTAAATAAAGTTCTTCAGATTTTTGTAAAAAGCTCCGCCAGAAATTAACCCTACAGACTCAAAATAGTTTTCGGCCATGAAGTCGAAATTCCATGAATAAGTTGCTTTCAAATCGGGATTTCCAGCCGAAATCTCCTGGTCACTTGGCAAAATGCTGATATATGGAGCCAGCGCATAATAGTTAGGACGGGCAAGCGCTGTTGTCGCGGCGGCTCTCAAAATGAATTTGTCCGTCACGTCATATTTGAATGTCAAACTAGGCAGCACATTCAGGTAATTGTTTTTAACCGAGCGTGTTCCTTCCAGGTCTTCTTCGTCTTCTATGATATTACCGGTGTAATCAATCGATGTATTTTCAAGTCGAACACCGGCGATCATCGACAGCTTGTCGTTGAAATCCTGGTCAAATCGCAGATATCCGGCCATGATATTTTCTTTCGCATTATAATTAGCTCCCAAAAATTCTCCCGGCACCGATTCTGATTCAAATTGAGCGGTATTCGTCAGGTTCAACCCGCCGATATATTGTTTGCTTGCAAACAACCCCGGAACGACATTGTTACCAGCCTGGAAGTTTTTACCCGACCAAAATACAGTTGAGGTGCTGCCCAATGTTGCGATATCATCCTCATTTACCGGAGTATATTCCAGGAAATTATTGTTACGATCTTTGGTCTTGAGTCTCAAACGTCCACCTACGCGAATACGACCTTTCTGATCTGGGACAAGTGAAAATGGAAAGCGCAGGTTAACCTTTGCACCGAGCTCAGTTTCTTTTGTGAAATCGTGATTTTCTGTGATTTCATTTAATCCCATCGACGCGGCGTCCAGTTCGTTTGCGATCATTACCGGAAAACGGCTATCGCCATTGTAGGTCAATGTATTTCCACCTTCTCTGAATCGAATATAGCGTTCATTCGGCCTGTCTTCACTCGCCGTAGAATAACTTACGCTCCAGTCCAGATCCACTTTCGGGCTCAATAGGTGATCTCCTCGCAATGAGTAATTCTGCACACGCTGGTCTTCCAGACGGCCACTTTTGTTTCTGTTATTATCAATCCCGCCCTTGGTCTGACGCGCCACACGGCCTTCGAAACCAGTTATTTTGTTGTCGTCGTTGTATATGGGTTCTATATCGTCAGTCTGAACGCGATATCTGTTCTCCCGGTCATCGCGCCAATTGTACATAGCGTTCGCTGTAAGCGTATGATTTTGACTTAGTTTGAAATCAAAAGCACCTGATATACTTCTTCTGATACGCTGAACATCGTACTTCCTGACATCGTTTTCACTAACATATATATTCCCAAAATCGTCTTTCGACCATACTGCTTCCACATTGTCAGAACCGTAAGTATTGTTGTTATAAGAGCCGCTCAATACCATTCCAATCGCATTTTTGGCAAAACGGTTGGCATAAACAAAACCGCCGGTATATAGTGCTTTTCCCCTGATCGGATTAAACCCACCCGACAAGGTTCCTGATATCCGCTGGCCATTCGGAGCCGCTCTGGTCACCAAATTGACCGAACCACCGATCGCATCCGCGTCCATATCTGAAGTCAGCGTTTTGTTTACCTCAATAGTCGATATCATATCCGAAGGAATTAAATCCATCTGTACGCGACGGTTATCACCTTCTGCTGAAGGAATCCGGTCGCCATTCATCGTCACGGAGTTAAGTTCCGGGGCAAGGCCGCGAATGATGATATTCCGCGCTTCTCCCTGATCATTTTGCATTGTGACGCCCGGCACGCGTTTCAGCGCATCACCAATATTGGCATCGGGAAAACGACCCACCTGATCGGAAGAAATGATATTGCTGATATTTTCATTATTGCGCTGCTGGTTCAATGCCTTGGCCTGACCTTTCAAACGGTCGCCCATCACGATGACTTCATTCATATCCAATCCGCCTTCCAGCATTGTCAGATTCACAGAGATGGCCTTTCCGCTTTCCACGGTAATATCCTGAGTCAGTTTCTGATATCCCATATAGGTAGCCTCCAGCCGGTAAGTAGCTGCCGAGACGTTCAGAAATTCGAAGTTTCCATGTACATCCGAAATGGTATACTGGTTACCAGGCATGATCCTGAGCGTAGCACCCGGAAGCGACAATTTCTGGGCGTCCATAATTTTCCCTGATATCAACCCCTTTTGGGCGAAAGATATCGTACTCGTAAGCACAATAATCAGGAAAAGAAAAATTGAATTTTTTGATGGTGAGTATTTCATAACACAGGAGTTTTATTAATCTGCAAAGCTCACCGCACAGGATTAACTCAATGATAATCGAGTGTTAAGAAATTGTTTTCTTCGAATAAAGGGGGGGATGGTGGAAAGGGACGAAAGGAGGATGGAGGATCGCGTTAAGGTCCTGAAATAGAAACGGTTTGAAAATTATAAAATGGTGACAAATTTATTCTGTTTTTCACCCTTTCAGGGTTTTGCTTCTTTGGGTAATATCAGATTCAGTAATATTGCCACCACTTTGTGGTTGATTATGATATTTCTGCCACTATGGGTTACACTTCTTGGAGATATCGATTTCTATAATATCGCCACTACTCCGTGGCTCTGCAAAGTCCGAAGGACTGGAATTATTATAGCTAATGCATCAATCGAGCGACCAGAACCACGAAGTGGTGACAACGCATTGTTTTAATCAATATGAAATGATTGAGCAAAAACAATGTGGGTCTAATACCTATCATCATTGAGAAGTTCATAAAGTTTTAGCAGTTTTTCGATAAATTGTGAAACCTACTCACCTCATTGTCAATTCTCCTATGTACGTTAATCGCTACCTGTCACCCGTTATTGTTTATTACTACTCCTGGCGAATGGTTTTATTTTCGCTGTGCACGGGCTCTCTGGCCATTTTTGTTTATGATTATTTAGGCTGGAAATGGGTTGCTATCCCCTGGCTACCAGTTTCACTCGTCGGTACAGCTACTGCCTTTTTTGTTGGTTTCAAGAATAATCAATCGTACGACCGCAGTTGGGAGGCCCGTAAAATTTGGGGGAGTATCACCAATCACAGTCGCTCGTTCGGTGCAGCGGTGAGGGGTTTTTTGGTCAATGTTACTGATTTGGAAACGGGTAAGGATAAAGAAATACAGACAATTATTTACCGGCATATAGCCTGGTTATATGCTCTCAAAAGCGCTATGGCTCAACGAACCAGCTGGGAGCATCAAGATAAAGCCAGCAAGCGACAAAGAAACGCGCTGCATAAAAACCAAGCAGATTGCGAGTTAGAAATGGCCAAATACTTGTCTGATGATGAGGTTGCTATTGTTAACACCAAGAAAAACAGGTCGACCCAACTGCTTGATCATCAGGCCCAGCATATCAGTAAGTTGCGAGAAATGGGAGCGATCGATGCATACCAGCACGTTGCTTTGCAGGATCTGATATCAAAATTGTATGATGAACAGGGCAAAAGCGAGCGTATCAAAAACACGCCTTTCCCTCGTCAATATGCCACCACTTCTACTCTTTTTATCTTTATATTCATGAGTCTGCTACCATTCGGATTGCTGCCGCAGTTTGTGGAATTAGGCGAGAAGCATATGTTTTTGCTCATCCCTTTCAACCTGATCGTTTCATGGGTTTTCATGTTCATGGAATATGTCGGCGATATCAGCGAAAATCCCTTTGAAGGTTTGCTGAATGATACGCCTCTGGCGACGATCGTTCGGAATATTGAGATCGATTTAATGGATATGATGGGAGAGAGGGAGCTTCCCGAAAGAATTAAACCGTATTATAATTCTTTATTTTAAAATCATCGGATTCTGCCTTAAAATATCGCGTATTCAGAAAATGCTTACGATCAGAGAGATACCTATATTTGTTAGTACCCGACATCACTATTAAACTCAACTCAGCGTCTGCTTATGTCCTGCAAATCCCAAATCCTCCTTTTTTTGATGATCGCGTGTTTTGGATCTCAAACTGTTTTTGCACAGCTTTTAAAGCCCGGTTTCGACAAAAATGAATATCTGGAAACGCTGAAGATCAATCAGAAGGCGCATATCGCAGTCAATAAATGGGCGGAAAATAGTGCAGTTCCTGATCCCAAGGATTTTAAATTTGTGTATCGTTCTCCCGTTGTTGCGTTCGATAATATATGGGACTTGTGGGTACATAAAGAGAAACCAGTGGCGCTGATTGCGATCCAGGGAAGTATTCCGACGGGTGCCAGTTTTCTCGCGAATTTGTATGCGGCGATGATCCCCGCAACGGGTGAAATGCAGCTCGAAAAGGATTTTAAATTCACCTATCAACTGGCCAACAATCCGAACGCAGCGGTACATGTGGGCTGGTTTGTGGCTATGGCTTTCCTGTCCCGAACGGTGGAGCAGAAGATTGATTCGTGTTATAAAGCGGGTATTAAAGATTTCATCCTGACCGGACACAGCCAGGGGGCCGGGATAACATTTATGATGAATTCATATCTCGAAAGCTTGAAGGCAGCGAACAAACTACCCGCTGATATCCGTTTCAAAACCTATTGCAGCGCAGGGCCGAAACCAGGCAACCTGTATTACGCATATGATTACGAAAACATGACCAGAGATGGCTGGGCATATAACGTGGTCAACTCAGCCGATTGGGTTCCCGATGTTCCTTTCACAGTTCAGACGGTGGATGATTTTACGTCGGTAAATCCATTCCGTAATGCAAAGGCGATGATCAAAAAACAGAAGTTTCCAAAGAATATCGCGCTGAAGCATGTCTATAACAAGATGAGTAAGCCAAGCGAAAAAGCGAGAAAAAACTATCAGAAATTTCTGGGCAACATGGTATCAAAATCTGTTGCCAAGCAAATTCCGGGGTACACTCCGCCAGTGTATTACAACAGCAATTATTATGTAAGAGCTGGTAACACAATTGTGCTATATGCAACGGATGAATATTTCAAGCTCTTCAGCAACGCGCCGGACAACCCGGATATTTGGCAGCATCATTTACCAAAGCCCTATTTGTTTTTGACGGAGAAGCTTTGAAGAAACAAGTGCGGGTAAAATCGCCGAAATATGTGCTCTCGGCCCTGGATTTGTTTTTGTGGGTGGTAACCGGCCGCATTGTGGACATACCTGCTTCAAAGGTTACCTAATAAAGCGTACCGTGAGCATTGAATAAATATCGTTCTGATTCCAGCTCCTCTAACCCTCTCGGCCAGCCGGATCTGAACGGTGGATCATAACTTGCCGAACTTTTAAGCAGACGGTATCAAATTTGCCGGAATAGGTGCTGCGCATTCACTGGATTTGCACGATTTAGGAACGGGAGAGAATTTGCCAGGAAATTTTGGAGTAAGTTTTTGATTCTGACAAACCACGATAAGGATTACGATGCTTGCATAAATCTCAAAGTGTTGCCATCCTTATCCGTAACATAAAATTCTCTTGTGCCCCAGGTCTGGTTTAACGGTCCCTGATGCACGGGTGATTCCTCTCTCCCGGTAATGTCCAATCCGCGGGAGAGGAATTTGTTGAAAAGCGCATCTAAATCATCCACCCAAATATTGCAAACCGAGCCATATAGCGACTCCCGCTCAACACGGTCAATTGGATTTGGATATCCGCCTTGATAAGATCCACCACGCCCTCATCGACTTCTTCCGGCCATTTCAGTTCAAAATCGAGAATGCCTGTATAGAAGTGGACAGCGGCTTTCATATCGCTGCATTTGAAAAGCGGGATGAGTTTCATAGCGACAAATCTAGACCCTTAATGATCCGCGAAAACCTCTGGCAGCGTAGTATGAATCGGCGCCGTTATGGTATAAAAACACAGTGTCATAACGACGGTCGCAGAACAGCGCACCGCCCAATTTCCGGACATTCGGAGTTGTTACAATCCAGCTGGACGTTTTAGTATCAAACTTCCCCAGTTGTTGCAGAGCACGGTATTGTTCTTCTGTCAATAGCTCAATTCCCATATCTGAGGCCATATTGACGGCACTGTTGGCAGGTTTATTTTCCTTCCTTTTTTCCAGCGCTTCATGATCATAGCAAAGGCTTCTGCGCTCTTTTGGGCTTTCTGCAGAACAGTCATAAAATATATATTCACCGGTTTTTTGATCAAAGTTAACGACATCCGGTTCGCCACCGGTTACTTCCATTTCATCGAGTGTCCATAGTTTGGCAGAATTAGCTTCCAGCTTTGCTTGCACTTTTTCCCAGTCCAATCCGTGATGACGATTCATGTTTTTCTCGAAACGGGTTTTCAGCGTTTTCAATAAATCCTCGCTTTGTTCTTTTGACAGTTCTTTTTTATCGCTTTTCATCTGGTGTGATATTTATTGGAAAAGGTGTATTTATATATTTTCATGGTTCACGCAAAGAACGTTTTGTCGCATTTTTCAGGAAAATCAACGTGGTCATCCTTTCGGGATTGATATGCAGTTCTTCTTTTTCTTTCTGTAATCTTTTCATTCCTTCAGGATTTTGTAATCCAATAAAAAACTTTTCATCTGTCAACTACCTCATTGCAAAAAAGCCTGAAAGGCGGGAATTACTATAGAAAATACAAATCATAGGTAATCACAATACCGACGGGGTGATATTTTCGCCGCTTCCTCAATCCTTTTATCTCCATTTTGCCTGATGCGAAATTGTTGTTCGAAACAAAACTGCCTTATTGGGCGACTTTACCTGAAATTTGTTGGATCAATCATCCAACCCCAAGCCATCCATAATTTTAGGGATATTCTTTTCAACTCTGCCCTCACGGGTTTTGGATTGTTTGGGTTGTGAAAAATGAAAGATATATGCTCTCTGTCGACCAGGAGTCAAGGCTTCGAAGGCCGTTTTCAATGAACTGTTTTCATCCAACTTGATTTGAAACTCTTCGGGAATAGTGAATTCTGATGTCTTTTTCAATTCGACCTTCAAACCCGCCTTTTCAACTTCAATGGCCTCATATATATGGGCTTTCACAATTGACTCATTATCAATTATTTCTTGTAATCTCGTAAAACGAATCTGACGAGCGGCTTGTACATTTTCAGTTTGCTGGATCAAAATGCCTTCACTATTATTTAGTAAGGCACCTTTGAAAAACAGCAATGCGCAGTATTCTTTAAAGGTATGTATGAGGACAATATTGTTTTTCTGCAATGTGTAGCAGGGACAGCCCCATTTCAGTTCTTCCTGTAGTCCGCATTCAAGCACGATTTTTCTCAATTTCTCGATTTCCTTCTGCCATTTTTCGGTTTTTTCGAAGTACCAATCAACTTTCGGATTCATCATATTTTAACCTTGTCTGCTCACCATTTCGTTAATCCATATTGGTGCAAAGGGCGAAGTGCAACCTTTGGAAACCGGATAATCTCTGTAAATCCCTAACTTTTCGCCGATCGCGAGGGCACGGTCTCGATACTTGGGATGGTTGATTCCAATATTTGCCAGTGCCGAATTCATGGTCCATTGTACTTCCGGAGCGGCATCAGCCATTTCTGATTCCAGTCTGTCCAAAATAGCCGGAATATCAACAAGCTCCGGGTTTCTGGCGATACATCCACTCGTTAGGCTCCATCCAGCGCGAGCGCTCATCACATCATCAGATTGCATCCATTCACCCCGGAGCGATTCTTTATCCTCATAAATTTTAATCACGTACGAATAAAACCAATCAGCAACCTGAGTGAATTTTGTAGATTTTACCAATCGTTTGATATCCTCATTTGACAACTTTTTGATATCGATGATTAATGTTGCCAAAAGTTGTGCCTCCATTTTTTCAGTACCCCAAAGCTCCAATGCAAGCGCATGATTGATCTTTATTTTTTTGGCTAAAGCCCGGATATCACCCATTTTGGCACCATACTGATTTTCACCCACACCGTTTTTCAGGTTGTGAGTGTATGTCGTTTCATTATAAAGTGCCTTGAGCTGAGCAAGTGTTTCTGTGAGCGTCATATTACAAAGTCAGGTTTTGTCAGGAGATGGGATATTGGTCAGGTTTTGTCAGGAAATGGTCGTTTTAGCTCTGGTCAAGTTTTGTCATTAAGGGTCAAATGGTTCTAAAAACTTAACTGAGATCTACGCGACTCCGGTCTACGCGACTCGGGTCTACGCGACTCCGGTCTGAAATACCAAGATACGACAGTCAGGATAATCAATAAAACAGGGCCGAAAAATTCTTTGGCGCCATCGCCTGCGGCGAGGTGAGAAAAAACAGCTCCAGACATTGCAAAAAAGAAACCCGCATATGCCCATTCTTTTACGACAGGAAATTTTGGAACTAACACTCCCACAACACCCAGCATTTTCCAGACACCGATTATCGTCAGAAAATAGAGCGGATAGCCCAAACGAGTCATCATTTCCGCTTCCTCTTTCACTTTTAACAACTGTACAATTCCCGTAGAAACCATTCCTAGTGAAAGCCAGCCTGTGGCGATCCAATAGATAATCTTATCTCTTTTTGTCATGATGTTGTTTGTTTAATTTATGTTTGATTGCCACGAAGACACTAATTTCGTTGCCAGAAAGAGAGGGAGGCACGGGGTTTTCTTTTCATATTTTTGGATAGATTTAACCCATGTATTCTTTGTGTCTCCGTGGCAATAAAATTTTATTTCAATTTGTTTACAATTTGCTGTAGACGATTGTGTGCCATATTTATACCCTGTTTGAATGGCAGTTTTAGCATCTGATCCCTGAGTTCGATGGAGCGATATACCACGTGCATTGTGAGTTTGCTAGTGTCGTCCGTAACCGGTTCGAATTCGAGAAACTCGAGTTGCACGTCGAATGGAGAGTTTTCCATTTCAAACGTTCTGGTGATTTTCCGGTTTTCCGAAAACTCATGTATCGTTCCATTCATAAGAAGTACCACATTCCCCTGTGAGTCAGATGTTTCGAATTGATATCCGCCATGCTTTCTATTTTCAAGTTTCAGGACTTTCGTGCCCATCCACTGCTCCACAATCTCTGGCTCGGCATATGCTTTAAAGAGCAAATCCAAGGGAAGTTCAAAAACTCTGGTAATCACCAGATCCTGTTTCCCGTCTTCGGCATCAATCTTTGTTTTTAACTCCATATCGCGTTATTTTTTTGGCTTATAAGTCTTCATAATTTCTTCCAAAGTATTAAATCTGTCATCCCACATCTTACGGAATGGCTCTATGAAGTCGGCTACCTCTTTCATTTTTTTTGCGTTGAAATGATAGTAAATCTCCCGCCCTGTTTGAGTTTGATTGAGCAATTCACATTCGCTTAGTATCTGAATGTGCTTCGAAATAGTCTGTCTCGACGATCCAAAATTTTCGGCAATGGCACCTGGCGTCATCGCCTGCAGTGCCACTAAACTCAATATCGCCCTCCGGGTAGGGTCGGCAATGGCCTGAAATACATCTCTACGAATTTCCATTTATGCAGTTATTTGACTGCAAATATAATGCAGTTATTTGACTGCGCAACTTTTTGTACCTTTTTATTTTGTAAAATACCCTTTTTGAGGAAATTGGAGCTTTAGGTAGCGGTTAATGAGGAAGAAGGGGTGCTTTTTGATATTGTCTGTTTGAACAGCAAGAAGGATAGGAAACAGGAAGATGCTTGTCACAATGGGAGGGTGATTGTGACATTGAGCTTGCCGAAAAGAGCTCATTAAAACAATGCGCCGATGGGGCAATGGTTAAACCGACCTTCACTCCATCCGTTTTTCCTCTCCACTGAGGAATATCGTCTTTTGAATCCTCGACAACCTCGTCTTTTCCTGTTTTGCAGACATGATCCAATGAATCATCACCTTTTTGTATGAAGGAGTCTATGTCATGGATGGCTTGCCGCTACGTACCTTGTAAAAACCAACTAACAATTCACTTTCAGTCTGGTGATGCTCTTCCAGCCATTCTCTGAAATCGAATGAGGTTGGGAAGAAGGTCGGGGCATGGTCGCGGTGATTTTATTGTCAAGATTACAATTCAAAGTGGATCGTTAACGGTATATGATCGCTATGATTTATCCAGTGATCGTATGTTCCAATTTCTATATCTTTTAATTTTTCATAGA
This sequence comes from Dyadobacter sp. HNCC25DJ184, assembly GCF_056895215.1. Classification (NCBI taxonomy): domain Bacteria; kingdom Pseudomonadati; phylum Bacteroidota; class Cytophagia; order Cytophagales; family Spirosomataceae; genus Dyadobacter; species Dyadobacter sp. HNCC25DJ184. The sequence continues at coordinate 480,466 of NZ_JBXHAQ010000002.1, read as the reverse complement.
GCTGGGCTGAGGCAAAGCAGTAATCAAGATGGTATGGTTTGGCAAGATTGCGGTGAAGATAAAAAGTTGGATGAGTCTCTTTGCCTTGTTCCTGATTCAGAAATTTGTGATAAACGCTGTAAATATTTCTTTCTTCCAGCCGTTGAACGACTGCCGAATGATTCGCCTTTCGACGCGGTTTATCCCAAATTTTATTGCTGTTGAAATCACCAGTTAGTATCGTATGGCCCACGCCTAAAAGCTGATCGTAATGATCAAGTGCCTTCCATACTTGTGCAATATACTGACCATCAGGGTCGTGTTTATTATTTGCCCAAATACCAAAAAGTGTAAAGTTGATCGGACCACCCGTTACGGCAATGGGAGTAATGATTTTAAGGTCTGAGTTATGATGATCCAGAAGTCGAAATCTATAGTCGCTATATGAAAAGATTCCAAGCCCCTTGTGCTTGTTATCTCCAAACCAAAGAAAGTCTTTTGGTCTTGGGGTTGTTGAATTGAATATTAATTTGTCAGGATGTTCGCATTCCTGAATCACCAATATATCTGGTTGCAACACCAAGATGGTATCTGCCTTTTTTCTAAATGCTCCTTGGCAATTCCAGGTTATCAGTTTCATTTTTCTGGAAACAGGTTCTCATCAGGATGGAATAGATTTGAGCTTATCCATATCAGATTGCTCAAATCAAAGTCACTTCGCCAACCCCTCCAACACCGGCCCAACAAATTGCCATGCCGGCACATCAGGTTCCTGATGCTCGTTTTTTAATATGGCATCGAACTCCTTTAGCATCTCAGGATGTGCAGAAGCCACATCGGTGGTTTCGTTACGGTCGGTTTTCAGGTTGAAAAGTTGCCACGGGTTGGATGGGTTCTTTTTGAGGTCTGTTTTAACCGCCTTCCAGTCGCCCATTCTGATTGCCAATTGGCCACCTTTTTCGGGATATTCAAAATAGAGGTATTTATGTTGCGGTTGCTTTTTACCCAAAAGTTCTGGTAGAAAAGAAATGCCGTCGGTCGTCGCGACTTTCTGCCCGGTCAATTCGGCAAGCGTTGCCATCAGGTCATATTGAATGGAGATATGATCGGTGGTAGTTCCTGATTTGATTTTTCCGGGCCAGCGGGCGATGAAAGGTTCGCGAATTCCGCCTTCATATACATCCATTTTTAGCCCGCGAAGTCCGTCTAAGCTGTTGAAAAATTTGGCATTCACGCCCCCGTTAAACGTTGCGCCGTTGTCGCTGCTGAACATAATGATCGTGTTGTCATCCAGTCCCAGTGACTTTATCTTGTCTATCACGATACCCACCTGCAAATCCAGAAACGTGATCATGGCGGCATAGGTTGAAAGCGGGTATTTGGTAGAGGCATATCCGTTTTCGCCATAATATGGTTTCTCGTCAAACTGACCAATATATTGTTTAACGTACTGATCCGGGACCTGCAGCGATACGTGCGGAATCGTGTACGGCATATAAAGGAAAAACGGTCCGTTTTTGTTCTTGTCAATAAAAGCGAGTGCTTTTTCAGTCATTTGCTCGGGCGCATAATCCTTGCCTTTGAAATAATCAAAATCGGTATCAGTCGCCGTTGCGGGATTCAGTTTACGGTGAACGTCTATCCAGGGTTGAGCCAGCGTATCCCATTTACCATTTTCCCAAAGGTGGCTTGGGTAGAAATTGTGCGCCTGTTTTTGGTCTAAATATCCATATGCATAGTCGAAACCTTGTTTGTTGGGAGAACCTTCGGTATTGCCCATTCCCAAACCCCACTTGCCCGTAATAGCGGTTGCATATCCTTTTTGTTTAAGCAATTCTGCAATCGTAAATTCTTCTGCGGGTAATGGCTTTTGTCCGCGCTCTTCATCGTCTTTAAAAGTTCCCAATTCAAAATTCCCGCGGATTGCCGAGTGTCCGGCATGCTTTCCGGTCATCAACATGGCTCTTGCGGGAGCGCAGACCGGCATACTCGTATAATGCTGAGTGAACAGCATCCCTTCTTTCGCCATTTTATCCAGGTTTGGCGTTCTGATTTTCTGTTGTCCATAACACCCGAGTTCGCCATATCCCATGTCATCGGCGTAGATGTAAATGATATTGGGTAGTTTGGCAGTTTTGGCTTTTGTCTGGGCAGTTGTGGATACTGGCAATACAGCCGAAAATAGAAAGGATGCAAAGAGTTGATAACTGGCAATAAATTTAATATTCATTTTTTTGAAGCTAGTAGCTCTTAGGGATTAGGTGTTTGTTAACTGGCTGACTATCAGTATTATATATCGATTTTATTTGAGTTGAATTTGATATCATCGAAACCTTTATATAACCTTAATTCAACTATGTAGTAAATATCGCAAGTTTAGTGTTTTTTAGGATAGTTGACTTGATTTTCGATGAAAGCCTTTGCAAGTATATGTATGCTGGTGCTTTTGCTCTGCAATATGCTGGGGCTCTCACTGACTGTGCTCTGCTTCGAAAGGGAATATGAAGTGGCGGCGCCTGTCCAATATAACCAAATCAGGATTTTGAAGTTATATGAGCCTCTGTCCAATGGAAAGGTTAACGAAGATAAAGTCGAAAATGGATTATATCGTTTTGAAGATCAGCTATATAATGTGATTGAGAAGGTTCGGGCTGACGATACCTTATATGTCGTCTTACAATCCAATGCTGCGGCGTGGCAACGTTTTTCCGAGTTGTCGGAAATGATGCAGGAAGTGCATTCTGATCAGAAGGCCAGTCGACCCATCAGTCAGGCAATGAAGATATTGCGTGATCTGACAAAGGTATATCTCAATACAGATGCGCTAGCTTCTGACTGTATAAAAGCAGGATATGAAAGTATTCGCAGACCTTCATATGCGGATTTGCAATGCGCTTTAATATCAGAATTTTTCGAGTTGCCTTCTCCACCGCCAAAGGCTGTTTAGTTTTAAATGCGATGATTGCCTGACTCTCAAGCCGAGATCATGGCAGAGTTTTACGACGTTCACTGGTATGGGTAATATCCCTTTCCTATCAACACGTAATTGATAATACCGTAAATGCATTTAACTAAAATTCAAAAAATTCTCAAACATGACTTTTATTCCAACTGAACCAATAGGGAGCATTCCCCGGCCTGTGTATTTGCAGAAAGCGATGCAGGCTTTTCAAAAAGACGAGATTTCTCAAGCAGATTTAGGTCAATTATTTGAACAAGCAACAAGGGAAACCATAGCCGAGCTGGAAGCCACCGGGTCGCCTGTTATATCGGACGGCGAACAGAGCAAACCCAGCTTCGCCACTTATCCTGTTCATGGATCGCCGCTGATAGCTGGTGGGGGAGTGGTGATTCCTTTTGCGGACGGGCATACCAGACAGTTGCCGAAATTGACTTCCGGTCCTTTCAGATATCAGCATTTTGCGGCTGACTATTTGCTTCAAGCACGCAAGTATACCAAATTGCCTGTCAAGCAAGCTGTTATATCAGCCTCGGCCATGAGCTTGCTATATCCGGCTGAGGGTATTCCGGGATATTCGCAGGAGCAATTTATCAACGATTTGCTCAACCAGGCAGAAGCAGATATCCGCCAGTGCTTGGAAGGTGGGGCGTATAATGTTCAGATCGACTTCACCGAAGCGCGTCTGGCGTTGAAACTGGATCCAAGCCGGGGATTATTGAAGCAATTTATCGACCTCAATAATCAGGTGCTGGATCGCTTTTCAGCTCAGGAAAAAAGCAGAATTGGAGTACACACATGCCCGGGAGGAGATCACGATTCGACGCATAGTGCCGATATACCTTATTCAGAACTGCTGCCATTGTTTTTTCAATTACATGCAGGAAATTTCTACCTTGAATTTGCGGGGGAAAAGGATAAAAAAACCGTTCTGGAATCAATTAAGGAGAATATCAAGCCGGACCAAAAAGTGTTTTTAGGAGTGATTGACGTGCTGAATCCAAGAATTGAAACACCGGAAGAAGTAAGTGATATACTCGTCCAGGCTTCTGAATATATTCCGGTTTCGCAATTAGGTTCGACAGACGATTGTGGCTTTTCTCCGTTTGCCGATGATACCTCAACGGCCAGGGAAATTGCGTTTGCCAAAATACGATCCAGGATACAGGGAACCAACCTGGCCGAGACAAAAATCAAGTAATTACAACCAAAAAAGTAATAGAAATGCCTCATATTAAATTGGAAGAAGGGATTCCCGGTATACTTGGACCCATGTTGTTTAGCCCACATACTGCCGCTCCGATGAACCTGTTGGCCAACGCGCTTATGCAGTCAGACGAAGGATTGACTCGCGGTGAACGGGAGCTTATAGCGACATATGTATCGTCTCAAAATGATTGTTATTTCTGTCAAACCATTCACGGCGCCGTTGCGAGCGCATATTATGGAGATGATGATTGGTCGTTTGTAAAGGATGTTAAGTCTGACTTTGAAGCCACGTCCCTGTCAGAAAAAATGAAATCTCTTCTTGCGATAGCCGGGAGTGTTCAGAAAGGGGGAAAATATGTGACGCCGGAGCAAATTGAAAGGGCAAAAGCAAATGGAGCGGAGGATCGGGATATCCATGATACGGTACTCATTGCTGCTGCTTTCTGTATGTTCAATCGGTATGTTGACGGGCTGGCAACGACTGCGCCAACCGACCCGGAGATATTCCGTAACCGTGCAAAAAAAGTGATCGAAAACGGATATAGTGCTTCATTACCGGACGGAAAGTATTAAATGAAGGCTTATCGGTTCGTTTAAGAAATGCCTTTTTTTGGATTATAAATCCGTTTTTGACCCGAACGACTAAGTTGGTACTGCTTTCGGCACGATCTTTGAACAATTAAAAGATTATGTTGACTTAATCGGTGGGTATATGTGTTTCAAAGACGAAACTTAGTAATTGATCAACAGAATACGAGTTTTAATTTTTTCAACTAATTATTGATCTTTAAGAAAATGAGAAAAGCGATGAAAACCAGAGTATTGTTTTTGATGATGGTTGGCGTGTTATGTTCATTATCGAGCTGGGCACAGGGTGACAAGGCCAGCCGGCCAAGTCCGCCGGCAACAGCCACTGGTAAAGTTGGTGCGGCCACTATAACAGTCAATTATGGAAGCCCGTCAGTTAAGGGGCGAAATGTTTGGGATCCTGCTGGTAAGCTCGCTCCATATGGCAAAGTTTGGCGTGCCGGCGCAAACGAGGCAACGATATTTGAGACCGATAAGGATATTAAAGTAGAAGGACAAACACTTGCAGCTGGCAAATACAGCTTCTTCGCTATTCCGGACGAAAAGGAATGGAAGTTTATTTTCAATTCGGAAACAGGCCAGTGGGGTGTCAAACAAGGCGGCGTAGCCAATCGCGATCCGGCAAAAGATGTACTGACGGTTTCAGCAAAACCTTCTAAATCAGCGATGAGCGAAAAACTGGTTTATGACGTAACTGGCAAAGGCGTTACGCTGAAATGGGATACTGTTGCAGTGCCTATTTCAATTAAATAGAAGAATTGTTGAGAAATAACCAAGAGCACGTGTCTCCACGGGGCTTTTGAACTATTAGGAAGACGCGAGCCGTTCACCAGAAAGGCTGTTCAACGGAATATCAAGTATATCCTCGATTGAACAGCCTTATTTTATGACCCGGAATTTTCGTTGTTTATTCAGTACTGAATGATATTGCGTTCAAAAACTACCCGTGTGATAAGGGAGGATACCACATTTTACCGTCGTAACACCGAACACATGTATAACAGTACTAAATCGCATGAGACATAAGATTCAATCCAAAAACTACCTTCTTCAAGCCTTCGAGTCTTAGTCGCAATGAATAAATTAGCAATCCAATTCAACTGAAAACATAAATGAAAATTAAACAACTGATACTTGCTGCCGTAGTTTCGTCCGTTGCAAGCATGCCATTATTAGCTCAAAAAGGGAAAATGCTTTTTCCCGAAACGCCGGGGATGGTTTCATATACCTATCGTTCCAGTTTTTCAAAAGATGCCGCCGCTACGCTGGATACGCTGAAAGGATTGGGTATCAAGGATATGGAATTCTCGAGTTTATTTGGAAAGACAGCCGCCGACCTGCGTAAATTGTTGGACGAACGTGGAATGCATTGCTCTTCATTTGGAGTAAGTTATGACGACGCTTTGAAGAAAAGCCAGGAAGTGGGCCAAAACGCCAAAGCATTGGGCGCGAAGTTTGTCAGAGTCGCATGGATTCCTCACAAAGGTGCTTTTACGAAGGAAATGGCCGATCAGACTATTGCTGATTTCAACACTTTTGGAAAACGTTTGAAAGACGAGTTCGGGCTGACTTTCTGCTATCACAACCACGGCTATGAGTTTGAAAAATATGAAGACGGAACGCTGCTTGACTATATCATCCAGAAAACAGATCCTAAATATGTGAGTTTTGAACTGGATATACTATGGGCGTTTTTTCCAGGCGGTGACCCTGCCGGTTTGCTGACCAAATATCCGACCCGCTACAAGTTAATGCACATGAAAGATCTACGCAAAGGCGTGGAGGGTAATTTGTCTGGCGGTACTCCGGTAACGAACGACGTGGCGTTGGGAACTGGTCAGCTGGATATTCCCGCGATCCTGAAAGCGGCCAAAAAATCAGCAATCGAGCATTACTATATCGAAGACGAAAGCCCAAGTTATGCAACGCAGGTGCCCCAAACGATGGCATACCTGAAAACGCTGAAAAAATAGGTTTTATCTTCGAAACCGATACAAATAAGGGGCCTTGTTGGCTGCACCGGTGAATTTCTTTTCCAACCGTTCCAGTACATCAAGGTCCAATATCATTTTCTGGAAGTTGTTCCGGGCAAAAGGTTTGTCATAAATCGTCTCATACAACTCCTGAACTTCGCGCATCGTGAATGTTTCAGGGAGTAGATTAAAAGCAGTCAATTTCTTATCAAGATCCAGCCGAAGCTTTTCCAGTGCCTTTTCTACCATTTCTTTATGATCCATGATCATCACAGGCAGGTTTTTGATATCATACCATTCGATGGACTCGTCAAGATCAATCTTTTCCGGAATCACTTTGTTGATATCAACCACGGCATAATACCCGATCGACACAAACCTTTTCGTAAACCAATCATATTCCTTTTTATAATTCTTCTTTTCGCCGAATGACTCCGGATTGAGCTCGATCAGGCGTTTTAGGAAAACTGCATTGTTACGACCAGCATTTCCGAAGGTGTGAAATTGTTCCAGGTATATCTCTTTGATGCCGGTTCTGTGCTTTAATATTCGGTCAGCCGCCTCGTCAATACCTTCTTTTTGAGAAATAAATCCGCTGGGTAGCGCCCAAAAGTCTCCCTTAAAACTGAGTTTAGGCACCAACACTTTTAGTTGCTTATCATGGTACCCGAAGATGACACAGTCAATCGAAAGTTGTTGAATATAATTCTGCTCCGTTGGATTATACATACGTTATTTTGAGCCCGACGCCGGGTGTTTAGGAATATTAGACCGTAAAAATAGGTACTTCAAATCTTTTCAAGTGGTTTATAAAGGGCTAAATAAGCCGGTTTAGCCACTTGCATTGTCAATTTTATGACAAAGCTCCCATTATTGCTCCAAAGAGATATCCAACCACAATACTGACAGCTGAGAACATTAAAAACGATAAGATTGTCAGTAACAATGATTTTACTTTTGGCAGATCATTGAAAAATTGAGCATAACACCAATAAAATAAGGCCAGCTGGACAGTTTGGGATATCAACGCATACATCGGGCCTGTGTCTGAGTGACTATATATATATAATACCGGGAACAACACAATTTGGCCTATCAGAACCAATCCCATCGCATAAGTATTCAGGACAAGGTGTTCTGCGAAATTGAAACCCTGTTTTTTGAATACTAAATAGGAGGAAATCGTATTCACCGCAATCAGTAGCAAAGAAGCATATGCAAGGTGTCCGGTTACCCAGGTCAGCATTTTCTGATATGCACTTACAAGACCATCTTTTGAATGTATAGGATCTATGTCAAATACATCCTCCATAAAGTAATGGAAAAGTAGCCCATAAATGGTGGCCAAAACTACGACCAGCATCATCGGTTTGAAATGCCTCACACGCTTTCCCTCCAGAAATTCCCGGATCATATATCCCGGTCTGGTCAGCAATTGCTGCATGGTATAAAAGATGCCATGATCCACATGAAAAAGGCTGTGTTGCAGCTCATGCCAGATAAAATGCATGGTCACCCGATGGGTATCGGCAGTCTGCCCACAGTTATTACAAAACTTACCCTCGAAAGGCTGATCGCAGTTTTTACAAGTTGTCATATGTCTGGTGGTGCTAAACGCAGAGGTAATGGGGTTCAACGTGGAGTTTAATATGCTGCGTAACTCCTTGTTGAACTCCCCCAATTCTGCGTTTGAATAAAATTTATGTAATATATCATTTTGATCAACTAGTACTATACAAATTTATAATAGAAAAATATTTATTGTCTAATTTTAAGACAATAAATAAAAATATAATAGCTTTGCTTTATCATGTTAAGCATTGTTATTCATATGAAAGTAAAATCGTTTATTATCTGTTTCATGATCATTGGGTTATGGCAGATGACCTTTCTGTCTTATGCACAAACCTCTCCGATCAACATCCTTGTTTTTAGCAAGACAGCAGCATTCAGGCATGAATCCATCGCGGCTGGGAAAACGGCACTCACAAAATTGGCCAAGGAAAAAGGTGCAACAGCCAGTTTTACTGAGGACGCGGGCGATTTTGATGAGAAAAATCTTAAAAAATTCAATGCGGTTGTGTTCCTGAATACCACGGGTGACGTGCTGAACAATGAACAGCAAAACGCTTTTGAAAGATATATTCAGGCGGGTGGGGGATATATAGGAATCCATGCCGCGACGGACACTGAATATGAATGGCCGTGGTACGGAAAACTGGCCGGTGCCTGGTTTTTGGACCACCCGATGACGCCGAGCAATGTGCAGAACGGAAAGTTTATCGTGACAGAAAAAAACAATTTTGCTACACAGGGTATGCCCGATGAGTTTGAGATTAAAGATGAATTTTACAGCTTCAAGAATATCTCGCCGAAGATTAATGTTGTCCTGAAAATTGACGAAAAGAGCTATATCGGCGGCAAAAATCCCGATTTTCACCCCATGAGCTGGTATCAGGAATTTGACGGTGGCCGCTCATTTTATACTGCAATGGGACATACAAACGAGACATTTGCAGATCCGCTTTTCCTGAACCATTTGTGGGCAGGTATCAAATATGCAGCTGGTGGAGATAGTCCCAAACCGCTTGATTTCTCAAAATCCCGGCCAGAGGAAAATCGTTTTACAAAGACAATATTATATGAAAAACTGGATGAACCGATGGAGTTGAGCGTTCTCAACGACGGACGGATTTTGTTTATTCAGCGCAAAGGAGAGATCAAACTTTTCAACACTAAAACCAACGAACTGAAAACCATTGCCAAACTTCCAGTCAGTATCAAATACAAAAATAAGGAAGGTAAAGAATCGATGGGTGAGGATGGACTCCTGGGCTTGAACAAAGACCCGAATTTTGCTCAGAATCATTGGATATACCTATACTATTCGGTGCCGGAAGAGCCGAAAAATGTACTGGCCCGATTCGAGTTGAAGGGCGACGAGCTGGTAATGGATTCCAGAAAAGTATTGCTTGAAATACCAACTCAGCGCGAAGAATGCTGTCACACAGGCGGTTCCATCGCATGGGATAAAGTGGGGAATTTGTATTTGTCGACGGGTGATAATACCAATCCGCATGGTTCCAACGGATATAGCCCGAGCGACGAGCAGGAAGGCAGAAGCGCATGGGATGCGCAGAAATCGTCGGCGAACTCGAATGATCTGAGAGGAAAGATTATTCGAATTAAGCCGATGGCCGACGGTACTTATACCATTCCTGATGGCAACTTGTTTCCGAAAGGCACACCTCAAACTCGTCCGGAAATTTATACGATGGGTCACCGAAATCCATTCCGAATAGCTGTGGATCAGCGAACAGGCTACGTATATTGGGGAGAGGTTGGTCCGGATGCTGCCAAACCTGATTCAACCCGTGGCCCTGCCGGTCATGACGAAGTAGGCCAGGCTCGGAAAGCAGGCAATTTCGGATGGCCGCATTTTGTAGCGGATAATAAAGCCTATTTTAAGTATGATTTTGCAGCAAAAAAATCCCTGGAAAAATGGGATGCTGCTGCACCAACTAATACCTCTCCGAACAATACAGGAATAAAAGTGCTTCCGCCAGCTCAAAAAGCATTTATTTGGTACCCATATGGTCTTTCTACGGAATTCCCATTGGTAGGCAGTGGTGGCAGAAACGCGATGGCAGGCCCGGTATTTTATTCGGATGACTTCCAAAAAGCAAGCGCATCCTTTCCAAAATATTATGATGGAAAACTCCTGACATACGACTGGATGCGTGGCTGGATTATGGCAGTGACGATGGATAAAGAAGGGAATCTGATGTCAATGGAGCGCTTTATGCCGAGTTACAAATTCAGTAATCCAATGGATATGGAGTTTGCAGAGAATGGCGATCTGTATATGCTCGAGTACGGTTCTGGTTGGTTTTCGGCCAATGACGATGCCCGTCTGATTCGTATTGAATATAATGCAGGCAACAGAAAGCCACAGGTGATGGCATCTGCTAATAAAATGGGAGGCTCGGCACCACTTGCTGTGAAACTTACCGCAAAAGGAACCGTTGATGCGGACGGTGATGCACTTAAATATGCATGGAAAATATCATCTAAAAATGGTTTCAACCAGACCATCAGCGGCTCAGATGTGAACTTGACGCTTACTAAAAAAGGTGTGTATCAGGTACTTTTGACCGTAAACGACGCAAAAGGAGGTATCAGTACACAAGCCATGGAAATCACGGTTGGGAACGAAGCGCCGGTTTTATCACTGGATATGCCGGGCAATAACAAGTCATTCTATGTTGCGAACAAGCCTTTCAACTATGACGTGAAGGTGAGCGATAAAGAAGATGGTGTTTTGGGTAAAGGTATTGATGCAGAGCAGGTTGCGGTAAATGTAGATTATCTGGCCGAAGGGTTTGATAAAGTGGCGATTGCTCAGGGACATCGTTCTGCGGACGCTAATGCACTTTTTGCAAATGGAAAGAAATTGATTGAAGCGAGTGATTGCAAGGCTTGTCATAGTATCGATAAAAAATCGATCGGGCCTGCATATCGGGAAATAGCGGCGAAATATAAGGGTAACGATAAGGCAGTAGAACAACTGGTGAAAAAGGTCATTGCAGGTGGTAGCGGGGTATGGGGCGAAACGCCGATGGCTGGACACCCGCAATTGTCAGCAACCGATGCGTCGGAAATGGTGAAGTATATCTTTAATTTGAACAATGTAAAAAAAGGAGAAAAGTCGCTGCCGATCAAAGGTGCATATACTGCAAAATTGCCAACTGCCGACAAAGGCAAAGGGGTATATATCGTGAGAGCTGCATATGAAGACAAAGGTGCTGATGCCTTACCTCCGTTGCGCTCCGAGCAAACTTTGGTTTTGAGAAATGCAAAAGTGGATGTTCACGGATTTGACAACTATCAGGACGTCAACAAGATGGCATATAACAATATGAATCTGATGATCCCTTCAAAATCAGGTGCATATGCGGAATTAAAACAGGTTGATTTACACCATGTTGCAGAGTTGAGCGTGTTAGCCATGGCGCCAATACCTCAACTAAACGCTACCGGAGGTAAAGTGGAATTGCGTTTGGATAGTCCCAAAGGACCACTGATTGGTGAGTCGGTATTCCTGGAACCATCCGACAAATTTGACTTCAAACCGACGGCACTTTCTGTACCGATCAAGCTGCCCTCAAATCTGGATAACAAGCCGCATGATGTATATCTGGTTTTCTTAAATCCGAAAGGAGAGGACCGGTCGCTGATGGTGGTTGTCGGAACAGAATTTGTGTTAACTCAGGATGCACAGTAGTTTCATTTTCAGTGAGATATAAAAGTTTAAGCTTGTAGCATCAGCGACGGTGCGTCAGGATAGTATTTCACCATTGGAAGCACCTTTGGGTAGTAAATAAAGATTTGTTATTGTCAATTTTAGAGATACTCAATTCCGATGAAGAAACTCACTATCCTGGCGTTGATGCTCCCTGCCATGGCATTTGCCCAAAATTCTGACCTGCGGCAGGGCTTCCAGTCGCCACCGAATTCTGCAAAGCCCCGCGTTTGGTGGCATTGGATGAACGGCAATATCACGAAAGAAGGGATCACCAAGGATCTCGAATGGATGAAAAGGGTAGGAATTGGCGGTTTTCAAAACTTCGACGCCAGTCTGCTAACGCCTGAGGTTACTCCGAAAAAACTGGTGTTTATGACTCCGGAATGGAAGGATGCCTTTAAGCATACCACCGAACTGGCTGAGAAACTGCAACTGGAAATGGCGATTGCGGGCTCTCCCGGATGGAGCGTAACGGGCGGGCCATGGGTAACCCCGGCTGATGCGATGAAAAAATATGTCTGGAGCGAAACCCGAGTTGTGGGTGGACAGGCATTTTCTGAAAAACTGGCAGCCCCTTCAGATGTTGCAGGTGCTTTTCAGAATATTCCGATAGCAACAGGAGGTGGGCTTAGTGGTCCGGTTACACCTGTGGCTCCTTACTATGCTGACGCACTTGTAATTGCATACAAGTTGCCCGCCAATGAAAAGCCGATCAGTAGTTTGAATCCAAAAATAACGTCGAGCGGCGGAACATTTACGCTCGCCGGTTTGACTGACGGCGACCTGGCCAAATCCAGTTTGCTTCCAGCACAGGAGGTAGGGCAGGATATGTGGATTCAATATGAGTTCGACAGCCCGCAGACTGTGAAGGCTTTCACTATTGTGGGAGCAAGTAGTGGAGGCGCGCTGGCAGAGTTCCGGGGCTCTCCCGATAATCGTATGCTGAAAGTGAGCGATGACGGAGTGAATTTCCGCGATGTAGTGACGATAAAAGGAAGTACGGTTCCAGAGAATACCATGAGTATTGTGCCTACGACTGCCAAATATTTCAGATTCACCTTTAAAACGCTGGAGCCTCAGGGAAATCCGTTTGCAGCTATGTTTGGAGGAAGTGCGGCTCCCGGAAAACCGGAGGGGGTGCAAGTGGCGGAAATCGTTTTATTTAACACCGACAGGATAGATTTATTTGAAGAGAAGGCTGGTTTCAGTCCTTGGAAAGAAAGCACCCACTCTTTAGTTAAAAGTGATGCTGATGCCGTTTTAACTCAGGATGTGATTGATTTGACTTCGAAAATGAGCGCCGACGGCACACTGAACTGGACACCACCGGCAGGTAACTGGGCCATATTGAGATTCGGATATTCAGGAACTGGCCGGAAAAACCATCCCGCGTCGCCAGAAGCCACCGGTTTGGAAGTCGACAAATTGGATAAAGCTGCTGTGAAAAAATATATTGAGACCTATCTGGATATGTACAAAGACGCCACTGGAGGCCAAATGGGTGCAAAAGGGCTGGGTTATCTTGTACTTGACAGTTACGAGGCGGGGCATATGACCTGGACCAGGGCGATGCCGGATGAGTTTTTAAAACGTCGCGGATATGATCTGAAACCATGGATTCCGGTATTGACGGGCCGGGTTGTGAAAAGTGCAGAAGCAAGCGAGAAATTCCTTTGGGATTACCGCAAGACAATCGGTGAAATGATCGTTGAAAATCACTATGATGCCATCGGCGATGCGGTGCATGCGAGAGGCATGAAGCGATATACAGAATCACATGAAAATGGCCGCATATACCTGGCTGATGGGATGGATGTGAAAACAAAAGCCGATATACCTATGTCGGCAATGTGGACGCCGGGCAGTTTGGCTGGCGGATCCGATGAAGAGGTAAGGAGCGAGGCGGATATTCGTGAGGCAGCATCAGTGGCGCATATTTATGGCCAAAATCTGGTCGCGGCTGAATCAATGACCTCAATTGGTAACGCATTCAGCTGGCACCCCGAAAAGCTGAAACGTACTGCCGATTTGGAAATGGCATCTGGCTTGAACCGCTTTGTGGTGCATACTTCTGTTCATCAACCATTGGACGACAAAAAACCTGGATTTTCACTCGGACCGTTCGGACAATATTTCACCCGTCAGGAAACATGGGCAGAACAGGCAAAGGCCTGGACGGGATATCTCGGACGCAGTTGTTACCTTTTACAGCAAGGCAAGCCTGTGATTGACGTGCTATATTATTATGGCGAAAACAGCAATATCACGCAGGCATTTGCGGAGAAACTGCCGTCGTTCCCCGGATATGAATACGACTTTGCTAATGCATCGGTGATCAAGAATGCGCTGAAAGTTGAGGGTGGTAAAATTGTAACTTCAAGTGGTCAGACTTACCGGTTGCTGGCGCTCGACTCCACTGCGCAGAACATGACGCTTCCTGTCTTGAAAAAACTCGGAGAATTAGTGAAAGCGGGAATGAAAGTTGTAGGGCCGAGGCCACTGAAATCACCAAGTATGAGCGACAACGAAGCTGAATTTAAGACTTTGGCAGATCAGATTTGGAGCAACGAGAATGTGTCAACAGGTTCTGTCCTGGATGTATTGACGGCAATGAATATCCAAAGAGACGTGGATATAACCGGTTCAAAATCGAAGATATTATACGTTCATCGCCAAACTGCGTCCGAAGATCTTTATTGGTTCGATAGCCGGAGTGCGGATCCAAACGAGGCGGTTGTAAGCCTCCGAATTAGTGGAAAAGTTCCTGAATTGTGGAATCCGGAAACTGGTAAATCCGAAAAAGTATCGTACCAAATCAGCAACGGCAGAACGACCATACCGCTTAAATTTGAATCCTGGGGTGCTTATTTTATCGTTTTTCGTGATAAAGCTTCTGCAACATCTTATACCAGACCTGTGCAAACAGAATCTAAAATTGCGGTTCTCGACGGTGCATGGAATGTGACCTTTCAGGAGGGACGCGGTGCTCCTCTCAATACCACGTTGAATGGCTTGGCGTCACTGACAGACAATACTGAGCCGGGTATTAAATATTTCTCAGGAACTGCCTCTTACAACAAAACAATTACTGTCCCATCCATTGCCAAAAATGCTTCCTATATACTTGACCTGGGCGATGTGAAGAATATCGCAGAGGTGACTGTCAATGGAAAAAGCATTGGTACACTTTGGAAAAAACCATTTAGAATAGATATTACCGAGGCGCTGAAAGAAGGAAGCAATATAGTTCAGATCAGTGTCACAAACTTATGGGTAAACCGCCTGATCGGAGATGCACAACCGGGTGTGTCGAATAAGATCACTTTCACCACATTGCCATTTTATCGTGCAGATGCGGCCTTGTTGCCGTCAGGGTTAATTGGTCCGGTGAGCTTGCTTAGCAGCACGCCATTGACGGTAACAGCGAAGAAATAATCAGTTCACATTTACTATAGCAAAACAGTATTGAAACAACAATAATAGTAAAGCTCAATAACCAGGCAACAAAAACAATTTAAATCCAATTTCCAACCGCTAGAAGCTGAAAACTGATAGCTCCAAATTTACCAATATGAAAAAAACAACACTCTTTGCATTTATTATGATCCTGGGCGTAGCGTTTGCAGGTTTTTCTCAAACGGCTCCGACTGACGCATATGCAGGAAAATGGGCAATTACATTTCTTGGTACGCCAAATGGTGATTCAAAATTAGTAACTGAATTAGTAAGAAAAGACGGCAAACTGACCGGTGAACTTAAGGATCCGTCTGGTCAAATGCCTGAGGCACTGCCTCTTACCAACGTGGAGGAAAAGGACGGTAAACTCATCCTGTACTTTACGGCTCAGGGAATGGATATCAATGTGTGGTTGCAGAAAGTGGACGATGATAATTTGAAAGGCTCTCTTCTGGATATGTTTGACGCAACCGCTGTAAGAATCAAAGAATAGGATTAGGTTGAAAAAGCGGCTGATTTGAAAAAGTCAGCCGCTTTTTTTTTGCGTATTGCCAAGACGTGAAATCTTTGAATCCTATCCAAGCGGATATAAAAAAAATTGTATTCTTGGTGGTACTTTAGCGGGAGTCGCTTTTTACGGCTTTTCGCAAGGCAGGGCACCAGCAGATTTCTTTGCAGGAAAATGGGAAATAAACCTCATCGGAACGCCACGGGGAGAAGTCACATGCGCCAGATCTGAATTCGTGTTATAACAGAATAAGATCCGTATTTCCAGTTGTATATATTCCTTTCTTGCCTCCAACCGTGCAAACTTCTTCGTTTTCCTCCGATTTAAAAGGTATATCCTACCTTTATCAGTTTTGTAAAATAATTGCAGTTATTAACTTTACATAAATCAAAATCAGTCTTGTTTTGAAATTGTGAAAGCGGCGCGTGTATTGCGTACCGTTTGTCTATGTTCGTGATCGTACCGACTGGTTTCGCGACATACAATATGAATTTAAGTCCATGCTGTTTTGGCTTACTTTCCCTTGATCATTCGGTGCCAAAAACCTGTTACTATGAAAATTTGTATTACAAGGATGTTGATGTCTATTGCTTTTTGCCTTGCTGTTCCCAGTGCCTTTTCGTCTGGAATTCAAGTGGTACTCACTGGTAACACTGCTGATATGAAAGATCCGAAAGAGCTGTTTGGATTGATTTCTCAGCATGTGACGACGTCTTATAACAAAAATCCATTGACTTTTGGTTTGAGACTCGGCGGTGGTCACGCATTCGGGCAGCTGCCGTTTTACAAGCTTTTTCACTCGGCCAGCTAAATGACTTGAGAGGATATAAACGAAACCGCTTTACCGGAAATTCAAAGGCTTTCTTAAACACCGAACTCAGGTATCAGATTACCCAAACAAAAAATACTTTTATTCCTCTCAAAATAGGTATTCGCGCGTTCTACGATATTGGACAGGTGTGGGCCGACGGTGAAATTAACGATGCGAAATACTGTCACAAAGGTTATGGAGGAGGTTTTTATATCACGCCTTTTCGGGAACAGTTTGCGTTTAATGTAAGCGCGGGATCTTCGCGGGAAGAACCATTGCTTCTGATGATTTCGGTTGGGAGTTTTTTCAGGTAAAGTATTTTTTAATTACATGAGGTTGATAATGAGGGTTATATATAGATAAATATCCGGGAAGTAAAAGATAAACAAGTGCTATTGATCATATATCGGATTAATAGCTCATCTTGTCGGAAAATAGAAAATGTCAGTCAAGGTTACACGTAAGGATATTACTTTCCAACCCGATTCAAGTCGCGTCATCGCCCGTTTTCTGAATAATGGTGATGAGAGAAGCAAACAATTGATTTCGCTGATACTTGATTTGTCAGAAAAGGAACAACAACAGGAGCTGAGCAATGTATTCCGGAAATATGCGAAACGGCACCGGAGTATCCTGAAGATATTTGAAAGACATTTTCAGAAACGGGCCGCATTGATGCGCGATATGGGCATAGACACTCATGCGTTGGGGGCGACCTCAAAGATGTTGATCGGGGCATACTTCACGATGGAATACTCGATAGAGGCTGCTGCATTTTTCAATCCTTCAATAGTTGAAGACCCTGACCAGTCGCGCGTTGGATATGGTGAAAAACGGATTATACTGAGCTTCCGTGCCACGGGTGAAGGGCATATCTCGTCAATTGTTTTCCGATCAGCCATTATAGACCAGAATAACCTGATCATGGTTGAACCGCCCGGACGTATGCTCGACGCGCCTGAGCATGTCCGCAATCACGTCTATAAAAAGAAATCGTTTTTGGCCAAATTGGGTGAAATGCAGAATTTGGAAAACAACGCTTACCCTGTTATTGAAGAGAAACTAACGGAGACTTTTACCTACGAGGAGCTAAAAAGGTATGTCGACGAGACTACGAAAACGATTGAGATAGACCAGGCTAGTCATCTGTTTCTAAAGGAAATTATGTGGGTTGCCTCGTCGCATTATGAAATGGACTTTTCGCTCGATACAGTCATTTCTGAACGTGTTATATTTCCGATCGCGGATACTGAAAAAAGAGGAATTGAGGACGCCAGGTTTGTCAAATTCACCGGAGAAAACAACGAGGCGACCTATTATGCCACATATACAGCCTATGACGGCGTTTCAATCTTGCCGAAGATATTGGTAACGAAAGATTTCTATCATTTCAAAGTATTGCCTGTTCATGGCGAAATAGCCCAAAACAAAGGAATGGCGCTTTTCCCAAAGAAAATCAATGGCAAATTTGCCATGTTATGCCGCATCGACGGGGTCAATAATTATATCGCTTTTTCCGAAAATATCAATGTCTGGCGCACCGCCACGATGATTCAGTCACCCAAATTTCCCTGGGAATTTGTACAGATGGGTAACTGTGGCTCTCCGTTGGAAACAGAAGCAGGCTGGCTCGTACTAACTCATGGAGTCGGTCCCATGCGTGAATACGTACTCAGTGCATCACTTTTTGAGTTGGATAATCCCCATATCGAGATCGGACGTCTTCGTGAGCCATTGTTGATTCCCACCCGAACGGAGCGCGAAGGGTATGTGCCGAATGTGGTATATTCCTGCGGCGCACTGATACATAATGGCAGTCTCATCATACCATATGCGGTTTCCGATTATGCTTCGACATACGCGGTCGTTGATCTGATGGAGTTATTGCAAGAGCTTACTCAACCTGATACCTTACTTACCTAATATTTGCTTATATAGAGAAAGATACCCTTCGACCATTTTGCTTTTCGAAAACATAGATTCCGCCCATTTCACACAGTCAGATCTTTGGATTTGTTGGATTCGATAGACAGCATCTATAGCTTCTTCGACAGTATTTACTAAAAATCCAGTTCTTCCGTCAACGATCAGTTCAGACATTGAGCCTCTTTTGAAAGCAATAACCGGCGTGCCGCAGAACATGGATTCCGCGACACTAAGCCCAAACGGCTCTTCAAATTTTATCGGATGAAGCATCGCAAACGCGAACCCCAACAGTTTTTTTCGCTCCGCAGGTCCAACATTTCCACAATAGACAATCTGTTGATTATCGATATACGGCTTCACTTCCTGTTCAAAATACCCTTGATCCTGTATCAACCCTGCAATCATTAATTTTCGCCCCGTTTGCAACGCAATCTGAATCGCCTCGCTCGTCCCTTTGTCGGGATGAATCCTTCCGAAAAAAAGAAGAAACTCTGACGGTGAAGGGATATACTCAAACTGATCACCGTCGATTCCGTTGTAGACAGTCGCTATATAATCCAGATCTGAACTCCGATCCGAATTACTGATGGAAACGTAACTGGTATGGCGATTGTACTTTTTGTAAACGTCTAGTATTTTGGGTGATGAAAAACCATGTATGGTGGTCAAGATCGGCGTTTTAATGAGTCTGGAATAGGTGAGCGGCAGAAAATCAAAATGGTTATGAATTAAATCAAACTGCGATGCTTTTTCCATAACATTGCTTATATGCAGACACTCAACCACTTTTGGGTCTACCCGTTCGTCTTCAGCATACGGAACCGCGCAAGTTGCGTCCAATCTGGCGTTTGTCACAGAGTCTGAAGTGGCAAATAATGTCACGTCAATACCCTTCGCATGCAAACCTTCTGTCAAATACGATGCAACTTGTTCCCACGGTCCATATTGACGGGGTGGTGTTCGCCAGGCGATGGAGGAAAGAATGGCGATTTTCAAACCGCCGTGCTTTCCAGTTTCGACACTTCTTCGAATGCTTCCAGCACACTGAGATAGGAGATCAGATATGCTAAGGTACTCTCCGCTCCCTGATTACGGTTTATGCCGTAACTTTCCAACCCGTCGCAACAGCCCTTTGTTTCAAAGTCATAAAGGCTGATCCGGAGATCATTTTCGCCCAGAAACCACATAAAACAGATATATAGTTGTGTGATATAGGACTGGTCTTTTGTTAGCCGAAATGCCTGATGTAGCATTAAAACCATCGCAAGGGCATCCAGTGGTTGTTGCGCAAACATCGAGTTTTCGCCGTCTTTTTTATACCACTTTCCATTCCCTACTATTGACAGATATCCGTTCCTCAGCGTGATTTCAGAAAGGAATTTCATGCTTTCCAGTCCAATTCGATTTACCTTTTCATTGTTCAAAAACTCAGCGGCGTGCAGAAGTGCTAGCGGTAAAAATGCATTGTCGTAAGCGAGAAGTGACTCAAACCAGTGCCAGTCGTCGGTGTGGTTTAATTCGTAATCTTTTATCAGCCGGTCAGCCATTTGCCTCAATATCTCAAGCATACCCTCATCCGAAGGATTGCTTTTTAAATAATGGCATATACCCACCATTGTATTTGCGATACTTCTGATCGATTTTAGTTTGATAAAGTTAGGGGCTGCATCAAAGAAAATCTCTCTGCCTGTTTGATAATATGCATCATTTGGTGCGTTTCCTAACAGATATCCCAATGCCCATATGGTGCGTCCAAATGAATCTTCAGAACCGACTTCATCGAGGAAATTACGATTGAAACTAAGAAAATTCCGGAATGCGCCGTCCTCATTTTGCATATAGTTGATATAGCTCAGATAAGTGGGCGACAATTTCAGAGCGAGCGGATGCTTGTTTCGTTTATAGGTCATCAGCACCATTAAGAGCGCCCTCGCATTGTCATCCAGGCAGTAACCTTCCTTCAAATTGGGTATCCCGTATTTTGCGTGTTGAATAATTCCCGTATCGTCGGTCAGTCGCTGAACATGGTCGAGCAGGAATGGAGGCAATGTCAGCAGATCAAGAATCATTTCCTTCCCGATCATCATATCGGTCTGCTCTGCTACAATGCGGCTGGCCAGATCTACATATTTGCCTCCGATTTTCGGCCAGGTGATACCCCGTCCATATTCATATGCATTTTTTCGCAAATCGCGCAGCTCGTCCGGATGGTCCAGCAGATCGAGGAAAATATCGCTTAAAGCCTGCGAGTCGTTGAACGGAAATAGCCTCCCGCGACCATCAGCCAGTAATTCGGCCGCGTGCCAGTAGGGAGTGGATATCACCGCCGAGCCAGCTCCAATTGCATATGACAAAGTCCCGCTGGTAATCTGGGCTTCGTTGGTATATGGCGTGATATAGATATCAGACGCCGACAGATACTTGAAAAGCTCGGATTGATCTATAAATTCGTTGAGAAAAATGACATGTTTTTCGATGTGCAGTTTCTTGACAAGTCCCAGAAGAAAAAACCGATATTCTTCACCGGAGTGTCTGATCACGTTTGGGTGCGTTTTTCCAAGAACAATATACACCAGCTGCGGATACTTGGCGACAACGGCCGGGAGTGCCTTCAAAACAGTTTCGATACCCTTGTTTCTTCCGATAAATCCGAATGTCAGCAAAACATGTTTTGACGCAAGTTTAAATTCCTTTTTCACCAGATGTTGGTCAAATTGCAGATCAGGGACTCCATGGGCGATCTCGACGATTTTTTCCTGAGCAACGCTATATTCCTCAATCAGCATATTAACGGCAGTCTGGCTCATCACTACAATCGACTGCGCGATCTTGCAAATTTCAACAAGAACCGCGCGCTCATTGTACGAAGGATTTTTTAGAACCGTATGCAAAGTGACAATCAAAGGGATCTTCAACCTGTACAGCAGCGGAAGAATGTATATCCCGTTTTGTCCCCCGAAAATCCCGAACTCATGTTCGAGGACGCACACATCGGCCCCACTGATATTGATAAAGTTGGCAGCCTCGAGGTAATCAGCCTGTTCCTCCTGGCGAATGCTCATTTTCACTTCCTTTGGGTAGTCGTAATCCTGATCGTTGTCGTCAATTGCGACCACAAAACCATTGACTGGTTCTTCGGTGGTTGACGTTCCGATCATTGAGTCGAAAAGGTTTTTGGTAAATGTCCCAATTCCACATTCCCGGGGTGGGAATGTCCCTATAAACGAAATTTTCATATTAGTGTGGAGTTGGTTTCTTCTAAGTTAACCTTATTTTCCGATAGTTTGAGCGTATATAGTCTCCACGGCCTTGAATGGGGATATGGATTTTTGGCATAGAAATTGCAAAGGAGAATGGCCATTAAATGGTTATCTTACCATAATTCCATAAATATTATGTCAAAGGAAAAGGAGGTGCAGAAAGGCGATAAGAAAAAGGCAGGGAAGAACTTAAAGGAAAAGCGGGCTGACAAAAAAGAAAAAAGGGAAACTAAGGCAAACGAGGCTCAGAGTTAATATTAAAAAGCATGTCTTAGAGGTCATCAATTGCCACTGGTTGATGACCTTTTAGATATCAATCTTTATCAATTACTCACTCCATTGTTATGAAATTAGCACAACAAATTGCCGATAAGGTTTACCCGATTATGGACGGCAACAGACATCAAAGCTCAGAGCGGCTCAATGTCGCACTGGTGCAGGAAATAGGACCCTTAGTAACCAGGCCTATTGAACTATTGCTAAAGCTGATGCATGCAAGCGTTCCGAACCAGTCAAATAAATATGTATTTGACGAGGTACGGACTTACCTAGAATCTCTCAAATGAAGTGAAATACTGGTCAATATCAATAAAAACCCCCGACGAGTGTCAAGGGCCTGATATTGGTCACAGGTTCACAATTGTTTATGTTGTTAATTTTTTGTTGAAGAAATCGACCGTTCTACCCCAGGCGAGTTCGGCAGCTGCTTTGTCATAGCGAGGCGTGGTATCGTTATGGAAACCGTGATTGACCCCGGGATATACAAAGGCGGTATACTCCTTATTATTTTCTTTCAAAGCTTTCTCGTAAGCCGGCCAGCCCTCGTTAACCCGGGTGTCCAATTCGGCGTAGTGCAATAGCAACGGCGCCTTTATTTTAGGGACATCCTCAGTAGCTGGCTGACCACCATAAAACGGAACCGATGCTGATAATTCCGGAATCCGTACGGCCATCATATTGGCGATACCGCCTCCGAAACAAAAGCCAACTACCCCAATTTTACCATTACAGTCTTTATGGCCTTTCAAATAGTCATACGCTGCTAAGAAATCCTCAGACATTTCATTCCGGTCCCGTTTGCTCTGAAGTTCACGCCCTTGATCGTCGTTTCCAGGATATCCTCCCAGCGGAGTAAGGGCATCTGGCGCAAGGGAGATGAAGCCTGCCAATGCGGCGCGTCGCGCTACATCTTCAATGTGAGGATTCAAGCCCCGATTTTCATGAACAACGATGACGCCACCGAGTTTCTTGGAAGCTCCTTCCGGTTTTGACAATAATGCCTTGATAGTCCCGCCACCTTTAGGAGATGAATAATTGATATATTCTGATTTTAATCGCGGGTCATTGGCATGAACCTGAATGGCACCATGATAATCAGGCATCAGGAAGCTCATTAAAGATGCCACCGTAATACCACCAACAGCATATGCCGAAAGGTTTTGCATAAAGTTACGCCTGTCGATCCGGCTGTGCGCATAGTCATCGTAAAGGTCAAATACCTCTTGCTTAATGTCTTCTTTTCTGATCTCGCTCATAATGGTCTGTGAAATTCTTGATTATAATATATCTGATGGAAATCGTGCAATTCAGACTAAATCTCTGATCCTGATTTTGCCAAAAAGTTCTGGCGGAGTTATAGCTATAAAAGCATGATGAAAAACCGTTCCTACTTTAATATAGAGGAAATTTACTTTTTGATATTTGGCGGAATGATGCAAAACTGACTTCGATTTGGAGTAGCTCTAACTCCGATTTGCAATCGAGGTTGCATGGTCAAGCGTTTGCAACGCATTTAAAATACTTTTTACAATTATAATATCTCAGGCTGTTTGATTTTCTTAACTTTGATTTATGAAAGATATAGCTGTGCCTCCAACTATAAATCCAAATGAGCGCGATTTAAGGCTCAGAGGTTTCAAAGTTTATGAAATAGAAACAAATGTAAGTGGAGCACCCACGTACAGTCGCCGTGATTTTTACAAGATCACTTTGTCGACAAGCAATATGATGATCCATTATGCCGATCGAGCAATTGAAATGGATGGTACTTTCTTGTTTTTTAGCAATCCACATATCCCGTATTCGGTAGAATTGTTATCGGGAAGGCATACCGGATTTTCCTGTCTGTTCACCGAAAAATTCCTGAAGGAAGGCGGACGTTCAGAGAGCTTGCACGAATCGCCCTTGTTCAAGATTGGCGGAACTCCGGTTCTGGAAGTGACTAAAGAGCAGAAGAAAAACATAGAAGCAATTTTCAAAAAGATGCTTTCTGAACAAGATACCGACTATGTTTTCAAAGGCGAACTGATTCGCAATTATCTCAGTATCATTATTCACGAAGCCTTGAAGATGCAGTCGCCGGATCGTTTTGTCAAAAATAAAAACGCATCTTTTCGAATTACCTCATTATTTCTTGAGCTTTTGGAAAGGCAGTTCCCGATCGACAGTCTCGAAAATCCTTTGAGTTTGCGAACTGCCCAGGATTTCGCGGAGCGGCTGTCTATTCACGTCAATCACCTGAACCGGTCTGTGAAAGAAATTACAGGAAAGCCTACCACCGCTCACATATCGGATCGGATTGTAAATGAGGCGAAAGCTTTGTTACAACATACCGACTGGACCATCGCGCAGGTGGCATATGCTCTGGGTTTTGACTATCCCACTTATTTCAACAACTATTTTAAAAAGATCACGGGTACAGTTCCTATGTCATATAAGGCGTAGTTGTTTGAAATTCTTAATTTTCTGTTTGATCATCGTTAACCGGGTACCAAGTTAACGGAATACCTTTGCGTAAGATTAATTATCAAAGCGCTGCTTTTAAAATAAGTATCATGCAAAATCGCAAATTAGGGAATAGCAATCTGGAGGTTTCGGCTATCGGCCTCGGTTGCATGGGTATGAGTTTCGGGTATGGTCCAGCCCACGACAAAACCGAAATGATTAAGTTAATTCGCGCATCGGTCGAACAAGGAGTAACTTTTTTCGATACCGCCGAAGTATATGGTCCTTTTACGAATGAAGAGCTGGTTGGGGAAGCGCTTGCGCCATTCCGCGACAAAGTTGCTATTGCCACCAAATTTGGATTTAAAGAGGCTGCCGATGGTCGTTGGTCAGAATTGGATAGCAGGCCGGAACATATCAAGCAAGTGGCGGAAGCTTCATTAAAGCGATTGAAAACTGACGTAATCGACCTTTTTTACCAACATCGTGTTGATGAAAATATCCCTATCGAAGAAGTAGCCGGCGCGGTAAAAGATTTGATTCAGGAAGGAAAAGTGAAGCATTTCGGGCTTTCCGAAGCTGGCGCTCAAACCATTCGCCGCGCGCATGCGGTGCAGCCGGTTGCGGCGTTACAAAGTGAATATTCCTTGTGGTTTAGAAAACCAGAGTTAGAAATAATTCCTACATTGGAAGAACTAGGAATTGGTTTTGTTCCGTTTAGCCCGCTTGGAAGAGGGTTTTTAACAGGAAAAATCGATGAGAATACCCAATTTGATAAAACCGATTTCCGTAATACAGTTCCCCGTTTTGCAATTGAAAACAGAAAGGCCAATCAGGCGATGGTCGATTTGCTGACCAATATCGGCGCTCAAAAGAATGCCGCTCCAGCCCAAATTGCTCTTGCGTGGCTGTTGGCTCAGAAGCCATGGATCGTACCAATTCCAGGTACCACGAAACTCCATCGCCTGGAAGAGAATCTGGGGGCAGCGAATCTTGAACTGTCTGCTGACGATCTTCATCAGATTGAAACTGCCGCAGCCAATATCGAAATCCAGGGAAATCGATATACTGAAGCAGGAGAGAAAATGACAGGCCGTTAATCATTCCGACACCACTTTTATGAGACGTGTCAAGGTATATCATTGACCTAAAACGCACATTTCCCATGTTCACCGCTGGACGGAAAACGTCCGCTTTTGAACATGAGTGATTAAGAATTGTGCTCCTGGATCTTCCTAAAGGCTATATACGAAGGTGGCAGGATATTTGCCTAAAATAAAATGACTGAAAATCTTCTCAAGTCTCTTGGGAAGATTTTTGGTTTTCAGTTTCTTACTAAGCCAACAAATCATCCTCACTATATGCTGAGTTTAGACATGCTACGGAATTACCTGAAAATAACTTTGCGCCACTTTCTCAAGGAGCGGCAATTCACACTACTAAATCTGATTGGCTTGTCGACAGGTTTGGTTTGTACTTTGTTGATATGTCTTTGGGTTAACGATGAGATAAGTTTTGATAGATTTCATGAAAACGACAGCAGGCTTTATGAGGTCATGATCCATCAGAAGACGGGTACTGGTATTGCGACCTCCAACGGAACGGGTGACAGGGTGGGGGAGACATTGTTGAAGGATATGCCCGAAGTTGAAATGGCAGTGATATCAACGCCATCTACCTGGTTTCAGAAGTTCAGTCTTTCTCTGGGAAATACCACCGTCAGTGCAGGAGGAAACTTTGTAAGTGAAGATTATTTTAAAACATTTTCGTTTCCCTTAATTCAGGGTAATAAAAACGAAATTCTTAAAACTAAGAACTCGATTGCGATATCTGAAAAACTCGCGAAACAACTTTTTCAATCGCCAGAACAAGCAGTCGGGAAAATTCTGGAGTGGAAGTGGCAGGCTTATTCTGAAAAATGCATGATCACCGGTGTTTTCAAAGATTTTCCGGCAAATTCTTCGCAACAATATGATTTCCTGTTGTCTATGGCTTCCTGGCATCAGATCGTTCCGAAAGGGGATATGTTGAGCAGCGGCGGTCCATTTAACAATTTTGTGGTATTGAAAAAGGGGGCTGATATTGATCAACTAAATCACAAAATGGTTGGACTATCCAAAAACACTTTCAATGACTCGACTTCAACTTTGTTTTTACGAAAGTATTCAGATGCTTACTTATATGGGGCGTATGAAAATGGCGTGCAGAAAGGTGGCAGGATTACGTATGTCAGACTGTTTTCGGTAGTGGCCATAATCATTCTATTGATTGCGTGTATCAATTTTATGAATCTGTCGACGGCAAAAGCGTCTATGCGGATCAGAGAGGTGGGCGTTAAAAAGGCACTCGGCGCAGGCCGGTCAACATTGATATATCAATTCCTGGGCGAGTCTCTGGTCATGACTTTTATTGCAATATCCATCGCCGTTTTGCTGACCATATTACTCCTTCCTCAGTTTAATGTACTTACCGGCAAGCACCTTTCTCTCGTACTTGATTTGAAAATCATATCAGTCATTCTTGTTACTTCGAGCGTAACTGGTTTATTGGCAGGGAGCTATCCGGCATTTCATCTTTCCCGCTTCAATCCTGCAATAACGCTCAAAGGCGGAATGGCGAGCTCTTTCGGTGAACTTTTTGTGAGAAAAGGATTGGTTGTTTTTCAGTTTACGGTTTCGGTGATCTTTATCGTCTCGGTTTTGGTAGTATACAAACAGATCGATTATGTTCAGCATAAAAATCTTGGATACAACAAGGACAATATCCTGTATTTTGAAATGAATGGAAGGGTTGCGGCCCAGTCAGAGGCGTTTCTATCCAGATTGAAAGCGTTGCCGGGAGTCGAAAATGCATCCAGTATCCAACAAAAAATCATCCTGCCGAATTTGTTATCGGGAACCGGAACAGGAGTTCGCTGGGACGGGAAAAATGATGACGACAAGATTCGCTTTTACAGAATGCCGGTCAATTTCGATCTCATTGAAACAATTGGAATAAAATTGGCCAACGGTCGAAGCTTTTCTCGAGCGCATGGCACGGAAACAGGCAATGTTATCCTCAATGAAGCGGCGATTAAAGCGATGGAAATTAAAGATCCGATTGGCAAAAAGATTATGATCGGTGGGCAGGAACAGCATATCGTTGGTGTCACTAAAAATTTCCACTTCAATTCCCTTCATGAAGAGATAAGGCCTTTTATTCTGTATATCTCACCCGCAGAAACCATGCTCGTCATGACTAAAATTGCGGCAGGGCAAGAGCATCAAACGATCGATCGGATCAGCAGATTTTACAAATCATTCAATCCCGGTTATTCATTTGATTATCAGTTTCTGGATCACGATTACCAGGTGCAATATGCAGAGGAGAAACTCGTGGGCGAGTTGGCGAAATACTTCGCTGTTCTTGCCATCATCATATCCTGTCTCGGATTATTTGGACTAACAGCCTTCACTGCAGAAAGACGCAAAAAGGAAATTGGCGTGCGTAAAGTTCTGGGAGCGACTGTCGCGAACGTTGTCGGGATGCTTACCAAAGACTTTTTGATCCTTATTTTGGTATCAATCTCGGTGGCATTTCCGATATCCTGGTGGATGATGGACCAGTGGCTTCAAAACTTTGCGTACCATACCCCTCTTAGTATAAGTGTTTTCATGATCACCGGCGCGATGATGATTTTGCTGACTTTTATGACGGTTGGGTATCAATCGGTGAAAGCGGCCTTGATGAACCCTACAAAGTCATTGAAGGCGGAGTGAGGTAATCAGTGAAAAGGAATTTTTGAGATAAGCAATAGATAAATTCTGGCCCGGCATATTTGCTTCAAAGAGGACCCCCTATTGCTGCCGTCCACCGTCTAGATACAATTGCCAGCGCATTCCCACGGTGAGATGGTAAAAATGAATTAACTGAATATTAAAAATTGTTCACTTAGAGATCAGGTTGCCATCTTTTCATTATAAAAAACTATATTTCAAAAACATATTAATTATCAACTCAACGAAATATATGGCAACAATCACTGTAAAAGACGGAACCGAGATTTACTACAAGGACTGGGGTACTGGTCAACCGATCGTATTCCACCACGGCTGGCCACTCTCGGGCGACGATTGGGACGCGCAAATGATGTTTTTCCTGAACCTGGGCTATCGGGTTATTGCACATGACCGCAGAGGTCACGGCAGATCTACCCAAACCTTCGAAGGAAATGAAATGGATACCTATGCTGCTGATGTTGACGAGCTGGTAACGGCGCTCGATCTTAAAGATGCGATACACGTCGGTCACTCAACCGGTGGCGGAGAAGTTATTCGTTATGTTGCAAAATACGGTAAAGGACGTGTGGCAAAGGCGGTATTAATTAGTGCGGTGACCCCGATTATGGTAAAGACTGAAGCTAACCCGGATGGGATTCCCATGTCAGTTTTTGATGAAATTCGTGAAGGAACCGCTACAAAAAGATCCCAGTATTTTCACGAATTTCCGACAGCGTTTTACGGATATAACCGCGAGGGAGCGACCATCTCGCAGGGAATTAAGGATAACTGGTGGCGCCAGGGCATGATGGGTGGCGTAAAGGCGCATTACGATTGTATCAAGGCATTTTCAGAAACAGACTTCACCGAAGACCTCAAAAGTGTGGATATCCCTGTACTGATTTTACATGGAGAAGACGATCAAATCGTTCCTTTCCCATTGACAGGCGCAAAAGCTATAAAACTTCTGAAAAACGGAAAACTTATTTCCTATCCTGGCTTTCCGCATGGTATGCCAGCCACTGAAAGTGCAACGATTAATAAGGATTTGCTTGAGTTTATAAAATCGTAAGAGGATTTAGATCAGATTGGATCACTGAAAAGCCGTCGATGTTTTGGCTGCTTTTCAGTGATCTTTTTATTTGAGTTTTTGAATTCCTGCGCCAACTCTATTAAGAACAACAGGACCTTTCCGAAGCTTTAGCCAAGGCAGATGTCCCCGCCATGATGCATCGGAATGCAGGAGGACATTGGTAAGTCCATTGGAGCCGGAAAATTCGAAATATGAATAGGGAAGCAGAAGGTTTTTAGAAAGAAAACTGGTGGCAGTTGAAGCGGATCTGAGTGGGGTTTATGGTAAGAATAATCAAGCCTAAACCAACTTGATGCCTGCTCGCCATGAAAAAAAAAATTTGAATTGGGCGGGACATTCTATCCATCGGAATGGTATAACTTCGCGTGAAGCAATGGTACTAAGCCGCTCAAAAACTTATTTCAAATGCAATTTCGATTCCTGAAAACCCTTCTTTTAGTTTTCCTGGTTACTACCAGCGCGACACTTTGTTTTGCTCAAACCGAGTTCAGTACCGCTTATTTTAAGATCGCAATCAATCATAAGGGCTGGATAACGAGTATGAAAAATGTGGCTGGTACGACCAGCCATCGGGAATTTTCACCTGCGGATAAGCCGTCGCCCCTGCTGTCGCTTTTTGATGAGAAAAAACACAAATACTACTATCCACAAAAAGCGGTATATAATAAAGCAAAACAGACTTTCTCACTGCATTTTGAGAACGGTTCGCTGGCAACCGTCGCATTGATCACACACAAAAAATATTTCAAGCTAACCTTACTTTCGCTGACTCCAGCAAACGGAATTGATAACATTGAATGGGGCGCATATCATACCAATATCACCAACCTGTTTGGCGAAATAATAGGCGTGGCGCGCGATACCAGCGAATGGGTCAACTATGCGATTGGTATGCTGGCATTAAATGACAATACCCTTGGCGGCACGGCGGGAACGATTGCCGACGCTGCACCCTTTCAGTATATCATTCACAGTCCCGACAAAAAGCGTTATCCGCTACCCGCTCACCTGCATGAGGGACAGATTTTTCCGATCGGGGGCGATGGTATAAATGACGTCGCTTTTTACGCTCACAAAGAGCCTTACTACCGCATATTGTACGGAAATGCAGCCCAGATTGACCGACAGGGCAGGATTTCGATTGCTTATAACTCACGCGACAGAGCGCAAAAGCGGGAAGTCTATTTTTCACTAATCCCTAACATGGCCGTCAATGCGCCCAACCACCTGGAAGTACAGCCTTTATATGGGGTCAATTTCATTGGTTCATCCGTCGCGCTTTGGGGTAGCACGGATAGCACTGCGTTGCTGGATGTCATACAGGAGATTGTGAAATTGGAAGGCTTGCCCTACCCGACAATCGACGGCAAATGGGTAAAAAATCCGTCTGCTTTTGTACCCGACGTGATGACGCAGGGTGTGGCTTACGACAGTACCATATCTTACACGAGGCAGCTCGGCTTCAAAGCAATCAGCTTATATGATCAGGGTTTTGTAAGGCCTGACCGTGGAAATGAGGGATACCTCGATGGGAAAAGCTTTGAAAATAAGTCAATTAAAATGGCGTCGGGGAACAAATCACACAAGGCGTTTTCTGAGCTGGCAGCGCAGGGTGGATTGATCATTGGCCGCACGCCGATTACTACGGCGCTGGCTCCGGGTACAAAGGATGCAAGCCCTGTGCCGAGTGACAGCTTATGTTACCAGCAAAAGGGTTTATTGACAAAAAGTATAGTGCCGGGCGATACCGTTATTCTCGTAAACGATCCCGGATATCTCGACGAAATCGCAAGCTGGGAAGGCCATTCGAAAAACTTGAATATGATCAAAATCGGCAAGGAGCTCATTTATTATATGGGTGTTTCGAAAGAAGCTCCTTTCCGACTGCTGAATGTAAAACGCGGTTATTGGGAAACGGCCGAAGCGAACCATGCAGCGGGTGATACGATTTATAAACTGCAGGTCACGATCAATTATGGTTACGACGGCTTGGTTCCCAATATGCAGTTGCAGGATCAAATTGCTGCATATTATGCTTCCGTTTGCAAGATCAACGGGCTGGCGTACTACGATTTTGACGGTCAGGAATTTTTGTTCAACAATGGTCACGGGTATTATTCTGTCAAAAGGTTTTTTGGTAAAATGTTTGATAAGGCCAAAGAATTGGGCGTTCCCTACATTCGTTTCACGGGTTCTACGCTTTCGGAAGGCTCCTGGCATTATCAGAGTATCTGGAATGTGGGCGGCGGAAAAAATCTCTATGATACTGCTACCAGAGAATGGGGGAGTGCGACCAGTCAGGGAAAAGATCTTCGGGATGTAACCTATGCTAATTTTTTTCCATCCGGAATGGGAGCAAACTTTCCGGTTAATGCAAAATCCACTGTAGCGGAATACGAGCATATTCAGGCAGTTTCGGTGGGGATTGGTGCGACTTACAGTCTGCAATTGAACCAAAAAGAAGTCGAAAGCTGCCCGGAGAAATATGCGATTTTTAAAGCGATAAGAACCTGGGAAAATGCCCGTGCCGCTGATGCTTTTCCTCGCTGGGTCAAAAAGGCACTAGCTGATCCAGTGAATCAGTTTCATTTGGAACAAATTGACGACCGCTCCTGGAAGCTTTACAAGACCGATATAGACGGGAGAAATCCAATATTGTTTACCAGGATTGGAAAATAGAATAGCGACCTTTCAACATCGAGTAGCGTTATAACTGGTTACTGCTAGTCAACGCAGAATTGACAGGTATTGCCACGCCTTCACCTTACCTCGACTAAAACTTTCCCTTTCTCTCTCTACACAGGCAAGTGCTTCATTGATTTGGGTGAACGGAAAGACCTTGTCCACAAAAGGTTTTATATCTCCCGACTCGATCAGTTTTGTTATCTCGCGCAGCTATTTACCATTTTCCTTCACAAACAAAAACGGATAATGTATGCCGAGTCTTTCTGCTTTTTTCCGAATGCTTGAACTGATATAGGAGGGAATCATTTTTATGAACGAGGGGGCACCGATCTCTCTTGCAAAATCCGGTGTTGGCGGCCCCGATATTGAAATGAGCCTGCCTCCTGGTTTTAATACAGGGAGAGATTTCTTAAGTGTAGGCGTGTCCTGGCTGTGAAGCACGAGATCGTAGTTCTGCAGAATATTTTCAAAATCTGGCTTTTGTAATCGGTCAG
This sequence comes from Dyadobacter sp. HNCC25DJ184, assembly GCF_056895215.1. Lineage (NCBI taxonomy): Bacteria > Pseudomonadati > Bacteroidota > Cytophagia > Cytophagales > Spirosomataceae > Dyadobacter > Dyadobacter sp. HNCC25DJ184. Next base: position 447,738 of record NZ_JBXHAQ010000002.1, on the reverse strand, counting down.
TACATCCGCAGCAAGGCTTTTTAGTGTGTCAAAACTTTTTTTACTGGATGCTGCCGCAACTGACGCTCCCAGAAAGATAGTCCTTTTGCGCAATGCCAGCGAATGTTTGCAAGCCCGCAAATTCCTGTGAGTGACAATAATTTTTGGCTACTTATTAAATCCTTTGCGCTGATTACTTCTACTACTTCTATATCAAGCCTATAACTTCAGCTTTACTCATCGCAAACGGTGAACAGCGTCCGCTGCGGCTCAGGCTGAAGTGAACCTCAAGCTGTGAAAAATAAGGTGTGCCTTCTGTAAAAATTCCGTCGTCACTGGCAGTAGACCTAAATAGCACGCCAGCGCAAAGCGGAAGAGCCAGTGGCTGACAATCTAACTTTCTTTTCCGTCTACAAATTTCTGCTCGCGCTAGGCACTGCTCATTTTGCGCCCGGTTTCAGCGTAGCTATGTTCTGTAAATCGCCGGATATTCAGATAGTGAATATTCCAATCCCGCGCACTCAGTTATTAGCTTTCTTCCAATTGACGAAGGCTTGGGCTGGCAGCGGGTGTAGCGATAAAATCATAATGATAGTTCGGTTGGCTGATCTCGATTTTCCTCAAGGACTAAAGTTTGGTTAATGGTCTTCTGTACCGACCAATTGGAATTGCGACCGCATGCCGGCATCGCGCAGGGGAACCAGTGCCCGATAATCCGGTGAATGAAACCAGCCAATTGCCTGTTCCTTGGTAGGAAATTCAAGAATGACCTGCATCTCATAATCGGTGTCGCCGGAAAGCTTTTCGAACTTACCTTTGACCAGAAATTCGCCGCTGTACTTGGTCAGTGTGGCCGGAACGGCGGCAGCGTATTGTTGTAGCTTCTCCTTATCGATCGGAGTAAAATTGACGGTGATATAGGCGGACATTTTTGGGCCGTTGTCTAATGAGTGAAAGGGGTATGGAGCGTATGGTTTGCACCCGACACTATTGGGCCGGCGTCGGTTGAACTTGCTGCGGGCTTCCACCTGGCTACTGTTCGCCTTGGGCCGATTTTCAGGTTTCTACATAGGCCAGCATGCAAGATTAAATCGATTAGCGGGAAGAAACTCTCCAAAATAATTAGGTTTGATTAAAAGCACAAACCTAGAAAAATACAATATCCTCCACAAGTTTTTGAATTGATACGTTTTTGATTTGATCCGTTTTCGGACTGATCCAACATTTGGTCTTGATCCAGTGTTAACGAGAATGTTAACGTTTTTAAAAGCAAATAGCGCAAACAATTGATAAACAATTATTTACGCTATTTTGATGTACCCAGAGCCGGAGTCGAACCGGCACGAGTGTAACCTCATTGGTGTTTGAGACCAACGCGTCTACCAATTCCGCCATCTGGGCATTGATCTTCTCTGTTGGGAGTGCAAAAGTAGCGAGAAAAATAGATTACGCAAGTTATTGTGAAAAAAAATGCGAGAAATTTTTTCGAAAATTTTCTGCCTTTTCGTCTATTCGTAACGCAGCGCTTCGATAGGGTCTAAGCGTGAGGCTTTTATAGCTGGATAGATTCCGGAGAGTACCCCAACGACTACGCAGACAATTATTCCAAGTGCCATCCAAAGCCATGGGATCACGAACGTACTTCCCTGAGCGATGAGTGAAGAAATTCCATTTCCAACCAAAATTCCCAGAAACAGGCCTAAAAGTCCACCCAGTACACAGACCATTATCGCTTCTATCAGAAATTGTACCCGAATCACAAGTGGCGTTGCGCCAAGTGATTTTCTGATTCCGATTTCTCGTGTACGCTCGGTAACTGATACGAGCATGATATTCATCAGAGCAATAGCCGCTCCAAGAAGTGTGATAATTCCTATTACAAATCCTCCAATGCGCAGATACCCTGATATACTCTCAAAATCCTTCGCCATGGCGTCAGCGCGTTCAATTTCGAATGAATCCTCCTTACCTAATTTATCTCCTCTTACTCTGCGCATCAGTCCACGCGCTTCCTCAATTACCGTTTCCCCGTCCGCGATACTTGGTGGCGAGGCCGTGATATTGTACGTTAATGTGCGGTTTGCAGCAAGGGCACGGCCGCTTTCCAATGGAATAAAAATGATCCGGTCGGCGTCATTGCCACCACCCATGGATCCTTTTTTCTGTAGCACACCGACAACCTTGAATCTAGATCCCATAAATGTGATCTCTTTGTTGACCGGGTCGAGGTTGCCAAAAAGCGTCCGACCAACTTCCTGGCCCAGAATGCAAACGTTCAATGAATTTTCAAGGTCGTTTCTGTTCAGATTTCGACCGAAGTCTATTTTGTAGCCATTAATGCCCAAATACTGATCATCTCCGCCGACAACGTTACTGTTGGGATTGGTCTTTTTGGAGCGATAATTCGCCTGAACCGCTCCTGCTATCTGTGAAGACAAGGAAACCATGGCCTGGTAATCATCATGGAAATGATCGGCAAATTCAACGGCTTCGCGGTAAGTAATTTCCGGATATCTTTTTTCTCTTCTTCCTCCAAAACGAAACCCGTCATTATCCCTATTCCGGACCGTAAAAGTATTGGCTCCCAAATCAGCAAAGCTATTGTTGACCGAGTTCTGAATTCCATCAATAGCCGTCAGGATCCCCACTAATGACGAAATACCGATCGCAATGATCAGCGCGGTGAGCACTGTTCTGAGCAGATTGGACTGTATGGACTTTAGGCTTTCGTCAATGTTAACTTTAAGATTCATACAAAGGGAGTAGCTATTAGCTGTTATTTACTTCGGACGCGGACTTTCGGCCATCGAAGCGGTTATTGATTAACTTGAAAACTCTCGGCACTCATAGGATTGCGCTGTAAACTCAGCACCAAATATGTTCAAGAGGACGATGCAAACACCATAATCGGTAATATTACGTTTACTAAATCAGATACGACCAATTTTCTTCCTAATTTAAGTGGTAATTTTGATCCGATTTTGTTTTTGTAAAGCTGCATATGATACGTGAAAGATTCAAACCGATGAAGCGCTTCTTTATTCCGTTTATCATTTTTTTGACCTTATCCCTACCCGGATGGTGCAATAAAATACTGGTACCGATGGATGAAAGTCAGAAAAACCACCTTAAAGCGTATGGAATATCATATTGGGTCCTCAAAAACTATGAAATCGAAATTGACTGGCTTTTGAACTACCGGGGTGGCAGCTTTTTGATTCCTTACAACCAGCAATTTGCCTCCGAAATGACCATTCGCGGTATCAGTTTTGATGTGATTTCAGAGGGTCAGGCTGGGCAAATTCTACAGGAAATCAGCGCGCCGGACGTGAATATGGATGCTGTGAAGTTGCAAAAAGCGCCGAAGATTGCCGTTTATTCTCCTAAGTCAAAACTGCCGTGGGATGACGCCGTGACGTTGGTTCTTACTTATGCCGAAATTCCATACGATGTGGTATATGACGACGAAGTATTAGACGCGAAATTGCATGAATACGACTGGTTACACCTTCATCATGAGGACTTTACAGGTCAATACGGTAAATTTTTTCAGTATAAGGATTTTCCCTGGTATCGTGAACAGAAGAGGGAAGCGGAGAATACTGCCGACAAATATCAGTTTTCCAGTGTGCCTCAAATGAAGCTTGCGGTTGCCAAAAAAATCGCTGAATTTGTTGCTGGAGGAGGGTATATGTTCGCCATGTGTAACGCGACGGACACTTTCGACATAGCTTTGGCGGCCGATGGAATAGATATCGTTGAATCAATTTACGACGGCACGCCTTCCGATCCTGACGCCAATAGCAAACTGAATTACAATAACTCGTTTGCCTTTAAAGATTTTAAAACGATTCCCTATCCATACGAAATTGAGTTTTCGGATATTGATAATCAGCCCGATCAAAGAGGGTTGCTCGAATCCAACGACTTTTTCACCTTGTTCCAGTTTTCTGCCAAATGGGATCCCGTTCCGAGTATGTTGACACAAAATCACAAAACCATTATCAAGGGATTTTTGGGACAAACGACAGCATTTAAAAACAAATTCGTGAAACCGGAAGTCGTGATTCTTGCGGAAAACAAATCAGCTAATGAAGCTAGATATATTCACAGTACTCATGGAAAGGGTTTTTTTACATTCTACGGTGGTCATGATCCGGAAGACTATCAGCACCGGGTGGGAGAGGAACCAACCGACCTTAACTTACATCCGAATTCTGCCGGCTATCGGCTGATTTTGAATAATATCCTGTTCCCGGCTGCAAAGAAGAAAAAATTAAAGACCTAGTCTTACTATCATCTTAAGGCTGTCTGCTGAAAACCGAAGTCTATTAAAAATTGTGCTAAATGACACCAGCCGTGCGAATTCGCACGGCTTTTTTTGTGTGAATATTTTGTAATCAACTGATATATAGATTTTTATGGTTTGGCACGTTTGTGTTCTCGTTTTAGAGCATTTAGAAAGGAAATCTGTCCGAAATTTAAACGAGATACATGGATCGGGAGCTGTCACCGGAGTACGTTAAAGGCCTTAAGAAACGCAGAATTGTCATAGCAATTGTTGCAGCGACAGTTTTATCGCTGGTGATATACTGGTTCCGTGAGTCCCTGGGAAGCAGTATTGAGGGATCGAAAATTACAACGGCTGTTGTTCAGGTGGGGGATGTTGAAAATACAATTAGCGCGACGGGCGAAATCATCCCGGCCTATGAGCAGATTTTTACAAGCCCCATCAAAGCTAGTATCAAAAGCATATTGATAGCTCCAGGGACGACCGTTGTTCCCGGTCAGGCTATTCTTGAGTTGGACAAATCTTTATCTGAAATAGAATTGGCACGATACCAGGACCAGCTGGAATTGAAACGAAATAGCATCGAGCAGCTTCGTATGCAATTGGACAAAAAGTTATTTGACGCTGAAATAAATGACAAGATCAAGTCGCTGAATATCAATAAACTGACTGCCGACTACGAGGATGCTATTCGCCTTCAGAAAGTGGGAGGGGGAACTTTGGAAGATATTACCCGTGCACAGAATCTGTTGCGAATCGCTGAATTAGAGAAAAAACTCCTGGAAAACGACCTGAGCTACAACCGCCAGTCAATGGGTGCTAGTTTGAAAGAAACGGAATTGGGTGCTCAGATTGAAGGCAAAAACCTGCTCGAACTACAACACAAATTGAAAGTTGCAGACGTGATCGCAGATCGCAAAGGCGTTCTGACTTGGGTAAATGAAAATATTGGTTCATCAGTTAACGAAGGTGAAATGTTGGCGAAAGTGGCTGATTTGGGAAGTTTTCGGGTGGAAGGCAGCACCTCGGATGTATATGCGGATGAGATTAAGCCCGGACTTTCGGTCATTGTGAGGTTGAATGAAGTGACGCTGAGAGGGGTGATATCACTCGTGAAACCGGCTGTGAAAAATGGCGTTGTGCAGTTCGTAATTCAATTGGACAACGCAAAAAGCGAGTCGTTGCGACCGAATATGAAAGCGGAGGTTTTTATTGTAACCAGTCGCTCACGAAATGTGCTGCGGGTCTCCAACGGCGCGACATTCAAAGGAAAGAAAAGGCAATATGTTTTTGTGATGAAAGGAGATGTGGCGGTGAGGAAAGAGATTGAAACAGGGCTGTCCAATTTCGAATTTGTGGAAATAAGAAGTGGATTGGAAAAGGGGGATAAGGTGATTTTGACGGATATGAGTAGTTATGAGCATTTGGAGAAGGTGGGGGTAGGGGAATAGGGGGGGAAGGAGAAAGGAGAAAGGAGGTAAAAGATTGATGGGTTAGGGATGGTAAATTGTTGAAAATCAAGGATTTTATTATTTGTAGACGTGTTATTTAGCCTGGATGAAAAAAATAGTTTACATATTACTAATGATACTGTCGCATTCTTTGGTTGCTCAGACTTGGAAGTTGAGTTTGCCGGAGGTTGTGCAAATGGCCAAGGAGCAGTCGCTCGCGGTGAAGCAGGCTACCACTCAGAAGAAAACGAATTATTGGCAGTACCATTCGTATCTGGCTGACTTTAAGCCACAGTTAAGTCTGGATGGAATCGTTCCGGGATTTACCCGATCGTATATAGACGTCGTTCAGCCGGATGGATCGATTGCTTTTCAGAATGTATCATATAATAATTCTTCCGTTAACCTTTCGCTGAGCCAGAGTATTGCAGCGACGGGAGGGGTTATATATATTCAGAAACAGCTTCAACGGTTCGATGATTTTGCTAAGGATAATACCAGTTATAACGGCATTCCATTTCAGCTCACAATCGCCCAGCCGTTATTCCGGTTCAATAAAATGAAGTGGGATCGCAAAATTCAACCTTTGAAGTATCAGGAAGGAAATCAGCAGTTTAAACAGTCTTTGGAGCAAGTGGCACTTTCTGCCACCGATTACTATTTCGAACTGCTTGTGGCTCAGGTGAATTTGCAAATTGCAGAAAAGAACAGGAGTAACAATGACACACTATATAAGATAGCTCAGCAACGATTAAAACTAGGTAAGATTTCGACGAATGATTTGCTGCAGTTACAAATGCAACTTCTCACCGCGCAGAAAGATCTTGCAAGCGCAGACCAAGGTGTAGCCGTGGCCTCACTACGTCTCAAAATGTTTCTGTCGACCCGGGACGAACGTGCGCTGGAATTGGGTATACCCATGACCCTGAAAGAGTTTGAAGTTGATACGCAACTGGCAATTAATCAGGCATATACTCATCGTGCGGATGCCGTTGGATTTCGAAGAAGGGAGCTAGAGGCCGAACGCGATGTACAGTTGGCCAAAAAGGAAAATGGACTCAATGCATCGTTAAATGCTTCGTTTGGCCTTTCAAACCAGGGCTTGCATCCGGGTGATATCTACCGAAACCCGCAGGATCGTGAGTTTGTCGAACTGCAATTTGTATTGCCGATTATGACTTGGGGACGAAACAAAGCCAGAACCGAAGTGGCAATAGCGAACCAGGAGTTTGCAAAGCAGTCCGTTGAGCAAGACAAGCTGACTTTCGAACAGGAGATTTTTACGCAGGTGACACTTTTGCAAATGCTTCAGAAACAGGTAAAATTAACACAGCAGGCAGACGAAATCGCTGCGACGAGGTATCAAATTGCTCAAGAGCGATTCATATTGAGCAATTTAAGTGTGACAGACCTCGGGATCGCCATGAAAGAAAAAGACGAAGCCCGCCGCGATTATATTCTCGCGTTGAAAGGGTATTGGCAATCCTATTATAACATCCGGCTGCTCACGCTCTATGATTTTGAAACTATGTCGGCTATTGAGTAGGTTTAAACGCAGAGTTATGGGAGTTGGGCGCCAAGTTACGCGGTTTTTTTAGGATTGAATCGTAGTAATGTTCTTTTGGATCTATACACAGAACAGGAATTAAAGAACAGCAATTTAATATTGGATAATTAGATTTTTTGTGTCTTCGAGCCTTAGTGGCAATCTCATTTTACAATTCAATAAAAACCCATTTATACAACCTTGATTAAATCGAATGCCATGATTAAACTAAAAAATGTAGAAAAGGTATACCGAGCGGGTTCAGTAGAAACTCTTGCTCTCAACAATATCAACCTTGATGTCAAAAAGGGCGAATTTATCTCAATTATGGGACCTTCCGGCTGCGGTAAAAGTACACTGCTGAATATCATGGGGCTGTTGGATGCTCCGTCAAAGGGTACCTGTGAGATAGATGGAAACGCCATTGTCAGCTACCGTGACAAGGAATTGGCGCGTATGCGGAATGATAAACTGGGTTTTATATTTCAGAGCTTTCATTTGATCAATGACTTGTCGGTGATGGACAATGTTGAGATTCCCCTGCTATACCGTTCATCGACCGCCAGCCAACGACGCGAACTGGCGAAGGAGGCACTCGAAAGAGTTGGGCTTAGCAACCGTATGAAGCATTTTCCAAAACAGCTTTCCGGAGGACAAAAACAGCGCGTGGCAATTGCAAGAGCCATCGTCGGTAAACCGGAAATTATCCTCGCCGATGAGCCCACGGGAAACCTTGACAGCGTAATGGGAAACGAAATCCTGAACATTCTCGAAAAACTCAACCAGGACGGAACGACAATAGTAATGGTCACTCACGACGACGCGATGGCGAAACGAACGCACAGGTTGGTCAGGCTTTTTGACGGAACGCAGGTGTTTTGAGTGAATATTTCAACAATGCAACCTAGCTCGAGCCTACTAACTATTCACTCAATCGCTTATTCAGTCATTCAAAATCGATCTATCCGAAACATCATTAACAGGGAAAAAAGATGCTCTTTAACTATTTGAAAATCGCCTGGACAGTCCTTCTGCGGCATCCGTTTTATACTTTTATCACCTTATTTGGAATAAGCCTTACACTTACGGTGATCATGCTGATTACTTCTTTTGCCGATCATCTTTTGGGCTCTCACTACCCGGAACAGAACCGGGATCGGATGCTTTTCGCGCCAATGATGCTATTGACCGACAGCATGCAGCAGTCTATGAACTCGAGTCCGATGGCATTCAGTTTTGCCATAAAACATGCAAAATCCCTCAAAACACCGGAAAATGTGTCTCTGAGTACCTTTTTTGGTAGTTCTAATGCATATGTAGGCAACAAAAAGGTCAAGCTAAATGTGAAGTTCACGGATGCTGCTTTCTGGGAAATTATGCAATTTGACTTTTTAGAAGGTAAACCTTTTAACGATTCCAATATCCTCAACAGCGAGCATGTTGCGGTTATCACAGACAAATTCAAAAAGGAATATTTTGATAGCGTCGATGAACCGGTTGTTGGTGAGGATATAGAAATAGAAAGTATTCATTATAAGGTAATTGGTGTTGTGAAAGGAAGTCCGGTGACGAGGCTGTATAGTAATGCAGATGTGTATTTTCCATATACTGCGCCGAAAAGCAACTACCAGCGCGGCGACTGGGGCGGGGAGTATGTGGCTGTTGTATTAGCAAAAGACAAATCCGACTTTCCGGCTATTCAGGCAGAATTCAAACACCGAATCGATATGATCCCAAGGCCGATCATGATGGGTCAGCAAAAGTTTTCGAAACTCGAACTACCGCTTTTACCATATGCCGACACCTGGCTGACACAGTTTATGAGAAAAAAAGAGATGCGGACGGTTCTTTATTCGGTAGTTACGGCGGTGATATTAATGTTGCTTGGTCTTCCAGCGATCAATCTGGTGAATATCAATGTAAGCCGGATATTGGAAAGAAGCTCGGAAATAGGCGTTAGAAAGGCCTTTGGCGCACCTATCAGCAAGTTATTGTGGCAGTTCATTGTGGAAAACATCTTCATCACCTTCATCGGAGGTACAATCGCATTGATGCTTACCCTGATCCTGATCCATTTCATAAATATCAGCGGATGGATTGCCTATGCTGATCTGGAAATTAACCTGACTGTGTTTCTCGTAAGCATAGGAATAGTGTTTGTTTTTGGATTCGTTTCGGGCGTATTGCCAGCCTTGAGAATGTCGAAATTAAACATTGTCGACGCCTTGAAAAATTGAAAATAATAGCTAATAACTAACAGCTGATAACTATGATCCGGCATCTTTTTAAATTAATATGGAACAAGAAAAAGTCGCATTCTCTGCTGATGGTCGAGATTTGGGCTTCATTTATGGTACTTTTCGGATTGGCTACCATGATTATCTATAACCTTAAGAACTACATCCAGCCGCTTGGTTTTGACTATGAAAATGTTTGGGTGATCAACCTGAATCAAAACCAGGATACAACTGACCTTCGGGAAAAAACGCTTCGCCTTGTTCAACGAATAAAGGATTATAGAGAAGTTGCGGGAGTGACGAGAATGAGTGGAAATGTGCCCTTTTCGTTTAGCTCAATGAACAATTCGGTGGAATATAAAAAAGCTTCCACATCAGCAAATATGTTTCGAACCGATGCGGATTTTGCCAAAACCTTGAAAATGCCATTATTGTCGGGGCGGTGGTATGTCAATGCAGATAGTGTTGGAAAATATATACCCCTGGTGATTAATAAAAAGGCTCAGGACGTACTATTTGGTGATGAAAATCCCATCGGGAAAATGATGGGGGCCGATGCGAAGGGAGAGCCAAGATGGAAGATTATCGGAGTTATCGGTTATTTTAAGAAAGACTCGGAGTTTATGAAAGACGAACCCGCAGTTTTCGAGTTGATTAAAAATGACAATAATTGGGACAATACATTGCTTGTACGAGTTAAACCCGACATTTCCGCAGCTTTCGAGGGCAAAATGGTAAAGGATATCAATTCCATGCTGGTCGGCTGGAGCGTAGAGGTTCAGCACCTCTCGGAAACAAGAAAAAACCAGCATAATCTGGTCATGATTCCAATCATTATATTCTTGATTGTAAGTGGTTTTCTGATTAGCAATGTGTCACTGGGACTTTTCGGTATCCTGAATTTAAATGTGGGAACAAGAAAAGGTGAAATTGGTCTGCGACGTGCAATTGGTTCGACTCAATCTGCGATTACTTATCAATTTTTGGGAGAAATGGGAGTGATCGCCACTTTCAGTCTGATCCTTGGATTATTGTTTGCGGTTCAATTTCCGCTGTTGAATGTATTTGGAATAGAAAGTCGAATATACGTTCTTGCGATTCTGGCGGCGGTAATCTTAATTTATTTTCTTGTTTTTCTTTGCGCGTGGTACCCAAGCAAACAGGTTGCGGGGATACATCCGGCTACTGCTTTACATGAAGAATAGCATTGTTTCAAAACTATTTCCGGTATCATGGTTTTAATCGTTGACGACGACCTGGCAATCCGAACCTCCCTGGCTCTCCTTCTTAAAAGGGAGGGCTTTCAGGTGCAAGGAGCCGCGTCGCCACAGGATACTTTGAGAATGTTAAAAGATGGTCCTCCAGAACTGATATTACTGGATCTGAATTTTACTATGGATACCTCCGGTGAAGAAGGGATTGCATTGCTTAAACAAATACGAAATCGGAATGCAACTGTTCCTGTTATATTGATAACAGGGTGGGGAACTATTGATTTGGCGGTGGAAGGGATGAAAGCCGGCGCCCGCGATTTTATAACGAAGCCATGGCAGAACGATTATTTGATGCAGTCGGTAAGGACGATATTGAATTTGCAAAATGCTTCCAATATTAACGAGACGACGGAATTCGTGCCAAACGCGAAGTTTCCAAATATCATTGGCAACGACCCGAAATTGCTGGAGATATTAGGAACAGTAAGGAGGGTATCACCAACCGATGCGTCTGTGCTGGTGACCGGCGAAAGTGGCACAGGGAAGGAGCTGGTTGCGGAGGCTATCCACCAGAACAGTAAGAGAAGCGGACGACCTTTTGTGAAGGTGAATCTTGGCGGTATATCCTCGACACTTTTTGAAAGCGAGTTATTTGGCCATATAAAAGGAGCATATACGGATGCGAAAACTGACAGACCCGGCAGATTTGAGCTGGCCGATGGCGGAACTATTTTTCTTGATGAAATAGGAGAACTCGATCTGGCAAGCCAGGTGAAGTTGTTGAGGGTATTGCAGGAGCGGACTTTTGAACCATTGGGCAGTAGTAAAAGTCGAAGAGTTGACGTTCGCGTGATATGCGCCACAAATCGAAATCTGGAAGATATGGTGGCTGACGGGACTTTTCGGGAAGATTTGTACTATCGTATCAATCTCATTACCATTAAGTTGCCTTCGCTTAGAGAAAGACCGGGGGACATACCGTTACTGGCCGGGTTCTTCGCAGATAACCTAAAAGTCCTCTATAACCGACCAGAACTTAAAATCGATAAGGATGCCTTGAAGTGGTTGAAAGGGCTTTACCTCCAGGGTAATATCCGTCAGCTTAAAAATATTGTCGAAAGAACTGTTTTGCTCACCGAAGGCGAGATACTGAGAACAGAAGATTTTCAGAAACAAATATCTTTCAATTCTACGCCGGGTAACAGTGGGCTGCCAGAGGTTGGAAGTTTAACACTGGAAGAAATGGAGTTCGCGATGATCCGGAAAGCAATGGACTATCATCATAACAAAATCTCAAAAGTAGCTCATTCACTGGGTATTACGAGGTTTTCACTGTATCGGAGACTAGAGAAATACGGAATAAGTTACGACTCAGAGAGCTGATACGTTACCACGAAATTGAATTAGGCCCCATCTCGGGCTAAGAACCTGACTATGATAATTTCAACCAGAAAAAAGTACATCGCGTATATGGTCGTGCTGCATGCAGTACTGATTTTTCTGGTATTCAAATTGCTGTTTGATAATAAGATTTTATTCATTGGTATTGAGGTTCTGATGCTAATTTCCATCATTATTTCCTGGCAACTTCTGAATGATTTCATGCAACCGATTGAGTTTGTTAGGTCAGGAATTGAAGCGATTAAGGAAAAAGATTTTACGATCAAATTTGTACCAACCGGAAAGGGCGAAGTAGATACTCTGATAGAGGTTTACAATCTCATGATCGATCAGCTCAGAGAGGAACGGACGCGGCTGACGGAACAGCATTTCTTTCTTGAAAAATTGATCATGGCAACGCCGATAGCTATTATCGTTTTGGATTTCGACGATAAGATTTCCTCAATGAATGAAAAGGCGGATCAATTGCTGATGAATGAGTCCCACAAACTAATAGGCCATTCGCTGATTGATGTTGATGATCCTATTTTGCAGCAATTAGTGGGTGTGACCGACGGTGAATCCAAAATCGTTAAGACCAACGGGATCGCCACTTATCGTGTCATTCGTTCTCATTTCATGAGTATGGGCTTTAGACGCTCGTTCTTGATAATTGAGGAGCTTACCGCTGAGTTATTAGCTAATGAAAAAACAGCATATGGAAATGTGATCCGCATGATGGCTCACGAAGTCAACAATACCCTTGGCGCTACTGACTCCATTTTGCAGACAACAATTAGTTGCCTGGTGGATGAGAATATGCAAGATATTCGGGAAGCACTTAGTATATCGTCTGACCGGAATATGAGGCTGACGAAATTCATGAGGAATTTCGCTGATGTTGTCAGATTACCCAATCCAACGCTTATCAAAACCGATGTAAACGAACTAGTTCGCGATGTGTCGGTTTTTATGGAAGCTTTGGCGGCCAATAAAGGTGTTTCAATTGAGAACTTGACTAATAATCAGGACGTTAAGTTTGATATGGACAGGGTGCAGATGGAGCAGGTCTTGGTGAATGTCATTAAAAATGCGATCGAAGCGTGTGACGAAAATGGCAGGGTAACAATTACGCTTACCACTAAAGATCTCATCATCAGCAACAATGGAAAAGGAATCCCGGCCGATGTCAGCTCAAAACTTTTTAGCCCGTTTTTCAGCAATAAACCCGACGGACAGGGGATAGGTCTCACGTTGGCAAGAGACATACTGGTCAATCACGGATTTGATTTTTCCTTAAAAACCAACGAATCAGGGTGGACTGATTTTTGGATTGGGTTTTCGATATAGAAGGTCCCTTTACCTGAATTTTTGTTCGCAATGACTGACCAGACCTGACAAACTCCTACTTCCGTCGAATTTTAATTTCGAAAGCATTTGCCGGATTTTTTACCATCAATTGATCTACCTCTTTTTCAGTAATTCCGGACGATTTGAGTTTAGGAATCAGCTGATCGGATATGGTTGTATACCCACGGAATTCTCCACCGTCAGGGGCGCCCGGGCTATACCAGCCTGCATCATGCGACAATAAAATCTGCCTGAGATACCCCTCTGATTTTAAGAGGTTGATCAACTTAACATGCTGTTGGATGTTTTCTGAATTTACCCCATCAAAACTGATCCAGCAACCTCGCTTTGCCAGTTTGATCAGTTCTTCATCGCTTCCTCGCGCATGTACCCATACAAACGCAGACGACGAAACTCCTGCCTTTTGGAGGATATCAAGCTGTTGCAGCGCAGGTTCAGCAGGACCAGTATGCGAACAGATGGTTAGGCCGGTGGCCAAATGCGTTATAGCAGCGGCTAGAACCAGTTTTTGGTGTAGCTCTGAAAGTGCTCCCGGATTGACACCAGTTTTGATAAAACCGGGTTTAATGTCCGTCCCATCAATTCCGTTCCTAAATTCGGCGATCCATCGGTTCGCCAATTGTTGTGCTGTTTCCTGAAAGGCAAAAGAAGGGAGGTATTTATTATCCGAGGCCCCATACAGGCCTGTGGTAGTAATGATCTGAATGCCAGACAATTTGGCTAGTTTTTGGAGTAGTAAGACATCTCTGCCGATATAAGCTGGAGTGCAGTCAAAAAGACTCTTTATACCTCTCTCTTTGATCTCAGCCAGATAAGCCAAGACCTTTTTTATAACCTCGTCGTGTTTCCAACGATCAAATGATATCTTATCTGCCCCAATGAAGTCGACCAGGATATGTTCGTGAATCAACGACATTCCTAGCTGCTCCTTGCTGATTTTAGAATGGACGGTTTGTATATATTTCTTTTCGGCAATTTTGAAATCAAAAAGAAAAGGAACTACTGCAATAGTTTTCAGAAAGTCACGCCGGTTTGCAAAGGAGGATTTCATTGAGCTCATCGATATCGAGTTTTGATTTTGCCAATATATACTCAGTGCCTGTCATCTTTTGCCAGAATGTGATGAAGGAAAACACTAATAATACCCGAAGCGAAATTTAAACTGATTGAAATCCTGCATTACAACACGATCAAAGGCTTCGGACTAAACGAAATAATGAAAATTATGATCGATATGATACCGATGATTACCCTTCCTTTTCCCAGGGGTGCATTATCCTCAGTTTCCGGATGTTTCACGCCCAGAAATCTGCCAAGAATGAAAATGAACGGCAAAAAACCTGAATACCCTTCCCAATCTGGTCTCAAAAATGTTACTGCGAATTGTGCAACTACTACGATAAGTGAAATCATTAGGGCCGTTGCAGTGCTGTCGCTCATTCTCTTGAAACATATATACAGGAAGTATACATAAAAAAACAAATACATCAATTGTTCGTAGAACATCTCATTGCTTCCGGTTGCAAACGATTCAGGACGGAAAAGGCCCAGACCGCCGTAAAATGCGAAAATTGTGAAGAGGACAGGTGCAACGACGTTAAAATGTTCTTTTCCAATCAATCCGTAGAGAATATGCCCGCCATCCAACTGTCCGATCGGGATCAAATTAAGAGATGTGAAGAACAAAGCAAGATAACCGGCAAAAATGATGGGATAATGGATGATCTCATATGCATGTGGTAGACGGGCTGGATCGGCCACGAAGTTTTTGAAAAACCAGAAAAGCATATTGTCGCCCAAAATCAACTTTTCGGCGGTATTTTCATATACAAATTGCGGATAACTCAGACCGAAGCGCGCATATTCGGGATGGATCGTATAGATAAATTCTGGAGGCGGAAGGTGTGTAAAACCATAAAATAACACGATTAATGCCATCACAAATCCTGCCAACGGCCCGGCGACTCCAATATCAAAAAACTTGAGGCGTGACTTGACAACAGTTTGAATACGGATAAACGCGCCCATGGTTCCAATACTCTGTGATATACCAAACCAAAACGGAATGTAATAAGGTAGGGAAACCTTCACCTTATGATATTTGGCCACAAAATAGTGTCCAAACTCATGAACGGTTAGTATTAGTAAAAATGGAATCGAAAATTGAAAGCCCTGTAAAAATTCTTTCCAGCCAAGGGCCTTTTTAGACGCCGTAATCACTTCCGGCTTTTTGGCTTCTGCTACAAAAAAAAGGAAAATATCGTAGATGAATGAAAAGATATTTCCGAACATCCATTCGGCACCCGCCATAGTCGTTGTGATGAGCGTGGCAACGAATAATAATGCCTGAATTACGTGGGTGCGCGTGTTAGACTGCATAGTCTTTTAAATAATCCAGGATTGTGGTGGGCTTTTGAACGTGGATTGTCTGGATTCCGACTGCCGAAGCACCAGTGATATTATCGAGATTGTCGTCAAGAAATAGCGTTTCTTCGGCAAGTAGGCCTGCTTCCAAAAGTACTTGTTGATAAATCTCTGCCGAAGGTTTCATCAACCCCATTTCGTAAGAAACATATACTTTTTCGAACAGATCGTCCAGTTTTTCAACGCCGGTCGCTTTGAAAAGTATCTTGTTTACCTCCGTAACATGGATTGAGCTCGTGTTGCTTAACAAAAAGAGACGATAATTTCCGGCCAGTTTTTTTAGCAATTCGATTCTTTCAGATGGTATGTCCAGCAGAAGACTGTTCCATGCTTGGTCGATCACGGCATCTTCCCACGCAGCCTGATTCAGTATTGTCCTGACGAAATCACGGAAATCTGTTTCCGACAAATGGCCGGTTTCAAATTTTCGGAAAACGTCCTGCTCTCTGAAAATCTGCAGAATTTCGGATTGAGATAAACCGCTTAATTCAGCGAACGACTGGGAGGCCAGAGGCACGTCAATATTGAGAATTACGTCTCCCAGATCAAAAATTATATTCTTAATTTGATTATTCTTCATCAGTGAGTGAAAACTCAAAAGCGCTATTGACGTACTTTCGGCTTGTTAAAATTGAATAGTATATTATTGTTCCACCACCATTCCCATTGCACAGAATTTGTCAATACGCTGACTAATTCGCTTTTCCGGTTTGATCTTGGAAAGTTCTTGTATATTTTCAATAATCACTCTTTTAAGCTCTTCAGCCATCCAGGCATGATCCAGGTGTGCGCCGCCAAGTGGCTCTGCTATGACGCCATCGATCAACTTGTTTTGGGTCATATCGCGGGCTGTGATCTTCATTGCTTCGGCTGCCTGCTCCTTGTAATCCCAGCTCCTCCAAAGAATTGCAGAGCAGTTTTCCGGAGAAATTACTGAATACCAAGTGTTTTCCAACATCAAAACTCTGTCTCCGATTGCAATTCCCAGCGCGCCACCCGATGCTCCTTCACCGATAACAATACATATCACAGGCACTTTGAGCATAAACATCTCCTTCAGATTTCTGGCAATTGCTTCTCCCTGTCCGCGTTCTTCTGCTTCCATGCCCGGAAAAGCACCCGGAGTATCTATCAGTGTCACAATCGGTTTGTTAAATTTCTCTGCCAATTTCATCAGGCGTAATGCCTTACGATATCCTTCCGGATTTGGCATACCGAAGTTGCGATGTTGTCTTTGCTTCGTATTTCGCCCTTTCTGTTGACCTATCAACATAAAAGAATGGCCACCGACATTCGCAAGACCGCCAATAATAGCCGGATCATCGCGTACCTGACGGTCGCCATGAAGTTCAATAAATTCATCGCATATCAACTGAATATAATCCAGTGTATATGGTCTGTCCGGGTGTCTGGACAATTGAACGCGTTGCCAGCGTGTCAGGTTCGCGAAAATTTCTTTGCTTAGCTCGGTGATGTTGTTTTCCAGAAGATCGATTGCGTCCGAAACATCAACATTATTTTCCTTTGCCAGCAATTTCATTTCCTCGAGCTTTTTTTCAAGCTCAGCCATTGGTTTCTCGAAGTCCAGATATGTTCTCATTTAGTAGGTTCTTATTTTTTGATGGAGTTCCGCTATAGGTCATAAACCTGGCCGCGTCTCGGTATTTCTACGTTGTAATTACCTGTTTTTTCTATAATCGTCTGGAAATCAGCCATGCTCTGCTGTTCGCCATGCACCAGGAATATACGTTTCAGCTTCTCCGGTTCTTGCATTTTGACAAATTTAATCAAATCGTTCTGATCTCCGTGGCCGCTAAATACGTCAATTTTTTCAACATTTGCCAAGACCTGCAATTGTTTGCCCCTTACAGAAATGGACTCCTGGCCGTTTAACAAGCGCCATCCGAGTGTACCTTCTGACGCATATCCTATCATCAGAATTGTCGCATACGGATTCTCGATATTTGCGGCAATATGATGTTCGATCCTGCCACCCTGAACCATACCCGATGACGAGATGATTATGCAGGGCTCATTATAATTGGATACGGCTCGACTCGCGTCCGCATTTTCCAGATAAATCAGATTATCGAAGTCGAACAGGAAATCGTTTTCGTCTTTAAAATTCCGTGCCTCTTTGTTCAGCAGTTTTGTGAATCGCTGGTATACCTTCGTGCTGCTATATGCTAATGGGCTGTCCGAGAATACTTTAAGAGCGGGAAACGAATGATTTAGGTATATCTTGTTAAGCGTATAAAGTAACGCCTGCGTCCGCCCCACTGAAAAAGAAGGGATCAGCAATCTGCCCGGGATATCAATGCAGGTACGTTTGATAACGTCAGCAAGCGCATCTTCAGGGCTACCCTGATCTTCATGCAGCCGATTCCCATAAGTACTTTCACAAACGAGATAATCGACTTGTGGAATTTCCTGAGGATCAGTCAACAAAGGGTAATTAGAACGCCCGATATCACCTGAAAAAGCGATCCGTTTTTTTTCCCCATTCTCAAAAACTTCCACTACCACATGAGCAGCACCCAACAAATGTCCGGCAGCATAGAAAGTAATAGCGATGTGATCAGCAATTCGATATCGTTGTCCGAACAATACGGGCACAAAGTTTTCAAGTGCCTCGTTTACATTCTTTTCAAGAAAATAGTCTTTTGGCACTTCGCGCGCCTTTTTGCTCCTCTTTTTGCCGGAAGCACTGGTGCGCGCGTTCAACCTTTTTTGATGCAGATTTGCGGCATCTTTCAATAAAAGCGCTGTTAACGCCAGGGTAGGCTCCGTACAGACGACACGGCCTTCAAACCCCTCTTTATAAAGATTGGGAATATTGCCTGAATGGTCAATGTGGGCATGGGTCAGCAAGACGGTATTAATCATGCTGGCGTCGAAAGGGAAAACACTTTTTTGTTGATCGTAAAGTTCCTTTTTCTGAATATCGTCGAGATCAAAATCGGAACCGCAGTCAATTAAAACTCGGTAGTCATCAGATTCCAAAAGGAACATACTACCGGTTACTTGTTGTGCGGCTCCCCAAAATGTTAATTTCATATTTTATATTTGGGATGAACAGCTATATTATGATTTCCCTTTTTAAACAGGAAAATCAATATCATTACCAGATCTTCAAATTGCTTTAAAATCAATCAGTTGAGAAAAAAATAAAGCGGTAGACGAGTCAATTTTGAGAGGGTACTTGCCTGAAAATGCCTTTTTTAGTTCGCCAACGGCCGATTAATTTAAAAACAAAAGTATCAAAAAAGAAATGGAGTATGAGGGATAAGTTATTAGTTTGCTCATGAAAGAACTCCTATTTATCGAAAACCAGTATACAACCCGTGATGAAATTTCAAAATGTATTATTCTTCTGCTTTCTTATCAACCATGCAACGGCTCAGACGATCGATTCTCTTGCACTGGTCAATTTTTCGGATGCGGCAGTCGAAATTCAGAATAGCGAACTTTTTCGTCATGGAACTTTGGGGATAAGTGTCCGATCTGTTAAAAATGGCCAGAATATTTTTTCACTAAATCAGGAACGCTCGTTGCCATCAGCGTCTATTCTGAAGCTCGTGAGTACTGCAACTGTTCTGAACGTAATGGGCGGAGAGTATCAGTACTCGACTTTCCTCGAATATAGAGGACGCATATCGGGTGATACTTTAATTGGTAATATATATGTTCGGGGAACGGGCGACCCGTCCCTCGCTTCGGGCCGTTTTAAGGGTTATCCTTCTAAAACCGAAATGATGAGCAGATGGGTCGCAGCGGTTAAAAAGTTGGGCATCAGATATATAAAAGGCGAAGTACTCAGCGATACCTGGTACTTTGATAAAGAAGCTTTTGCCAATACATGGATTTGGGGAGATATTGGTAACTATTATGGTGCCGGTCCGTGGGGATTGAATTTTAATGAAAACATGTACACCATGCGGTTTAAGGCCGGACCAAAAGTGGGGGACGAGACGACGTTGGTCGGCACTGATCCTGAAATGCCATATTTATCATTTCAAAACCGGGTAACGGCAGGGGAGCGGGGATCCGGCGATCAGACCGTTTTCTATGCAGACCCGTTGGGTTCGAATGTTTTGCTGACTGGCACGATACCAGCCGGGTCAGCATCTTTTGGGGTGAAAGGATCAATTACGGAACCGGGTAAATATGTAGCATATGCGTTAGGAAAAGCATTGAAAGAGACAGGAATTCAGATTGTAGAAAAGGAGGTGAACTTGAAAGATTTCGTTTTACCGGCTTCGGTTTTGGTAGATGAATATAAATCTCCACCGCTAAAAGACCTCTGCCGCGAGACAAATTACTGGAGTATCAACTTATATGCGGACGCGTTTTTTAAATTGGTTGGAAAAAAGTTAGGCGGGTCTTCGGATTATGATAACGCTGTTAAAATGCTGACCAGCTATTGGTCCTCCAAAGGTGCTGATTTAAGGGGTTTTATGATCAAAGACGGGAGCGGGTTATCTCCGTCAGGCTCAGTATCGCCGCTGAATATGACAGAGATTCTCCGATTTGAAAATAAGGAAAAATCGTTTGCCGATTTTTATCAGAGTATTGCAGTTATAGGTCAAAACGGAACGGTTCGAAATTTGGGCAAGGGGATTAGAATGTCTGCTAACATGCATGTAAAAAGTGGCTCAATTGAAGGAACAAGGGCCTTTGCCGGATATGTTACTTCCAAATCAGGAGAGTTAATATGTTTCTCAATCATTGCTCATAAATACCAACCCGGCAGCCAACGGCTCGTGGCTGATGACTTGGGGAGGTTAATGGTATTGCTGGGGAATTTATAATTGTGACTTCGGCAATCGGCAACAAGCTTTCGATTCTCCAAAACAATATGATCACTGCGTAACTCCGTTCAAAACCTTGGTCGCGCCACTCCCTTAACACTGCGTTTAACTAAAAGAAAATGCAAATAGAAATAAAGAAAGTTGAAACAAGTAAAGTATTACCACTCCGGCATCAGGTCCTTTGGCCGGATATGCCGTTTGAATATGTAAAAGTTGCCGAAGACGATTCGGCCGTTCATCTGGCGATATTGGAAAGAGAAAAAGCAATCTGCGTCATCTCCCTGTTCGAAGACGAGTCAGGTTTAAGATTCCGAAAATTCGCAACTGATCCATCGTTTCAAAATCGGGGATATGGTTCTCAAATGATGCAGTATGTTATTCAATACGCTTCGGAGCAAGGATATCTAAGAATATGGTGCGACGCCCGTGCAGATGCGTTAAAATTCTACGAAAAATTCGACTTCCAAAAATTTTCGGAAGTCTTCTACAAAGGAGATATTCCGTACTTCAAAATAGAGAAGAAACTCGAATCAAACTCGAAAGTTGTCAAAAAATTGGCAGTAAATAATTGATATTCAGCCTTTTTTTAACAGCTAACAGCTAACAGCTAACAGCTAACAGCTAGCAGCTACCTCAGCTTCACAATCGTAACTCCCGCTCCACCACGATCGGCATGTTCGTCCACCATCGACGCCACCTGGGAATATCCTTTCAAATGATTTCTGATAAGCGTCCTCAGAATACCGTCACCTTTTCCGTGAACAACGCGAAGTTCGTCATATCCAAGCATAATGGCGTTGTCCATAAACTGATCCACCACGCCCAAAGCCTCTTCACCACGTTTGCCCCGGATATCCAGGTTGAAGCTGAAATTCAGCATTCGTTCATTCAGGTCAACTCCCTTTGAGGTCATTTTTACGGTCTTTTCGCCGGTGGCTGCCTTGTAGGTTCTGCTGGATACCTTTTCGAGCCGATTGAGTTTAATATTGGATTTCAGATCACCGATCCGAACCTCAATATCTTTGCCTTTAATCGAAAGGACCTCGCCGATGGTCGATTGGCCGATGATACGAACATAATTACCCGGCACAATTTCCCCTTGCTCTGGCTCATATATCTCTTCCTGAATGGCCTCTTCGGGTAATTCTTCCGGTACTAGTTCAGTTTTCGTATATTTTTCCAGCTTGGTCCTTACGGTTTTGGTCTTCTCCTTCTCGGCCTTATTTTCCTTTATCTCTCTGATTGTGTTTTCAATCAGCTGATTAGCGTCAGCAAGAAGGGTTTTAGCCTTTTGTTTAGCCTCGTTAACAATTTTCTTTTCGTTCGTTTCAAGACTGGTTTTGAGCTTGGTATAGTCAGATAGTTCTTTGGAAAGCTTTCTTTCTTTAATACCTAGTTCAATATTTTTTTCCGAGAACACTCTTCTTTCAATATCGAGTTCTTTCAACAGTTTTTCAAAATTGACTTGCTGCGTTCCCAACTTTTCTTTCGCCCTATTGATAACGCCTTTTGGCAACCCAATTTTAGAGGCAATTTCAAAGGCAAATGAGCTTCCCGGTCGCCCGATTTCCAGTTGATATAGAGGTTCTAAATGCTCACCATCAAACCGCATTGCCGCGTTAATCAGCCCCGGAGTCTTGTCCGCCAAGACCTTCAGGTTTGTATAATGTGTGTTGATCATTCCATATGCTCCCGATTTTGTCAGGTCTTCCAGTATGGCTTCTGCTATTGCTCCACCAAGTCCTGGCTCGGTTCCAGTTCCGAATTCATCAATCAAAAACAGTGTTCGCTTATTGGCAAGTGTTAGAAAATGCCGCATATTCGTTAAATGCGAACTATAGGTACTCAGATCATTTTCAAGCGATTGCTCGTCGCCAATGTCAATAAATATGTTTTGGAAAAATCCCATCGAAGAATCTTCACGCATCGGCACCAAAAGTCCGCACTGAAACATGTATTGGATGAGACCGACTGTTTTTAGTGCAACCGATTTTCCCCCGGCATTCGGTCCGGAAACGATCAATATCCGGTCTTTTTCGTTTACTTCAATCGTCAACGGAACAACTTTCTTTCCTGCTTTTTGAAACGAAACATGCAGGATCGGATGCCTGGCCTCTCGCCAATCGATAAATTGCCTGTTTAAAAAAACAGGGCTGATCGCCTGCATTTCCAACGCCAACTTTGCCTTGGCTCGCAAGAAATCGAGCAGTCCCAAAAAGTGATATGCTTTTTGAAGATCTGGTACAAATGGACGAAGCTGGGAGGTAAGTTGCAACAGAATCCGGTTAATTTCTCTGCGCTCTTCATATTCCAATTCCCGGATCTCATTATTGGATTCGAGCACCTCCGTTGGCTCAATAAATACAGTTTGTCCGGTTGCCGATTCATCGTGTATAAAACCTTTGAGCCTTCGTTTATATTCTGCAGCAATTGGAATTACTGCACGACCGTTTCTGATTGTTAACGACACGTCATCGCTGATCCATCCACTTGATTTAGCTGAACGGAGAATACTGTCCAGCTTTTTACGGATTCCCGCTTGCTCAGTTATTAATTGCTTCCTGATGCGCGCTAACTCTGGTGATGCAGAATCGCGAATTTGCCCCCTGCTATCAATAATCCTGTCAATGGCATCGGTAATTTGCTTTTCTACCCGAATGGTTTTCGCATATTCACCCAACAACGGAAATGCTTCCGGCTCCTGGCTTTCGAAAAAGCGTAGACAAAGTTTGATGGTTTCAAGCGACGACTTAATATCTGAAAATTCAGACTGGGTAAGCAGCATACCTTCGATGGAGGCCCTTTTGAGAAACGCGGTTACATCAATATAATTTTGAGACGGAAAATTCTCTCCGGTCTCGAGGATAGCCTTCATTTCAGCAGTCTGACTTACCAGTTTTTCCACCATACCGAAGTTGTCGGAAAACCTGATTTTGTCAACGTAATATTGTCCTAACGTACTGATACAAGCCTCTCGTAACCATTCACGGAGCTTGTCAAATCCTAATTTTTGTTCTAAAGTCTGGGGGTACAGCATTTGGTATTATTCCGGCTCGAAGCCTGCGACGTATATCAGATATACAGAATTAATATTGTTTTTTATATTTGGAAACAGGCAAATGCAAGCTTAAAACAAGCCGCCGATTTCTTCTTTCAACGTTTTTAACGCAAAGGCCGTTGGTTGGGTTTCTTTTTCTATCACACGCGCGAAAATCTTTTTGGCAAGATTGCTTGCAGGATCTTCCTGAGATACCTCGGAAGCGGCTTGATTGATGACCGCAACCACCTCGTTCATCGCGTTGGTAATCTGTTCCCATGCAAATGGACTAATATACATTTGTTGCGCAATGTTGTGATTATACTCTTCACGAATCTCGCTCAAAAGTATTTGCTGAAAATCCAGTGCATTAATGGCAGTTGGAGCCAGTCGGAGTAAAAGATTGCTCGGTGTGATTCTTTCCAGATACAGACACATCCGCTCATATGCCTGAAGGCGTAACGGAAGCGTAACATCGGAGTATTTCCCTTTAAGGTCCTGTTTTTGTTTGAACAGAATTTTGGTCGCCAGGTTATCGGTAATCACGTATAATCCATACATAACTACTCCACCAAGACAGACATTTAAAAAAGGGACAATGAATTGATCCATGAATTTTACGAATTTTGTAGGGCACAAAATTAGAACATTACCATCATGAATTACAATTCAGAGGAAATTGGGGAATCGTTAGCCTCTAATTATTGTTGCCTTAACCACAGATTTGAACAATGTGTGGACTAAATTAATCAATTTGCCCGACATCAAACGGCGAACAGCATTTTACAGCGTGAGCATGGAGAACCCTATCAGTATTACCCAACGAGCAAAAGATGAGATTATCTCCACACTTACCGATAATAAGATACCTGAGATATATGGGCTTCGAGTTGGCCTCAAAGGCGGTGCCTGCAGCGGAACTTTCCTCTTAGGTTTTGATACTAAAACCGAGTCCGATAATACCTACCTGGTGGATGGCGTAAAGGTGTACATCGATAAGCGACACCTTATGTACGTCATCGGCGTGTCGGTGGATTATGAAGAGGGTTCGAACGGCAGCGGTTATACGGTTTGTGTAGCCGATAAGAAAGACTAGTTTATCATTCTAGTCGTCTATGGTTACATGCTTCCAGTTTTCTCCTGACCGTATCCTGTTGAGCTGCGTATGGGTTATACCAAATTGTTTCGCAATCATTTTCAGACGATTATTGTCATTTTTCAATAATTTCTTTATGATCTTGACCTTGCTCTCCGTCAGCTTATAGTTCTTTGTTCTTCGAGGTATCACGCGGTTGATAAAAGCTGGATTTTCACGATTGTGATCTATCATCTCAGTTTTAGTAACCCACTTCAGGTTCTCGTAGTAGTTGTTTTGTTTTTCAAAATCCACGTGAATAACAAAGCTGTTTTCAGGGGTAGCTCTCTCAACAAAATGCTCGGCTACGAGCTTATGAACATATCTGTTTATTGTTTTACCACCGGTAACCCTTATGTTCAGTGATCGATAACCCTGTATCACAGAACCTTTGATAATGGCTCCGTCTTTGGGATTGTTCTGAAAACTTTTCAGTCTACCATAGTTAGACACTTCGTAATGTGGCGGGTTTTCGATTTCGTCGAATATGATTTTAGCCCATTTCTCATTCCAGAAACTGCGTGCTGCTGTTGACTCACTCATTTTTTATTCGATTTGCAATTTTTAACGATATACTTTTGGGTTACCATTCCTCCCTGAACAATTTATATACCAGATCGTGTTCAATACTAATAACTTGGAAAAATGACATTTTAATTCAATACTTATGAAAAAAACCTTGGTTTTGGGAGCCTCATCCAATCCGGCCCGATACTCCTACCTTGCTACTCAGCGACTCATCGCATATCACCATCCGGTTGTCTTACTTGGTCGAAAAAAAGGATCAATTTTTGGAGAGGAGATTTATACCGAAAGGATTGAATGGCAGGATGTTGACACCATCACACTCTATCTAAATCCAGCAAATCAAAAGGAATATTATGATTTTATTATCTCTCTAAATCCAAAACGTGTAATCTTCAACCCTGGTACAGAAAATCAGGAATTTAAGGTTATTTTAGTCAATAAAAATATCGTACCAGTCGAAGCCTGTACTTTGGTAATGCTTGCAACCGGTCAATATTAATCCTTTGCTCATCGAAAAAATGGGGTAAATTTAATGATTTCATCACAACGTGGGTGTACAATTCCTCAAATTGGATGTATCCATTTTACCATTTAATCAGCGCGGATGCCCAGGTGAAACCGCTGCCAAAAGCCGCAAGGCAGATCAAATCGCCGTCTTTTATTTTACCTTGTTCCCAGGCTTCTGAAAGAGCGATTGGAATGGACGCGGCAGTTGTGTTCCCGAACTTCTCAATATTGTTCATAACCTGGCTTTCTGCTAAACCCATCTGATTTCTTACATACTCACTGATTCTTATATTGGCCTGATGGGGAACCAGCAAATTTACGTCCGACGATTTCAGATTATTGGCCGCAAGTGCTTCATTGATCACCTCCCCAAATCTCACGATCGCATGCTTGAAGACTGTGTTCCCATTCATATGTACGTTAAAACCGCCTTCTTCGATCATTTCTTTGGTAACCGGTCTGTCGATTCTGCTACTTCCGGGATCTTTTACATATAACTCTTCCGCATACCGTCCATCCGCATGTAAATGTGTGGAGAGGATTTGATGGTCTGGATCTTCCGACGCAACCAAGACAGCAGCACCGGCACCGTCTCCAAAAATCACGGCCGTATTTCTGCCCTGTGTACTTTTGTCAATCCACGAAGATTGAATCTCGGAGCCAACGACAAGTGCAGACTTGTACATACCTGTTTTAATAAACTGGTCGGCGATGGACAGTGCATATACAAATCCAGAACATTGCTGGCGAATATCAATCACAGGTTTGCCGTCCATGCCCAATTCCCTTTGCATGAGGAATGCGGAACCAGGGAAAAAGTAATCAGGTGTAATGGTTGCATAAATGATGACATCAACTTCTGCTGGGGTTAAACCGGCTCTTTCCAATGCGATCTTCGACGCTTCGGTAGCCATGCTGTAATTGGTGTCTTTTCCGTATTCGAAGTATCTTCGTTCTTTAATTCCCGTCCTTTCCTGGATCCATTCGTCCGATGTCTCCATCCATTGAGTCAAATCCTGATTGGTAATGATGTTGTCGGGGACGTAATATCCGAGGCCGGCAATACGAGAAAAGGTCATATTAAATGTTTCAGATAAGTGGGTGAACGGTATTTCAAGTTTGATATTCTGGCGGAGAGGTTAGTCACATCAGAACTATATTTAAGACAGCGTTATCCGAAGTAACCTGTATTTTGTAAGATAAACTTAAAAAAAAGATGTAATAAATGTAAATTTTCAATGCCGATTAAATACCAACGATTTACCTGTTTAGGTAATGTATTGATATATAGTCGATTATAGTCAGTTACCCTTCTTTGGCCGATTTTTTAGCCAAGGTATTCACGACTAATGAAATCAGAATGTAAAGTACCAGAATTAAGGGTACCGCAAAGATGTTAAATACAGCCAGAAGCACGATGGACAACATGATGAGAATATACCGTGCTTCATTATGAGCCCATCCAAAAGATTTGAACTTCAGAGCTACCAAAGGGATTTCAGACACCAGTAGCAAGGACATCACTACGGTTAGAATTAGCAAATTGTTGGTATTTACGATGATTGATTTGATCTGCTCGTCGCCAAAATGAACCATAAATGGGAGGGAAGCAATAAAAATCCCATTAGCTGGCGTTGGAACTCCTATAAATGAGTCGCTTTGACGAGGATCATTATTAAACTTGGCGAGGCGAATTGCTGAAAAAAGTGCGATTAAAAAAGCAGGATATGCCTTCCATATGCCAAATAGATCCGGGATACTTTGCATCAAAAGCTGATAAACGATAATGGCAGGCAGAACTCCGAAAGTCACCATATCCGCCAGGGAATCCAGATCCCTTCCGATGGGAGATGAGACACGCAATAATCGGGCTGCGAATCCATCAAAGAAATCGAATATTAACGCAATTGCCATGAGTGCACTTGACAAAAGGATATTGTTATGAAAAGCCTCCACGATGGCGACACAGCCACACAGTAAATTGCAGAGTGTGAGGATATTGGGTATATTTTTTCGGATCATATGAATGTTATTTCAAAAATGGATTGTGTTTCTTTTCGAAGCCAATAGTCGTTGGCTCCATGTGACCGGCATATACCTTATAATCGTCGGGAAGGGTGAAAAGCTGCGTACGGATGCTGTTTAATAGTATGTTCATATTTCCACCAGGCAAATCAGTTCGTCCAACACTTTGTCTGAATAGTACGTCACCACCGATAACTATGCGGCTTTCTTCATTTACGAACGCAACATGACCTGGGGCATGACCGGGGACAAATAACACTTTCAATGTGCTGTCTCCTAATTTAATATCTTTATTTTCAACAATATATCCATCAATCTCAGGCTCATCGAAAGCAGCAAATCCGTAATTTGAAGCATAGGTTTTTACGGCGCGAAGCAAAGGCTCGTCCAATTGATGCAAATAAAATGGAATATTGTATTTGCGTTTCACCGCAGCAACACCCAGAACGTGGTCGATATGAGCGTGTGTATTAATAATCATTTTAGGTTTCAACCCTCGTTCCTCAATAAATGAATAAAGCTCCTCGAACTCGGTTTTGGTATAACAGCCTGGGTCGACAATCACAGCCTCACCGGTGCCATCATATAATACGTAAGTATTTTCAGAAAAAGGATTAAATGTGAAACTCTGTATATGAAGCATTTGAGAAATAGTCGAATGTGAAGTGGGCAAATTTACGAAAAAAGCGGAGTATGAGCTGTTAGCTTTTAGTGGTTAGCTCTTAGTTTGGCCGAATTTCGGAGACTTATTAAACTTATAGCTAACTGCTAAAAGCTTCAATCAATACTCTCCGAAATCCTGACGACAATCCTGTCATAATAGAAAATGGAAAGACCTTCATAGCCCGAGTCGGTTCCAACGCATAGCCAAATTTCGCCTTTATCGTTGGCAGTTGCAGTGATGGGCTTGTCTGCATTTCCCCGCTTCACGATCGTATATACATTCCTATCCTGTCCGTTGGCAACATTTCCTAACACGATCATGTCTTTTCCACCTTCCGACTGACTTCCTTTATCCAAATTAAAAGTGTGAAAATCGTTTTCAATAACATCGAGTGGCTCTGCAGCTGTGGCGCCTGCTTTGATATATACCGAACTCCCCGGCGAACCTCCAGCGCCCACACTATTTTCCGCATATTGGCTTGCAAGGTCAATATCGAAAACCACACTATATTGTTTGCCAGCACTAAACCCACTGATCTTTTTTTTGACGAACATAAACATATCGTCACTATGATTGTTGCTTTGTATGCGCAAACCAGAGGTGGTAGTATCCAGTGGTGCCCGCAATTTGGCCCAGGCAAATCTCATTTGAAGAGACGCAGTATCTGTTTCAGTGCTATATTCAGAAAATACGGCAGCCCAACCTTCTATCCCTGTTTCAAATTTCGAGTCAACAGTTGTTGTTGCGACCATTTTTTCTCCATCCTGACAAGAGAAAATTGTTATAACTGCCAAAATCAAAACTGAAATATTCCATTTATTCATAGCTCACTTAATTTTTTAAAACCGGAGGTCCGGATTTCTGAACTTTACCTGCAAATAACGTGCTGATTCGGGAAGTATTTAATTATTGAACTGAGCAATCAAAAAGATAGTTGGTTTTTTGTGCAAATCCGGTTTGCTTTTTTTCCACTCAGCCACGGTTTTGGTTTTAAGCAGTTCATCCGGAGCCGTCAGATTTGAAGCAATACAAAGTCTGGTATGCCCGGCGCAGGCTTCCAGAATCGCCTCCAAAAGCTGATTATTCCGGAAAGGTGTTTCCATAAATATCTGTGTTTGTGTTCGTTGTGACGATTCGCGTTCCAGACTTTGAATCGATTTTCTTCGATCATTTTTATCAATAGGCAGATATCCATGAAAAGCAAAAGATTGCCCGCTCATTCCCGAACCCATCAGTGCCAACAATATGGACGACGGCCCCACTTGCGGAACTACCTGATAACCAAGTTCGTGTGCAAAACGAACAGCTACCGCACCAGGATCCGCCACGCCCGGGCAGCCTGCTTCTGACAGTATACCTGCATTTCTCTTTAGTGATTTTAATGCTTCGCGTGTTTTCTCTTCCGGCGTATCCTTTGTCAACTCAATAAAAGTGATTTCGTCAATGACCTTTCCGATTTTCAAGCTACTGATGAAACGACGCGCGGTCCGAACATTTTCCACGAATAGGATATCCAGATCATGAAGTAATCTACTGATTGATTGCGGGATAACTTCGCTTTGAGTTTCTTCTGCCAGAATTGTCGGAATGAGATATATAGTCGGTTTGAGAGCTTCCATGGTACTGTATTCAGAAATTAAAATATTTTAACAATTACAACCATTTGCCGGTATTCTTTGTCCAAACAGGAAACAAAGGTAATGCTATGAGATTATTAATATCTGTTTCACTCCTCCTGCTGATGATATTTGGATGCAAAGACCAAAGTGCGGACAGTCTTTCGGCACCGGTCGAAACGCTGGAGGGTTCGTGGAAAAAGTTTGAAACTTATTCAGGGGTAACCAATACGCCTCAATGGACCAACCTCCCTGATTCCCTTCAGGTTGTCATAAAATTTCGCGGCGACGGGGTATTAGTTGATCAGGATAACCTTCCCGCTTGCTGCCGTCCAACCAGTTATATCATAAATTCGACTTTGGTGGACGTCAACAAGAATGTTGAAGCAAATCCAAAATGCACTACGATTTATTGCGCAGGATGCCCGGTCTGGGAAATGCAACTGTCTTCCAATGAGTTGATTATATCTGGTTGTGTTTTGGCGAACGGGAAATACCGGCGACTTTAAGAAAATGCTTGCGGCAAAACAAAAAAAACAGAGTCTGGTTTTTCTTAGCCAGACTCCGTTTTTTACTCACTCAAAAATTTCAAAAGCACTGAAACAAATTCTTTCGGCTGTTCTGCCTGAACCCAATGACCGGAGTTTTCAATCGTAGCTAACTGCGCCGAAGGGAATAGCTTCAAAATGTCTTCCCAGTCCTCGTCCAGTATGTAGTTTGATTTTGCTCCCCTGATAAATAATGTCGGAACCTGTACCGGCTCATCGGTTTTGATCTCCGCACCTATTTTTGACATGTCACTGGTTAGCACAGGCAAGTTGAATCGCCACGCAAAAGATCCGTCTTCTTCTCGGTAAAGGTTTTTCAAGAGAAATTGTCTCACGCTGAGAATTGGCTCATATGGGCTCAGCTGATCGTCAGCATCCTGCCGCGTATTCACGGTCGAAAGATCAATTGCATTCAGACCCTCCAGGATTTTCCGGTGATGAATGGGATATTGTTTTGGTCCGATATCGACAATAACCAGTTTGTCATAAGTTCCCTGATGATTGACAGCATATTCCATAACCGTCTTTCCACCCATCGAATGCCCGATCAAAACCGGAGATTTTATATTTTCCTGTTCGATAAACTCGGCGAGGTCTGCCGCAAATGAAGGATAATCCATAGGCGACTCGTGCGGCGAACGGCCATGATTTCGCTGATCAACGAGATATAATTGATAGCCAGCCTCGGATATTGCTTTGCTTACAGTCAGCCAATTGTCCAGCAGTCCGAAAACACCGTGAAGGATAATGAGAGGTTGGCCCTGTTCGCCAATCTTTTTAAAGTTAAGACGCATATATTTTTTATTTTTTTCGCCTCGAGTGTTCACTGGTTACGAGGTGACCGGCAAAAATTCATTCCATTTAACGAAATGCAAAGATCGTCATCATTTTAAATAAACATCATTAAGATTAATTATAATGATTGCAAAGTAGTTCCGCTTTTGAGTGAAAATCACGAAATACCGTATAGTTGTCTTAACAAAAAAATAACATAGCCAAATGTGTTATTATTAATACATAAATCTGTATTATTACAATAAATCAGGCACTTACGATATCTAGTATAGTACTTTGGTAGGATTGTTGCCGTTGGATAATAACTTATTAAGCTCTTATTTTACGACAAATTCGATTGACCCATTATCTGTCTTTTGATCGCGTTCAATCCATTTCAAACCAAATCACCAAATCTATGATTCAGAAAAGTTTACTTTTCAAGGTATTATCTCTGATAATATTCACATTTGCCATTTCCCTGTCAGGCACTGAACTGTATGCGCAGGTTACGTCATCGGCAATTAGCGGTCGGATTACCGACGACAAGGGGGAAGTTCTTCCCGGGGCCACAGTCGTGGCAATTCACACTCCATCAGGAACCAAATATGGTTCTGTTACTAATGAGAAAGGACTTTACACAATTCCGGCGGTAAGGGTAGGCGGACCATATACGGTTACTGCATCCTTCATCGGATTTAAGGATCAAACACGTGACAACATTGCCGCGGATCTTGGTACGAATTCAGATGTAAGCTTCGTAATGAAATCGGATATTACGGATTTACAAGAGGTAGTGATCAGTACTTCACGAAGTGACGTATTCAGTTCGGATCGTACAGGTGCCTCTACTTCTTTTGGAAGAGACGCGATCAACTCAACTCCGACGATTGGTAGAACAGTAGCAGATATCACGAAATACAATCCTTACAGTAACGGACAATCTTTTGCCGGACAGGATCCACGTTTCAATAATATCACAATTGACGGATCGGTTTTCAATAACGGTTTCGGTCTTGGTTCATCTGCGCAGGCTGGTGGACGTACCGGTACTACTGCTGTGTCTCTTGACGCATTGGATCAGGTTCAGGTGAATGTTGCACCGTTCGATATTCGTCAATCTGGCTTTACTGGTGCAGGTATCAACGCGGTAACACGCTCAGGAACAAATGAATTTTCAGGTTCGGTTTATACCCTTTTCCGTAATAGCGATCTTGTAGGAACAAAAGGCGATGGTAACAAAATCACTCCAGATCCATATGTAAAAGAAAATACCTATGGTTTCCGATTGGGTGGGCCGATCATTAAGAACAAGTTGTTCTTTTTTGTAAACGCTGAACAATTTAAAAGTAGTAACCCTGCCTTGCAATACTCTCTTGACAGAGGAACAGGCGGAACGAACGTATCCCGCGTTTTGGAGTCTGATATGATCGATCTGAACAATTTCATGACTACCAACTTCAACCATCCGCTTGGAGCGTTGGACGGTTTCAACAACGAGGTGAAGAGCAAGAAAGGATTGATCAGATTGGACTGGAACATCAACGATATGCATAAGTTGTCAGTGAGATACTCAACCCACAACTCTGAGTCTGGATCAATCATCAGTAACAGTAGCAGTAGCAACACGGCTGGTAACGGAAACAGGTCGAACAGTTTGCTTGCCATTTCACCTGAAAATTCTGGGTATTTGATTCAGGATAATACGCGTTCTGTAGCGGCTGAGCTTACCTCCAATTTCAGCAGCAAATTTTCTAACGACCTTATTGTCACTTACAACAAGCAGATCGAAGACCGGAAATATAAAACAGATCCTTTCCCGACTGTCGATATTTTGAAGGATGGAAGCACTTATACATCCATAGGTTTTGACCCGTTTACTCCAAGTAACAAGCTGAATTATTCGACCTTCAACGTAACTAACAACCTAAGTTACTTTGCGGGTAAGCATACTTTTACGTTTGGCGTTGTATATGAGCACTTTACTTCAAACAACGTATTCTTCCCTTCTTCAAACGGGGTATATGTTTATAACTCAATAGACGATTTCAAAACTGCTGCATTGGCTTACATTGCTAATCCAACGGCAACCACTTCACCAGTGTCTGTAGCAAGATATAACTTACGTTATTCATTAATTCCAGGACTTACAGAGCCGGTTCAAACATTGAAAAGAGATTTGTACAGCGCTTACGTTCAGGATGAATTCCAGGTTACACCGAATTTGAAATTGACAGCAGGTATCAGAGGAGATATTTTTGCATATGATAATTCGACTGCCAAAGATTTCAACAACCCGGTGGTGGCAGGATTGACCTTCCGTGATGAAAATGGCGACCCATACAAGGTTACTACAGGAACTTATCCAAAGTCGCGTCTTTTGTTGTCTCCAAGAATTGGATTTAACTATGATGTAAAAGGTGATAAGACTACACAACTTCGTGGAGGTAGCGGGATTTTCGTTTCAAGAATACCAGAAGTATTGATATCTAACCAGTTAGGGAATAACGGAGTTAATACTGCCGTTCTTAGCGCGACAAATACAACTGATTACGGTTTTACAACGGATCCTTCGAAATTTATTCCTGATATATCGAATACGGATATCACCAAATTGCCCCCGTATGTTATCAATGCGTCGGATCAAAACTTGAAATATCCTCAGATTTGGAAAACCGATATCGCAGTAGATCAAAAACTTCCGTTTGGATTGATTGGAACAGTTGAATTCATCTTCAACAAAACGATCACTGGTTTAAGATATATTGACGCCAACTTGAAAGCGCCGGATCGTTCGTTCCCGGACCCTGAGGACGGCCGTCCACGTTTCCCTGCTTCCGGCGTTGCAAGCTCAGGCTCAGGTGCTGCTAATACTGTTGCGGTAGCGAGATTTTACAATCCGCAGATCTCCAATGTTTTTGTTTTGAAGAATACAAAAAAGGGTAGCTCGTATATCGCGACTGTTAAGTTGGAAAAACGTGCGACCCGTGGTTTCGGAGGATTTGTTTCTTACACTTACGGAGAAGCAAAAGACATCGCTTTCGTTGGGAGTACAGTGCAGGCAAACGTACCTAGTGTGGTAGGTCAGAATTATCTTCCTTTGACATATTCTGATAACGATTTGCGTCACCGTATCGTGGGTATGCTGAACTATCGTCTTAATTATGGAGGAAAATTTGGCGGATCAACAGCATTTAGTTTAGGAATGGTTTCTGCAAGTGGTGGAAAAATCTCATATACACTTAACCAGGATTTGAACGGTGACGGTCAGACATCTAACGATTTGATCTTCGTTCCGAATAAAGCATCTGATCTTACGTTTGCGCCGCTTACTGTAGGCTCTGGTTCAGCGGCAGTAGTATATTCTCCTGAGCAGCAACAGGAGGCTTTTGACGCCTACATTAACGGCAACAAATACCTGAAATCAAGAAGAGGGCAATTTGCAGAACGTAATGGCGGAGCCTATCCATGGTTGACCCGTTTCGATTTCACTGTTATTCAGGAATTCTATATTGCGGTGGGCAAAAAAGGAAAAAGAAATACAATTCAGCTTCGCGGAGATATCCTGAACGTAGGAAACTTGTTGAACGATTCATGGGGCTTGGGTAATGTTGCAACCGCACAATCAAGCACTGGGGTATCTAACCCGATTGCTCTTGCGAGTGTTTCGGCGGGCGGCGTACCTTCTTACAGAATCGCGACGCAGTCAATAAAAGATGGTGAGTTGAATAAAACAATCCTTCTGAGAGATTCATTTACACCTAACGTGTCAGTGAATAACGTATGGCAGGCACAAATTGGAATTCGGTATATCTTTAACTAATTCTGATAGTATTTTTAAAGCACAGAAGCAACCTCAGTCGGGGTTGCTTCTGTGCTTTAAACAATATAAAGTTTATGATGAGAATGGGATTTTCTTCAAAGTATCCAACGCTTCCTTATATCCCTCCACAATAAGCCTTGAGATATCATCACTTGTAAAATGCTGTAAATCCAGTACGAGCGGTGTTTGCGGTCGGATCACGGTCAATTTCATTGGTTTTCCCCTTAATATTGATCGGTCTACATAGGACTCTGCCCATTGAATATTGCTGTTCACGAGCTGATTGACTGTAATGTCTCTCACCCTTTCCACAAGCGTGATCAGGTTTCTGGCATTAATACCTTCGGGTTGGTAAAGCAAAGGGGAGTGGCAGGCAATCAGTACGATCTCTGTAGCGCCGTCTTCGATGGCTTGTCGAACCGGCGCAACTTCGCGTAAACCACCGTCCAGATACAGCGCATTATCAATAGGCACTGCCGGCATCAGCATCGGAATCGAAGAACTGGCGAATACATAATCCAGAAATCTGGGATGGTCGGGCGCTACATATTTAATCTCGCCACTCTCAATATTGACCGCTCCTATTTTTGACTTGATGTTTGACGACGAGAGAAATTCCTGCTTAATATTTTTCCGCACCATGATATGCAACGGAAGTGGGTCAAGAATCCCGTCAAAACGGCTCATGAGCGTATTCATCCCCAACATGACACGCGACCGGAGCATGGAGATATTTTGCGGCAACGTGATATTGGTCAACCAGAATTCAAGCAATTTTCGACCGGCTAGCGGCCAGTTCAGTTCATGGGATTCCATTGTCTGCCGGCCTGTTTCGTTTATCAAAAATGTGGTGTTCAACGCTCCAACGGAAATTCCATAGACCATATCCGGGCAAAATCCCTGTTCCATAACAGCCTGAATTGCCCCCACTTGAAATGCTCCTTTCATAGAGCCACCACCCAGCACGAGTGCCTTCATATTGTAACTTTCTGTTAAATAATATTAAAATACAAAAGCCTGCGGGACATATATCATCATTTTTTAGGGAGTCAGATATTTTATTTCCTCAATCCGAAATGTGTCATTTTCCCAATTCTAAACATTTTCGGACTAAAATGCTGAGAAAAAGAAGATTTTGTTCCAAATTTGGAATTGAAAGTAAAAATAACTTTACTCCACGCGAATCATCTGATTCGATTTCGCCCATTACGATTACATGAGGGACATTCCTCAGACATTTATATGACCCTTTCAATTAAGGAAATTCAAGTTCCGATCGATGACGAAATGAAGGCTTTCGAGCATAAGTTTCGTCAATTCATGAAAAGTGAGGTGAAGTTGCTTGACCAGATCATGAATTATATTGTCCGCCGGAAGGGGAAGCAACTCAGACCCATGTTTGTTTTTCTTTCTGCAGGCGTTTGCGGGCCTATAGGAGAGTCGTCTCACCGTGGAGCTGCATTGATCGAGCTTTTACATACGGCCACTTTGGTACATGACGACGTAGTTGACGATTCTAATTATCGCCGCGGTTTTTTCTCTGTGAATGCATTGTGGAAAAATAAGATTGCGGTGCTCGTCGGGGATTATTTACTTTCCCGTGGTCTTTTGCTGTCTGTTGACCATAAAGAGTTTGACCTGCTGAAAATCGTTTCCACTGCTGTGAGAGAGTTGAGTGAAGGAGAGTTGCTTCAAATGGAGAAGGCGCGCCGTCTTGATATCAGTGAGGATGTATATTACCAGATTATCCGCCAGAAAACCGCCTCTCTGATCGCTTCTTGTTGTGCTGTTGGAGCTTGCTCGGTCGGAGCAGGAGATGAAATCGTGAAGAAAATGCATGCCTTCGGAGAGAAAGTCGGAATGGCTTTCCAGATAAAAGACGACCTTTTTGACTACGGTGACGACGAGATTGGAAAACCGCTGGGTATTGATATTAAGGAGAAGAAAATGACACTTCCATTGATATATGCACTCAACAAAGCTTCATGGCTTGAAAAACGTCACGTGATTAATATTATCAAAAACCAAAGCCACAAACCTGTGAAAGTGGCCGAAGTAATTGCATTTGTAAAGCAATCCGGCGGGCTTAAATATGCGCAGGAGGTGATGCATAAATATGTTCGGGAGGCGCAGGAGTTGCTTCATGAATTTACAGATTCCCCTTATCGAAATTCATTGGAACAGCTCGTTCAGTTTACCATCGAGAGAACAAAATAAAACAAAAACGGCCTTGAAAGTGATTTCAGGGCCGTTTTTGTTCAGGAGGAATATTTTATAAATTCCACCAATAAGTTAGCTTCAAAACGATTGCCCTGTTTTTTACCATGAAATTATCTGGTAAATAATTGTCAGTATATACAATGAAAAGATCGGAAGCAGGTCGGTATCTCCATTGCACGCGAGCGTTCAGGTTGATATTGTCCGCCTGGTTATTATATTGCATAAAGGTCGTGAAAAACAGCTTGTTGGTGAACGTGACGTCAATCCGTGGGCCAACAAGCCACAGGTCAGTCTGGTTCCAGGGCGCTGGTAGTTTCAGGTTGTTGTAGTTGCCGGCTAGTGCCATAGCTACATATGGCTGTATACGATATCCCAGCTCAGTCTTAATTGTCGTCTTTTGCCCTTCCGCATAATATCCTCCATGACTGGCAGAAAACGAATAAGTAAATCGACGTTGAGGGCCTGAAACTATATCAATCCCTACCGTTTTCCAATGGTGTTCTGTACCAGCGTCCAGTCTAAAGCTTCCTAGATTTGTTGGATCAAATGGTTTAAGAAGTCTTATGTAATTGCTTGACACATAAGGAATAATAGTTGCGCGATTGATAAAATTGATGTTGTAGGAAAATATAAATTCCTTGTCACTCACATCAAATTGCTTGTCCCAATAGATATTGGTAATCAGCTTTGGACCATGGCTGATGATCTTCGGTGATTTGATAAAAAACAAATACCCAACATTAGGACTGATCTTGTAATACCCCATCCGAGCCGAATTTGGCACATATCCCACTTCGGCAGTGTAGTTTGAACCCACATATTCCTGCTGCCATTGCCAGAAAAAGTTTGCCTTATTATATTTCAGATCACCTGCATATACAAAATCGTCGGAGGATTTGCCCGGAGTGAATGATTTAAGAAACATTACTTTTCCGGTCCAAAGGTTTTTGGCACTTGCCAGGTTAAATTCCGCACCAATATTCCGGTTATATCGATTTACACCCTCATATTTCTCCTGTGAAAAATTAAGCGCGTCTTTATTTACAAACATGAAACGGATATTGGACCTGGCTAAAACCTGGCGTTGTAAAGCAAAAACCGCATAATTGTTTTTGGGCGTCAGACTATCCGGCGAATCCGTTTGAACATCGAGCACTCCAATACGCCAGTTTTTATCAAGCTTCCCGCTCATACGCGCTCCGAACTCAATGGGAGTGCCCAAACCAATTCGCCGCGAGAAAAAAGGCCTTATGGTAGCGTACCCGAAATTGGCAAAAAGGTCAGCGTTTTCAAGAAAGAACTGCCGACGCTCCGGGAAAAAGAGCTCAAAACGATCCAGATTTGTCTGCTGAACGTCTACATCTACCTGCGAGAAGTCCGGGTTGACGGTCAAGTCCAGATTGAGAGAAGGAGTAAGGCCGATTTTTACATCTCCTCCAATGTTATTTTTATACTTCGTTGGCTTGTCATTCACATAGTCGCGTGTCATTCTCGTAGCCGCATATGGAATCACGGAGATATTCGGACCAGGTTTTGGAGGTGGTACATCCCACACCAATACACCAGTATATGCCAGAGATGCCGAAGGAAATTGACGTGGAACAGGAGCCCACGAAGATTTTTCGGAAACAGTCAGATCCTGCCGGCTAAAATTGATTCCCCATTCCGTAATACCGGGTTTATAGCGGATACTCTTAAAAGGAATAGCAGCTTCCCAAATCCACTTATCTTCGTCGTTTTTAACGGAAGAAAGCCACTTATTATCCCAACTCAGATCAACAGATCCTCCATCCCACATTTGGCCGTCCCATGGTGCGCCTACCGCATTGGCGCCGAAAGAAAAGCCATTGGTCTTGTCATCAAAGGTGTCCATGAAAAGAAGAAAGTTGTCATTTTTCCCAAAAGCAAAATCTCTTTTCAGCGATTCAACCACCGTGCTTCCCTTGACTGGCTTGTGGTTGATCACAAGTATATACAGGTTATTGTGATCATAAGCCATTTTTACCTCAGTATTGCAACGCGCAAAACTGGTATCCATCGGCGTGATCATAAAAAACTTGGTCGCAGTTTCAGCATCCTGCCAGGCGATTTCATCAACCACACCGTCGATACTTATTTTCGATGATGCGGGATGAATATGGTATCGGTAATTATCATTGGGTTTTTGTGCAAGTGTTTTAGTCAGGGCAAAAATCAGCGCATAGGTGAATAGGTAACGGTACAAATTATTATAGGTTTAGGATATGGAAATTAACTTATAGGCGAAACAATTTTGCATCGGCATAAAAGGTGCCGAAAGGGATAAGAGATGCAAGAAAAGCAAGTATAGATGTTTTAAATGACCATCCTTTCTCAATCGCAACCTGAATTAAAAGCACTATATATAATATGAAAAGGACTCCATGCGCCATTCCAACCACGCGAACTGCCTCGGGAAGTCCCGCCATATATTTGAGCGGCATTGCAATACCTAACAAAACCAGAAATGAAATACCTTCAAGGAAAGCCACAATACGCAATCTGCCGATTGCCGTTTTAATTAAATCCGAAGTCATTATTTTTATGAAAATTGGAGAATGAACAAAGATAAGGTCTGATACGTTTATCCGCTTAATTTTCAGTTGATTTTGGTTAGGAAATCGACGTTCTAGGCCGTTTTTATGAAAGTTTTGTGACTTTTTTACAATGAATATGAATTTTACTGGAATAGATTACAATATTTTACTATTTTAATAGTTTGATTCAAATATGTGTCCATATTGCCATTTAAACGTACCAATGTGCGTTAAACAACCCACACATTAATTTCAATCGGCTTTAACCGACACATATGTCAACGATGAAGGCTTTTTACCTTTTTTTGCTTCTCATTTCTTCTCAGGTTTCTTATTCTCAAGTATTTACGGTCAAAGGCAGCATCAAGGACGAGAACGGCATGGCATTGAAAGGTGCTATAGTCCACGAAAGAGGTACAAATAACAAAGTGTTGTCAGACGGAAAAGGGCTCTTTACCATTTCAGTAAGATATGTAAACGCCGTTTTAATCGCGTCGGGCCCTGGTTTTTCGAAAGCCGAAAGGATGATCAATGGGCAGGGAACTCAGGATTTTGTGCTGAGAACGACGATTGACCTTGGTCAAATCAATGTAATTGGCACGCGGAATCTGAGCCGGAATGCCGAAACATCCCCAGCCTCAGTTGAAACAATAGATATACCGCAACTCTCCCGAATGCAGGGCCAGTTTGATTTAAATCAGTTGCTCCAATTCGCTTTGCCATCCTTTAATTCCAACCGCCAGTCAGGTGCCGACGGAGCGGATCATGTGGATCCTTCTTCGGTACATGGGCTGAGTCCGGATCAGGTTTTGGTGATGATCAATGGTAAGCGGAGAAATGAATCTTCGATGATGAATGGGTCTGGATCGAGGGGACGTGGTAGTAATTTCTTCGATCTGAATTCTATACCCATTGCTGCTATCAAGCGAATCGAAATACTAAAAGATGGCGCGTCTGCTCAATATGGTTCTAACGCAATGGGTGGAGTAATCAATGTTGTTCTTAAAGATTCGCCAAATGAGTTTTCTGCAAACGTGAATGGGGGGATGTTTTCGTCTCAATACCGACTGGATGATAGCACAATTGACGGGCTGAACACCAATGCGAATATCACGTACGGTATGAAACTCGCAAAAAAAGGATTTGTGAATATCACGGGCGACTACAATTTTCGCAATTACACTAACCGCGCATATGCCACTGAATTAGGTGATGTGGTCCGCCGGGAATATGGCGACCCGAGAATTCAGAACGGCTCGATATATTATAATATGCAGTTGCCAATTGGCTCTAAAACAGAATTATACAGTTTTGGAGGAATCAATTACCGATTGGGTGACGCATATGCCTGGACGCGTTTTCCCAAAGATTCCGAGAATATTGCGTCAGTATATCCAAAAGGATTTGATCCTGTTGTTTCCACAAGAATCGATGACCGCGAAGCAACAGTTGGTGTAAGAACAAAGAGGAATCGCTGGGATTTTGATTTAAGCAATACATTTGGCTTCAACAAAAATCATTTCTTTGTCTCCAGCTCATTGAACCGCTCATTGGGTGCTCTCTCTCAACATTCCTTCGAATCGGGAGGAACACTGGGTGGCCAAAATGTTTCTAACTTGACTGCCACGAGGCATTTCTCTGACATTTTTGAAGGGTTGAATTTCAGTGCGGGGGCTGAATACAGACTACAATGGTATAAGATTTTTGCGGGCGAGCGACCTTCATACTATAATTATGATCCGGGTAAACAGCCCGGTGGAGCACAGGGCTTTCCTGGATTTAGTCCGGCAAATGAAGTCCGGGAAACGCGGTCAAATATGAGCGGCTTTATGGATATTGAAGCCGATTTAACCAAGAAATTTGCAGTGACAGGAGTCGCACGTTATGACTATTATACTGATTTCGGAAGCACTGTCAGTGGAAAAGTCGGTTTGAGATATAAGGTCAGTGAGGAGCTAACTATCCGTGCTTCGGTCGGCACTGGTTTTAAAGCTCCCTCCATGTCTCAAAAGTATTTCAATCAACAGTTCAGCAATTTTGAGGGAAGTAGTCTGGTTGAAGGATTGGTGTTAAACGATAATAACAAATTACGGCAAGAACTCAAAATGCCCGATTTAAAACCTGAGTCTTCCGAAAATGCAAATATTGGAGTTGTTCTGAAGCCTGTAACTGGGCTAACTATTGCTCTGGACGGTTATTATATCAAAATCAAAGAGCGAATTGTGTTGACTGACATGATCGGAAGAGTCAACCGCCAAACGGATACTTTGTTTAAAAAATACGGCATCAATGAGGTTCGGTTTTTTTCAAACGGACTTTCGTCGACTACTACAATGGGGATAGACGCGAGCATCAAATATGTGATTCCGGTCGGCACGGCAAATTTCAGTACAACGTTGGCGGGCAATTATAATCATATGGAAATTGGCGACGTGAATATAGGTTCATCCGTTATCGGGAAGGATGGCATATATTTCAGCGAACGCGAGAAACAATTTATGCTGGCGTCAGCTCCTCAGACCAAGGTTAACATGATATTTAACTATTCGCTGAACAGACTGAGTTTCATGGTCCGGTTGGTTCGCTTTGGTGAGATAAATTTGTTCAATCGTAATTACGGAAAAACCGATCCTTCGACAAAAATGCCATATACTCCTGCCAAATATACCGATGTATACGCAGCCAAAGTGCAGGCTGATATCAGTGCGAGTTACACTCTAAACGACACATTCTCAATCATTTTAGGAGGAAGCAATATACTAGGTACAATTCCTGACAGGAAAATTCAATCGCTGACTGAAAGCGGTGGAGCATGGGATGCTGTCCAAATGGGAAATAACGGCGGGTTCTTTTTTACCAAAATTGCGATGCGGTTTTAAATATGAGAGTAACTCGGCATATGATGCTCTGGGCGTGGGTTTTGGTACCAATTTGTGGGTTTGGTCAAAATTGTATGCTTTTGAAACAAACTTTTGCGATTGCTGATACGATCAAGCCTGATACTTCGCAACTCTATCTGTTTCGGTTCAGTGCTGG
The DNA here is from genome assembly GCF_056895215.1 of Dyadobacter sp. HNCC25DJ184. Lineage (NCBI taxonomy): Bacteria > Pseudomonadati > Bacteroidota > Cytophagia > Cytophagales > Spirosomataceae > Dyadobacter > Dyadobacter sp. HNCC25DJ184. The sequence goes on along the minus strand of NZ_JBXHAQ010000002.1, from coordinate 404,566 downwards.
TCAGCTTGCTGCTTTGAAAAATGTACCGACGCTCGAAAAGGCTATTGAAGTCATCGGGAGATTACAGCAAACGCTCGACCAGGATCACGAATCATATAAAAATGGAATAGTGTGGCAGCTGGATACCAAGCTTGCCAACAAACAGTTGAATGAATTAAAAGAGAAATGCGTTGAGACGCCGTTTCTGGTATATCAAAGAGAGATTGATTTCTACCGAAGAAGATATATTCCCAAAAAGCAGTAAAGTTTGTTTGTGTTATATAAAAACAGAGAGCTGACTTCCATATCAGCTCTCTGTTTTTGCTTCGGCACCTGCTACTATACTTTTACCAGGGAATGTATATGAAATCGTAATTCCTCAGACTACTTGCGGCTTCTGTTTTTTAACGCTGGCTGCTGTTGAGGCTAATTCTTTGTCTCTCATTTTTATGAAATCCTTGAACCGCCTTACCGTCGCCATAATCAGACCAATGATCAGAACAAAAGTCCCAAGCCAAAGCACATTGATTAACGGTTTTTCAATTGCTTTCAGAACCATAAAATCTTTCTGCGTCGTGTTGACCCCAAAAGTGAATTGTCCGGTCTGCGGATTGATCTCGTTAAATTGAATTCTGAAACCCAGGTCTTCATTAACTTCCGGCTTACGGGCAACCATACGGTCTCTGATCACAAATGACGGTGTGATCACATATTCGTTATCCTTGTCCAAAACCCTGATCAATGCTTTAACTGCAGCATCGCCTTCGTTGAGTTTCACACCTTCTACGTCGTCAGTACGAACCACATTGTCAAGAATTGCTACGTAGTCGTTTACAAAGAAAGTATCTTTCAGATTGACCGTGAACGACTCAGTTTTGCTCCAAACCGGCTCATCAAGCGGATTAGTGACCATACTTACGTAAGTATACATATCCTTGCTCAACTTTCGCTGAATATCAGGAGAAGAGACGATCCCACCCATTCTTGGATTAATCTGAACGCGCGGGAAAAGGCTGAACACCTGCCCTGACGGATCACGATATTCGATTTCATAGTAGAAATTCTCAGGGGATATTTCGAGCGTATCACCTTTTGAATAGTACTTCTTTTCATCTACAACGATATCGCGCAAAGCTACAGCGCGATAATCGCCCTCAATAATATCTACCCAACTTTTAGAAATATAGGAAGGAACATGTCTTGGCTCCACGCGTACATCACGCCAGGTAAGCATATAGTCCCCCATTTTCTCTGGCTTGTTTTTCCAAAGCGTGATGTTTTCACGGTTTTCTTTATTGTCGTTCTGTGTAAATTCTTCGCTTCGGGAAATCATCAAACCCGAAGTATTCAAAGAAATCACCTTCGTATATGCGGACGAGAATAGGATTCCGATTAACATTAAAGCAACTCCGATATGCGTAATCGCACCTCCTGACAGGCTATAATTTCCACGAATAATATCCCAGAGAATACTTCCGTTGGCCACCACCGCAAATACAGAGGCAGTAAGGAATATGATATAACGGATGTCTTTTACTCCCTCAAAAGTGATGATCGCACCGCTGATCAACAGTGTCAATATCAATGGATTATAAAGTGCCTGAAGTTTCCCCTGACCCACTCGCTTCCACCAGAAATATTGGCCAATACCGGTCATAATGATAATGATGGAAAAGAACCAAAGCTGGAATTTGTTATAGTGTCCGATCTGGTCGGTTGGTAACGCCAGGTTAAGGACGGTTCCAAAAAGCTCCGCGATTTTATTATAGACCGGGATAGAAGTAGTGGCGATAATCTGGAATCCTGAAAGGCACAATAGCGTAGCACCAATAAAAATCCAGAACTCTTGCGAATAAGTCGACACTTCTTCTTTATCGCCTGGAAGGTCTTTCCAGCGATATATCAGCAATCCGACGGACACAAAAAGGAATGTAAGGAGATATATTAAAAGCTGACCGGAAAGTCCAAGATCTGTGAATGAGTGAACAGACGCGCTTCCCAAAATTCCGCTCCTCGTCATAAAAGTCGAATACAAAATCAATACAAAAGTCGTGATCGTCAAGATAAACGACGTTTTGAGAGCGGTTGCGTTTTTGCGGCCGATGATCATGGTGTGCACCGCGGCAACCAAAATCAACCAAGGTACGAACGACGTGTTTTCAACAGGGTCCCAGTTCCAGTATCCTCCGAAGTTCAACGTTTCATATGCCCAATAAGCGCCCATCAGAATACCGACGCCCAGTATCAGGCATGAGAGTAATGCCCAAGGCAATGCGGGACGAATCCAGTCCTGAATTTTCCTGGTCCAAAGTCCTGCGATTGCAAATGAGAAAGGAATCAGAGTAGACGCAAACCCTAGAAACAGGGTAGGAGGGTGAATAACCATCCAATAGTTTTGAAGTAACGGATTAAGGCCGTTGCCGTCTTTTGGAATGAAGTTCGGATCCATTTTCCAAACTGGCATATCCGGCATTACCTCTTTTAAAAGTAAAAACGGAGTTGAACCTATTTTCAGATCGATGCCCGGAATGACGACCCCTAGAATCATGGAAGTCAAAAATGCCTGAACCAGTGCGAAAATGGTCATTACAGGTGCTTCCCACGACCTGTTTGTATAAATCAATATGGCACCCAGAATTACATTCCAGAAAATCCACAAGAGAAAACTACCTTCCTGATCTTGCCAGAAACTGGAAATAGTATATCCGGCGGGAAGTGACAATGACGAATTTTTCCAGGCGTAATGATACTCAAAATAATGGTTTCCGATGATCCAGTACAGGGAGAAAACCACTCCAAATACCGCTAAAAGGTGCATGAAGAAGGTGGCTCGCGCAAATTTTTTCCAACTATCGACATCCGCGATCGCCGTGTTAGACATGCCAGCCTTAAAATAAGCAAAAGTGGCTACCACCGCTGTTACAAAAGCAATGATAACCAATAAGTGACCTGCACTTCCTATGGTAGTATGGATCATGAGTTTTTCGCGGTATGTTCAGTGGTTTCAAGTTTACCTTCGTTGTATTTTGAAGGGCATTTCATCAGAATTTTTTCAGCAGAAAATACGCCATTGTCCATTTTGCCAATAACGACCACCTGCTCAGATTTATCAAAATCCTGTGGTTTAGTGTTCTTGTACACCACTTTTTGGACAATTCCTTTATTGTCAACAAGGGTAAAAGAAAAATAATTAGGGTCAATTTGCGGTTGATACGACATATCCAAAATATTCCCGGCGGCATCTTTTTTCAATTTGCCAACTACGTGAATACTTTCGTCATCGCCGTCCGCTGCCATTTCCTGGGCTTTTGCAAAATCGACATATGTGCTGGCGTCACCTGCGGTTGATACGATAATTCCTATCGCTACCGCGATGATGATCAAGCCGAATATTTGAATCTTTTTCATGTTTTTAACTTTTGGCTGTTAGCGATTAGCAATTAGTTTTCAGTACCAAGCTGAGATTACAGATCAAAGCCTTTGTGCTAACACCTAACTACTAATACCTAATCACTTAATTTTAAGTTCTTTTTCTACTTTACTGATCTTGCTGTCTAATCTGAGCATATTGATGGCTATACCAATAAAAACTACGGCAATTACCGCAACCACAACCCAGATTTTGCCATCTTCCCGCATCTTGTCGGCCATTTCCACTTGATCAGTGCCGGATTGGGCAAACAAAGAAGTCATGCTCAGGAGCAGGATCGCGAAGGCGTTTGAAAGTTTTTTAAGCGTACTCATATGATATCTTTATTCGTAACGAAATTTTATATAGAAATGTTAAAAAAGAAAGAAATTAAGTAACTACAATTATTCAGTGTGTTGTTACCTAAAAATTTAACAATAATCGAAAAAAATATAAACAATTGTTTTTCAGTTCAGAATTCAGTTATGACGATATTTCCCGCCGCTACTGGTCATGCTGAATCCGGTCAATAACTTTCAACCTCACTCTAAGTTCTGCCATCCATAGCCCAAGCAAAATCCATCCGATAATGGCTGGGTAAAACACCATTCTAAGGTTATTGTCCAAGTCAAAAGAACCGAAGGTTGCATTTCCACCGCTTCCCGGATGCAATGAATCGGTTAATCTTGGAAGGATATATATCAATGGTACGAAAACAGCAAATGCGAATATGTTGTACACTGACGATATACGCGCTCTTCTTTGCTCATCTTCAAAAGAACTTCTTAATAACAAATAGGCCAGATATATCAGAATTCCAACAGCCGCACCGTTCAGCTTCGGGTCGTTCGGCCATGGATCACCCCATGTGAAATTCGCCCACATAGACCCGGTTGCACAACCTAAAATACCATAAAATATCGCCGACTTCGCGAGTTCGCTAGCAATATCATCGTCCTGGACTTTTCCATTTTTCAAATATAAAATCGAGAATATCATCGAAGCCAGTAATAGAGTCGTCATTGCCAACCATAAAGCAACGTGAAAATATGTATTCCGAATCGACTCATTTAATATCGGAAGATGTGGAACCGGACCCATAAATCCATATACCATCACATATACTAACAGGATGATACACAAGAATTTCCACCATTTCTTTCTCATTTTCTTCAATATTTATTCGTTACTAAATTTAATCTTTCCCGGTTCCAATAAACCTGGTCGTCTAGCCGAAAATCCCGACTACTTCAACAGTCAAATGACAATTCCTTGACAACCCCCGACTACACCATTGTGCAGCTCTATTTTAGCAATACCCAGAAATGAGTCCGTCTTAACTCCTCCATAAATAAGGGAAAAGCAAATAACTCAGCGTTATTACTATGGCATCAATGGACAACAAGGTTCTGATCTCATCCATACTAACATCCCAATCCAATCCATCCAATGCATTTTTTGCCAAACGAATCGTCATTAAAAGCATAGGTAATATGATCGGAAAACTCAATACGGTCATCAAAGTAGCACTATTCTCGGCTTTTGAGGCTATTCCTGCTACAAGTGTCAGAACCGATGCAAAACCGATCGCTGCGAGTGCAATACTTATTAGATAAAGGCCCATATCACCTACCGGATTACCCATCACAAATGCGTAAAACGCAAAACCTGTCAACGACAAGGTTAACATAATGAGGCAGTTGTAAATGATTTTGGATAAAATAATGGACTGCGGACTGCAGAGGCTGTAATAATATATCAGTCTTCCGTAACGTTCCTGAGAAAAACTTTTGGCGATGGCATTAACTGCCGTAAAAAGAAGGATAATCCAGAAAAGTGTGTTCCAAACTATGGGCGTTAACTGGTTTCGTTTCATGCTAAAGCTCAGGTAGCAAACGAAAACAGTGCTTACAACATAAAGGAGCATCCCACTTAATGCGTACTTTTGGCGCCATTCCAATGTGGCCTCTTTCCAGATAAGGGTTTTAATCTCCTTCAATTTGAAATATTTCCGGTTCGAATGTTCGGAGGCCGGTTTAAGATCGGTTCATGGTGAAATACGATTGAAGGGCTTTTCCGAAGCGACCGGACATCGTCAAGAAATCCTGAAATTTTCAGTTGAGTCGTTCAATTCAGCCACAAAAGTACGACAGAAAGCCTCAGGGTGATAACAAAACCATCAGTATTTTATATGACTTTTTACTAAATACAGAAATTGACAATCTTAATTATTTGATTTCCCGACCGTGACCGCTTACTTTGTAGTTAACTATATTCGATCTAAATAAAAAATCATGAGAGAAAGGACTGTTTCCAAGTTGAAAAGAGGTGAGACGGGGGTTGTGAAGTCATTCACAGATCCGGCAATGTCCTTGAAATTGCTGGAAATGGGCTGTGTTCCGGGATGTGAGATTACGTTGGACGCCGTGGCGCCTTTCGGAGATCCGGTGTGTGTGAACATTGGAGGCAATTACTGTTTGTCGCTGAGGCTCAATGAAGCCTCCACGATCGTGATCGAATGACATTTTAATTACTAAAAGTAGCGTTGAAAAAAGCAAGTAAAAAGATAGCCCTCGTAGGAAACCCGAATGCTGGAAAGTCGACTTTGTTTAATGCCCTCACCGGTTTAAATCAGAAAACGGGCAATTTCCCCGGAGTTACTGTTGATAAAAAGTTTGGTCGGTTTAATTTGACAGAAGATAGTTCGTCAGAAGCTGTTTTGGTCGATTTGCCGGGAACCTACAGTATATATCCCAAATCCGTGGACGAGTCAGTCGTAATGAATATTCTTGCCAATCCCGCAAATCCTGATTACCCTGATGCGTTGATTGTTGTTGCTGATGCGTCAAATCTGAGACGTAACCTACTGCTGTTCACTGAGGTGCAGGATTTGGGGATACCCGTGGTTTTAGCACTAAATATGATCGATGTTGCGAGAGAAATGGGATTGACTGTAAATGCGGTTCAACTGGCTATGCAGTTAAATGTGGCGGTCGTTAATATCAATGCCAGAACGGGAGAGGGGCTTGATCGTTTGAAAGCGGCTCTTGTAAGTTTACTGGAAGGTGCACCCATTAAAATGGATCGATATTTCTTTGATCCGGCTGATAAGGATCTGGCATTAATTGAAGAAGTAAAGGAAATCCATCAGCTCAAGAACAGCTATCTGGCGATGCAATATGTTTGTCAGCACGATAATTTCTCGTTTGTAGCGCAACCAGCAAGGGCACGACTGGATGAGCTGATTGAAAAGCATAATTTTGACGAACAACAATACTTAGCGGATGAAACGATCACGAGATATAAGAAGCTTGATCCGATCGTAAAAAAGGCTGTCAAAGTTGAAGGGGTTATTCGACAACCCTATTGGACCAGAAAACTCGATAATGTTTTTTTACATCCAGTTTGGGGTTTTGTATCGTTTGGATTGGTATTGTTCCTGATATTTCAGGCGATATTTGCGCTGGCATCCTATCCAATGGACATGATCGATGCTGGAACGGCTGCGACCATATCCTGGGTAAAGACCACGTTACCTGAGGGTGTTTTAAACGACCTGATCACGGATGGTATACTGGCTGGGATCGGCGGAATTGTTATTTTTATCCCTCAAATCGCTATTCTCTTTGCACTGGTTTCTTTGCTAGAAGAATCTGGATATATGGCCAGGGTGATGGTGATCATGGATAAAATGATGCGCAAATTTGGATTGAACGGGAAAAGTGTTGTTCCACTAATATCCGGAGTGGCGTGTGCGGTTCCAGCGATTATGACGACCAGAAGTATCAGTAGTCGATATGAACGACTGCTGACTATATTAGTTACGCCATTGATGAGCTGTTCGGCCCGTTTACCGATCTATGCAATTTTAATCGCTGTAATTATTCCGTCTACCAAAGTTTTAGGATTTATTAATCTTCAGGGCGTTGTGTTGTTCGGGTTGTATTTCTTGGGATTGATTGGAGCGCTAGGTTCGGCTTGGATACTGACTCTTTTTATTCCGAGAACAGATCCGGGATATTTCATGCTCGAAATGCCATCATATAAATTGCCTCATTGGGGCCGCGTTGGTATGACGATGCTTGACAGTGTGAAGTCGTTTGTGTTTGAAGCAGGTAAAATAATTATTGCCATATCCATCGTACTTTGGGTGTTGGCATCTTATGGTCCGGGTGACCGGATGGATGTTGCTGAAAAGCAGGTAATATCCGAAATGACCACCCAGCCGCAGGAGGAAGTCGATGCAGCAATTGCCTCCGTGAGACTTGAAAATTCATATGCCGGAAGTTTCGGACATTTCATCGAGCCGGCAATCCGACCATTAGGTTATGACTGGAAAATAGGAATTGCACTTTTAACTTCATTTGCCGCGAGGGAGGTTTTTGTGGGAACAATGTCGACGATTTACAGCATTGGTGGGGATACAGAGGACGTGCTGACGGTAAAGGAAAGACTTATAAAGGAGATCAATCCCGAAACTGGTGAAAGGATGTATACAACGGCGGTTTGCTTCTCACTACTCATGTTTTACGTATTTGCTATGATGTGTATGAGTACCATCGCAGTGGTTTACCGCGAAACGAGAGGCTGGAAATGGCCGGTTATCCAGTTGGTGTATATGATGGCGCTGGCTTATGTGGCCGCTTTTGCCGCTTATCAGCTATTGAGTTAGAGTTCACCAACCCAGATTCTCAATTACATCTGAAGCAATTAATGCACTCTGACCCTTTTTTGACGCAGCCCGGTCTCCTGCCAGGCCGTGTTCATATGTGCCCAAAATTGCGGCCTTTTCAGGTTCATATCCCTGTGCAAGCAAACCTGTAATAATTCCTGTGAGCACGTCACCCGTACCGCCAGTCGCCATTCCGGGGTTTCCCGTTGAATTGAAATGTACGTCGCCATTTGGCAAAATGGCGGCGGTATTCGCTCCTTTTAGGCAAATGATCACCTGATATTTTTTGGCAAACGCTCTTCCTTTTTCTAATCGTTCATATTCGTCGCTGCTTTCGCCAACCAATCTTTGAAACTCTTTTGGATGTGGTGTCAGAATGCTTTTTGCAGGAATATATGTCAGTAAATCAGGGTTTTGAGATAAGATATTGAGCGCGTCCGCATCAATGACCAGTGGTTTATTGGCGGATTTCAAAAGATCACTACACATGGAAACTGTTTTCGAATCCTGCCCAAGCCCTGGACCTATCCCTATTGCCGAATAAGGTGATAAATCAGGAAATTCAGTGTTACAGTTTCTATCGTTATCAATTGTAGCCATTGCCTCCGGAACCGATATTTGAACAATTTGATACCCGCGTTCTGGAATATGCATAGTTAACAGTCCTACCCCCGAACGTAAACACGCTTTCCCGGAAAGCACCGCCGCACCCATTTTTCCATAGCTGCCGGCAATGATCAGTGCATGACCAAAAGTGCCTTTGTGTGAGTATTTATCCCTTGGCTTGATGATACCCTCAATTGCGTCAGCATCAGTATAGTAATTTTTAGTTTCGGTTTTTGCGATAAAGTCTTGATCAAGCCCAATATCCAGCCAACGCCATTCTCCAACGTATTGTGCATTTTGGGGAAGCATAAAAGCAAGTTTGGGAAGCTGGAATGAAATAGTGAATTGAGGTTCAATAATCACATCGTTTTTATCATTGGAGCGGTTCGCAAAAAGGCCACTGGCGATGTCAACCGAAATGATCATGTTGCCGGATCGGTTGATATGGTTAATGATATCTGCTAATATTCCCTCAGTGGATCTTGACAATCCCGATCCCAACAACGCGTCGATACAGATGGTGCCTTTTCTTAAAGCAGGTATATCTTCTAAATCAGTTATAAATTGAGGACTAAGATGGTGTTTCAGTCTTTCCAGGTTTTTGCTGAAATCTGCTGAAGCATTGCTGGAATGGTCAGCTATGAATACCTGGACACTGAACGTTTTTTGACTAAGAATTCTTGCTATTGCCAAACCATCGCCACCATTGTTTCCTTTTCCACAAAAAATTGCGACTGGTTGCTTATTCTGAAATTGATTGCAAAACCACCAGCTAAATGTCTGTGCGGCCCGTTCCATTAAATCTATTGATGAAATGGGTTCGTTGGTGATGGTGGTTTCATCCAGTTTTCGGATCTGATCAACTGTCAGTATTTTCATGGGAAGCTTTAACGGATTTTAACTGAAATTTATGCCGATTTTAAAACAATTGAAAGTCAAATGCCATCTATTGGTATTCTCTTCAGGGTTTCGTGGAAATTTAATACTCCTCAAACTCAGCGAAATACTCTTGTAACTCCGCGTTTAAATTTAAGCTATAAATATTAAGCCAAAGCTTCCATATATCAGGAATAAGAATTAGCTTTGCACTCGTTTTCTCAAAAACTGCTTTGAATGAAGGGGCGTCACCTCATCCGCTGGGAGTAGATATTAATTTAAATATATAAAAGCATTCGTCATGAGCGAACTTATTAAACTCGTTGAAGCTACGATCGAAAATCGTAAATCCGAGTATCCTGCATTCGGTGCAGGCGACACAATTAACGTTCACGTGAAAATCAGTGAAGGTAACAAAGAGCGTATCCAGCAGTTCCAGGGAACAGTGATTCAACGCCGCAACGAAAACTCTCCTGGTGAAACTTTTACAGTTCGTAAAATTTCTAACGGAATAGGTGTTGAGCGTGTTTTCCCTATCCTTTCACCAAGCATCGCGAAAATCGAATTGCTTCGTCGTGGAAAGGTACGTCGTGCCCGTTTGTTCTACCTACGTGGCCGTCAAGGTAAAGCTGCTCGTATCAAAGAGCTTAAAAAGACATCGAAATAGAATAATTTTCGATTCGAATTGGAAGCCCTGCAACGATCTTTTCTTGCAGGGCTTTTTTGGTTGTGAGCTTTAAGTTGCTATTGCATGTGTGCCTGTGGTAAAGGGAACCTATTGGGACAGTTCACAGTTTATTTTTTTGAAAAGGGTAATAAAAAAAGGGATAAATCAAACCAATTTTGAGGTTGACACCAGGGGCTAGTTAGAGGATCAAATCATGATGGCTCTGTTGAAATGGATATTAGTTAATTAAACTGGCATAGGGGAGTATAACTTCGTGCCTAAATATAAAATGAAAGTAACTTTTTTTAAATACCAGGGTACCGGCAATGATTTTGTGATGATCGATGACCGTTCTCAAACGTTTCCCATTGATAAAGATTTAATTGCTCATTTATGCGACCGTCGGTTTGGAATTGGTTCCGACGGGCTTATTCTGTTGCAGAATGACGACAGCTATGATTTCCGCATGGTATACTTCAATGCCGATGGCGGAGAAGGTAGTATGTGTGGCAATGGCGGACGGTGTGTTGTTAGGTTTGCGCACGATTTGGGTCTTTTTGAAGAAAGGACGAGCTTTATAGCGGTCGACGGCCCTCATGAAGCAAATGTCGATGATGAGGTCATCAGATTGAAAATGTCACCTGTTTCTCATGTTGAGCTGCATAGTGATTATGATTTTATGAATACTGGCTCACCTCACTACGTTACTTATGTGGATAATGTCGACGAGACGGATGTGGTGGAAATAGGAAAAGATATTCGATATGGTCCCAAATATGGTCCAAACGGTGGTACAAATGTAAACTTTGTACAAGTGATGGATGAGAACCACCTGAGTGTCAGGACATATGAGAGGGGTGTCGAAGACGAGACTTACTCCTGCGGAACTGGGGTTACGGCCTGTGCGTTATCGGCAAGTCTTCGGGAGGAGTGGGCGAGCCCGATCGCCGTGGAAACAGTTGGTGGCAATCTGACAGTTGAGTTTCAGTCGCTTGCAGATAACAATTTTGACGACATATACTTAATTGGTCCGGCGAAAAGAGTTTTTACCGGTGAGGTAGAGATTTAAGTTGGCAATTAAATTATAAAGTGGCAGCCCCGGGACAGTAAAATGTTTCGGGGTTTTTTGTTGGATTGAAATTATCCAGAATGATTTCATTTGTTTTCAAGCAAACCAATTTCAATGATTTAAAACCATTATTCCTTAAAGTTCAAGCCTATAAAGCCAATACTGTTTCCCGAACATCGAGGGAATTTCCTTGATTCGGACAAACCCCAATCCTTCATAAATATGCCTTGCAGCGTCCATAAATTCTGAGGTATGCAAGGCTACTGTTTTCTCGTCCGCTTGTTTGGCATAATCCAGACATATTTGAGTCAATTTTCTTGCTATACCTTGCCCGGAATGTTCGGGAGAAACTCCAACCATGCGAAGATAGCACCAGTCAGCAGCAAAAACTTCAGTGGGATTCCCGTTAGGCACTAAAAAGGCCATACCTATAATTGTATTATCGTCTTCGCAAACGAAACATTTGGCCTTGGATAATAAATCTACATATCTGCTTTCGTCGGAGAGTCCACTTTGTAATTTGAGCCAATTCTCTTCTGTTAAGGCAGTCCTGTGTGCTCCAAAGGAATCTAAACCCAGAGCCAGAAGTTGTTGAATATCAGCTATGGTCCCCTGTCGAAATTTATGGCTCATGAAATTTTTTGTTCTAAATAGGGTTTGGGAGGAAAGGATATTGGAATTGATACTTTATGCGGGCAGTCATTGACTTACGAAATGAACGACGCGTAAATTAAGCAATCTCTAAGAGGTAAAAATCTTAACTTCGGCATCACTCTGCCTCAATAATCCCGCCTTTCACGTGTAATATCCGCTTGTCAATCCACTCAGGAACGCGGCAGTAATCCATGGCAGCTACTTTGCTTCGCACTCCATTAGTGCATATGACAATAATGGTTTGGAAATCCTTTAATACTTCACGTTTCTCGCGAATTTCGGCCAATGGTATATTGACACCACCTTCATTAAATTCCTCAAATTCCCAAGGCTCGCGAACATCGACTACAATTGTCGACTCATCATTTCGTGATAATTTCATCTCAGGAAGGCTGATGTCCTGATAAGTATTCTTTTGCATGCTAAATTGAACAACTTTTTTTCTCGACAAGGCTGTATAACCACTGCGGTAAAGATTGAATAAATAAAAGAAGCAAAATTCACCCATTTAACCTTAGCTTCTTCGCGTCTTTGTAACAAAAAAACGCAACTAGTTTTAAAAAAATAACCACGACGAAGGCCGTGGTTAGTGATATGCTTGCTGATTAATGGATTATGAAAAGGGATGATCCTTAACAACCGGGATATTTTTGGCAATCAGTTTATGAATATCTTTCAGATACGGTTTTTCTTCATTATCGCAGAAAGATAGTGCAATTCCTTTCGCTCCTGCACGTCCCGTTCTTCCGATCCGGTGCACGTAAGTTTCAGGGATATTCGGGATTTCGTAGTTGATCACGTGTGTAAGATCATCCACGTCAATACCTCTCGCAGCAATATCAGTGGCTACTAATACTCTGGTTGTCTGTGCTTTAAAGTTTTTCAAGGCATTCTGGCGAGCAGTTTGCGATTTGTTTCCATGAATTGCCTCAGACGTTACGCCAGCCTTTTTCAAAACTTTCACAACCTTATCAGCACCATGTTTTGTTCTTGTGAATACAAGCGCAGTAGCGATTGACTGATCCTTCAATATGTGCAACAAAAGCGAGTTCTTATCACCTTTATCTACATAAAATAACGATTGACGAATGGTTTCTGCAGTTGACGAAACGGGTGTCACTTCCACTTTAACAGGGTTGGTCAGAATCGTATTCGCTAATGTCTGAATAGCAGGAGGCATCGTTGCCGAGAAGAAAAGTGACTGGCGTTTGTTTGGCAAAAGCTTCAAAACCTTTTTAACGTCATGCACAAAACCCATATCCAACATTCTGTCGGCTTCATCGAGAACGAAAATTTCCAGTTGATTCAGTTTTATAAAACCCTGATTGATAAGATCAAGCAATCGGCCGGGTGTTGCGATCAACACATCCACGCCATTTTTTAGGGCATCCGTTTGCGGTTTTTGTCCCACACCACCAAAAACAACGGTGTATCTTAATTTGGTATGACGTCCATATGCTTCAAAACTTTCTCCAATTTGAATGGCAAGCTCACGCGTCGGCGTCATAATCAATGAACGAATACGCGTTCTGTCGGCATGCTTGGGAGCATTTTTTGTCAAAATTTGCAAAATTGGTATCGCAAACGCAGCAGTTTTACCCGTGCCCGTCTGGGCGCATCCCAATAAATCCTTATAATCTAAAACAATAGGAATAGCTTGGGATTGAATGGGGGTAGGAGTAGTGTAGCCTTCTTCTTTGAGAGCCTTTTGGATGGGCTCAATTAACTCTAATTCTTGAAATGTCATCTGTATTTTTAAAGGTGTCCATTCCACAAAACTATGAGGCAAAGGACATATGAAATTATTCTGACGCTATCGCGTCAGTTACTACAACGCCATATATCCCTTTTGGGTTCATATTGCCCATATTTCCTGGTTTTTAAAAACACGGAGCCCACCGTAGACCACTACAACTATGCCCTAAACCCTTCGCTCCATACAAGTTTTCGATCTGCCTAAGCCCTTCGCCCTATACCCCAGCCGCCTTCACCTGGCTTGCTTCCCAACCAATAATTGCAGCTTTGCGATTCGGCCCCCACATATATCCACCAAAAATTCCTGAAGACTGAATCACGCGATGGCACGGGATCAGATACGCAACCGGATTGCTTCCGATAGCTGTTCCTACCGCTCTGGAAGCTTTCTCGTTTTGAATTTCAGTCGCAATTTTCCCATATGTGGTCAGGCCACCCATGGGAATTTTTAACAGCGCTTCCCAAACTTTGAGTTGAAAATCGGTTCCTTTTAAGTGTAACTGTATGCGATTCAGCTTGTTCCAATCTTGAGTGAAAAAGTACAGCGCATTTTGTTGTATCAGATCGACCAATTGATGGAATTGAGCATTTGGGAAGCTGTTCGTTAAATCAGCAAGAGCAATTTCCTCGTTTTTGGTAAATGAAATATGGCATATACCCTTCGAAGTGGATGCAACTATAATATTGCCAAACGGACTTTCGGCGAAACTATAATTGATCGTGAGATTTTCTCCGCCGTTTTTATATTCACCCGGCGTCATACCTTCTATGTTGATAAAGAGGTCATGAAGACGGCTCGTTCCCGAAAGCCCCGTTTCATATGCGGCATCGAAAAGTGTTAATTGCTTTTCCTTTAAGACACTCTTCGCATATTCAACGCTGATATATTGCAAAAACTTCTTCGGACTTACGCCAGCCCAATCTGTAAAAAGCCGTTGAAAATGAAACGGACTTAAATTGACTCGTTCCGCAACTTCATCCAGTGTCGGCTGGGTTTTGAAATTTTGGCGGATATACCCTATCGCTTCGGCGATCCGCAGGTAGTTGATGTTATCTTGCTCGCTCATAAAATGGTTCGTTTATGAGATAAAAATATGACTTTGGCATTTGCGACAAAGCCCGAAACTTGCTCAATGAAAAGAATGTCAGGGTATTCTGAAAACAGGATATTGCAGATATTCCTTTTCGCGATAGGGCGAGTTGTTATAAATGAAGTCCAATTGCGCGCTGCCATTTTTAGCAAATTCAGGATCGGCTTTTTTCTTTGCTTCAAGCTCGCTTTTTAGTTTTGGATCTGATTTCAAAAGTTCGGCCGCCAGGTCTTCAAATACATAAGCAGAATAGTGTTCCTTTGCCTGTAAAATGGTATCAAAGAAATTCCACTTAAAAAACGAATCTATTCCTTTTGGCTCTAAAGTCTCAATAATGTAACGGTTAGTCCACTGATTGGCAGGTATATACCAATCTCCTTTCCGGAATTTCACTTTCTTCTTTTCTTTGGATACTTCGACGGTATTGTGCCAGTAATGACCTTCGAAAGGTTGTTTGGGAGCATCGTATTTGTCAATGTGGTACGCCTCAACTTCCAATTCACTATTAGAAGTCAATTGGCTCATAGTCACGCCATTCAATTTCATCAATTCGATGATGTTAAACCAACCTTGCGGGATAATATATGCCGTTGGTTTGTCCACCACATCCTGTGCAACATATGTATCGTAAAAAGGAATGGTTTTGGTAAAGGGCTTTGCGCGATTATAATGAAGTCGAGCAGTTCCGCTTATCTCGCTTGGAAAATATTCGGGTTCAAACCCTTTAAAAGATATTTCCGTTTTTTTAGACTGGTCTGATTTCCAGGTCAATGTAAATTCTTTTTGAGTTTTTACTGCCTCCTTCGTTTCCTTTCTCAATTTCAGTAATTGTGTTCGCTGACTCGCCAGAAATTTAAGATTTCCATGCAAATAAGCGTAAGTAGACTTCACCCGCTGATCGTAAGGTTTAAGCATATGCGTTTCGGTCATGACGCCGATGGTATGAAAGAGCGCGGCATATCCCGTCGAATATCTTGGCCAATCCGGAAACTGGACAAATCCTTTGTCGGGAGTTTGGCCCCAAGCGTTTACATATGGCGTAGCCTCATATCCTGCCTCTTTGAGGAACTTGAACATATATGGCAAAAAAACTTCATTGTTGTATGCGCCCAACGCTCCTCCCAATTTATCCTTTTGAGCGTAGTCTAATGTAATAACATATTGATAATCAGCACCATTGCTTACATGAGTGTCGGCGAACAGATCAGGATCCAATTCGTGAAATATTGCCGCAAAACTTCTCGCATTTCGCGTGTCACTTTTAATAAAATCCCGGTTCAAGTCATAGTTGCGGGCATTTCCACGGAAACCATATTCTTCCGGTCCGTCCTGATTCGTACGTGTTGTGCTGTTACGATTGAGTGCCCCACCGATATTGTAAAAAGGAATGATAGCCAGCACAACGCTGTCAAGTTCGGGGAAATCTTTTGGCCTTACGGCAATATCGCGAAGTAACATCATCGATGCATCAACACCGTCTGATTCGCCTGGGTGAATCGCGTTATTTACGAACAATATGGCTTTGCCCTGCTCCTTTAGTTTTTTGATATCAAAGTTTTTGTTGCGCGAATAAAGTACCAAATGAAGCGGAAAGCCGCTGTCAGTCAGGCCCTTTTCCGTCATTTGAATCTCGGAAAATTTCTGATCCAACTTTTTATAGAAAGCAATCCCTTCTTCATAAGTCGGCGTTTGTTTGCCACCACTTTCTTCAAAACGAGTTTCAAATTGGGCGAATGCCGGAGATAATAACGTGGTAAAAAGGAGTATTGCAGAAATGATTTTCATTGATGTGGAGTCAGAATATAGAAGCCTTCTGCAAAAATAACGGGCGGTTATGCTGTGACAACATTTCGGCATCAAATAAATCGATATTTAAGTAACGGTTTGGGTAAAATACCAAAGATGCCAGAATTTAATGCCGACTGATCAACGAGCCAATCTTCCGGTTCGCTTTGTCCAGCCAAATATTTTGCCCGACGCAAGTCCAGTGGGAATCACCTTTAAGATAGCTATTCCTTCCTGTTTTTTGAAAATCAGATAAGACGTCGATATACGGAACGCGTAATTTTGGATGAAGATAAACGCGTTCGATCAATTTATTATACGGACCGTAGGTGGGTGCAACGACAGACACCTTATTGGGTATGACAGATAAAATAACCTGATCGAAACCTATGGAACGAGCGAAATCGGCCGAGCTATTGACATTTTTAACGATGGAATTGATTTCCACATCTGTTAACATGCTAAAGGAGGATGTTGTCTTGGATGTATCCGTGTCGGTATCCATATAGTAGACGATATCCTTACCATCATTGACTATGGTGACTTCTTTGTTGGTTCGCCCAAAAATGTGGTAGTTAAAGTCGGCTTTCAATTGCCTTAATCCCAACATAAAATCGTTTTGAAAAAGGAGTTGATCCAACCGCACTTCCGAATGATCAGCTTTGAATGCATTATCGAGATTTTGCATTGCGCTGCTTTTCCCCAATTCAATAAATGTCGCAGTGTCGCCTTTCACATAGTTTCTCAGCGACCCTTTGGCAAATTTCTCTCGAAAATGTCTCTCTACGCATTCCACCAGTAGAATACTGATCGCTGCGGTATCTGGTTTAAAATGAAGCATTTCGCTCCATTTGGTATAGTGATATTTTGCCACTGCAAAATCTTCCCGCTTAATCCGTTCCTTTTCTGTGAAGCTGTCGCCTATGATATATAAATGTACCGGTTTGGAGGAATTGTAACTTATCACAGGGTCGTGACCTTGACATTCTCGTCTTGGGTCTCTGAACGCTGATAAATTAGATAGTTTGTACAAGTCACCATATTGATATCCGTCGTGTGTCAGACCCATTTTGGCGGCTATGCCGTTAATTGTGGGGTTGATGCCCGCAATCCAGATCAGTACAAAAATTACTAAAACAATATATTTAATCGACTTCATTGCTATCTTAGCTTAATAGACCAAACCTGAATTTTCTTTTCTGATCTACTGAAAATCAATAGTTTATAATATCCGGGTTGATAGGTTAACTTCACCGGCATCTCTGATGGAATTGCTTTATCACCCAACCGTTTTCCCGTCATATCGAATATGGTGGAATAACTGCCGGACTTTATTGTGATGAAGCGGTTATCGACCCCAAAGAAGTTGTACTCTACTGTTGCATTGGGAAGGATATCTTTGATTTCGAACAATTCAAGACCGTCTTTTGTAATGATTGCCATTTTGGAGCGCGTAGCTCTCACCAATATCCAGTCCTGCGAATTTTGGTCAAAAAGCAGGCGGAATGTTGCCCCAGGTTCAGGGCGTATCAGTTGCTGCCGTGACACTACCTTTCCACTTAAATTGATACGAATCAACTCCCCGGAAACGCTCACACCCACTAATTCCGATTGGCCCGTTTCAGGGTCTTGAGTCCATGTAAACGGACTGTCAGCGCGTGTTAGAATATCACATGGAAATCCTGGTCGTACACTGCCATTTTCCCCTAAAAGAAAGATTTTGCCATTTCTCTGAGTAACAATAAAACCGCGATTTCCCATTTGATTGAGTGTTACAACCGGCCCTACGATACCGTCGAAAGCATTTCTGCTCAGTCGGCGTAAGGGCTGTGTCACACTTTCCCACAAATACAACTCCTCATTATCACTTTTGATCACAAACCGATTACTTCCATCTTTGCCACCGTCTATTAGATACAAGCCAGCAATTTGAGCCAGTGACGGCAGGTTTTTGAAAAAAGTAGTATAATTCGTCGAATCATCCTGATCTATGGCATATACTGTATGAGGCGTCGCAAACACCCGTTGCTGGCGACCTATATTCAAGAAGTCGACTTTAAATGCTCCCGTAGCAAGATTGCCATTCAGTTTAGCGACATTCTCAACCTTGCCGGTTCGCAAATCGGTTGTTTTTAATAAATCATATTGCTGGTTAGTAAGCAGTAATTCAGAACTTCCGTCAATTGGATTTTGAAGTGCAACTAGTTCTCTGTCAAGCATATCTGGCAGCTCAATATCCAAATTCAGGAATGTTCGGTTCACAACTTTCGGTGAGCTTGGCCGGCTTTTTGTATTAAATGTAATATCCGGAAATGCTTCCTTGCCATCATATCTGCACTGCACCACTACCGATTCGATCTTCGAATTCAAATCAGAGTAGCTCTTTCCGAAAGACTGCGTGTTTCTGGATTGAAGCTTGCGGACATTCGCAACCAGTGAAATTTGCGGACGTACAGACGCAGATACCAATATGCTGTCAAATTCAGGCGACTGCTTCCACGAAATCTGGTTTTCGAAATCAACAATATAGTTTTGAAGGACCTGGGAGTTATTGCTGAAGACCAGATAAGGAGCAATATAGGTAACGTAAGATTTATTAAATCCTTTAAATGATGGTCCAAAAATGCCAGATGGAAATTCGGGAACACTGATTGAAAAGATATCATACCCCTGAAATTTGTCCGTGCTGCTATTGCTCTGATCGTTGGATAGAGCCGCGAGTTTTTTAAGAACGGGTCTTAGTTTTTCATAATTGGAGTATTCCGCCAATAATATTTTGCCGTCGTTTATACTATTATTCTCCTCTAACTGACACATAATCAGCTCCGAACGAAAATTTGTAATTAGCAGTTGGCTTTCTTGTCCTATATGGTATGACACTTTATTCCAAGCTTCTGATCTGGCCTCACTATGCCATTTCAGGAAATTTTCGTGGAATGATGCGCTGTCTCCGGCAGCATATCTGTATAATAGAGATGTTTGCTGGGAAATATATTTATGGCCCTTAAATGATGATCCTGAGCCGTCTTTCAGCCATTGAGCAATATATTGTTTCGGAGCCGGAGTTCCTTCCGATGTAATGGTTAGCGATGACTTTTGGTTGATATCGCCAAAATGATAATCCTGAAATTCAGGAAAATTTTTGATGAACTCGGTATAATGACTGCTTCCAACGCCTTCTGCTATAACAGATTTCCATGCACCAGCTTTCAAATATACACTTGTTCCAAACGGTGTGTCATCAATTTTAGAGAAGAGCGATCTGAGTGGGAATTTTTCAATATTCAATGAAGACACACGAATCACATCTTCAATCAAATTTCCATAATAACTGACAATCAGGTAATTATCTTTAACGATATAGGAGCATAGCCTATGCAAACCATTGTCTGAAAGATCGGTAATCCTATTATCCTGAAAGCTATGGTGGGTTATACGTACCTCAGGATGTGTCGGACGCGCAAGCCAATCTGCTTCTTCATTATCCTTCACCGGGATATATAACACAATTCCCCATTCAGTTCCTGTTTTTGGATGGAATGAGTAAGTAATTGACTTTTTGCTCAAAAATTTGTGAAGGCGCTTTTTGTCTTTGCTCAGGAAATTCAAGAGCGAAAGGTTGTCGCTGGCAATGTCAATCAACGGAAGTCTCTTAATATCTAGACCGGCCTCAGTTGCGGTATAAGTAGAATCCTGCAAATGCTCGCTCGTAATGACTACCATGGCGTCCGACGGAATTAGTTTCCAGGTAGCCGCCGAGCCTCTGAACCATTTGAATGCGAAATATCCTGTCAGCACGATAATTAATGCCAACAGGACAAAAAGGATTTTTTTCTTAGCCACAAACCAGTTGTTTAAGCACGAATTGCTTTCACTTTCTCATTCAGTTCAATGCGGAATTGAAGTAATTCTTTAAAGCTTCTGATACAAACTTTCCACAAATTCCATTTAACGATTGAAACCGTTCCAGTCTCTCGATCTTTGTGGGTGATCGGTAAGTCAAAGGTCTCCTGACCTGATTTTTTAGCCATCACCGACAGGAAGATATTTGGTGCAAATGGCTCAGGATTAGGTAGTTGATCCATTAATTTTTTCAGGAACGTCCCCTTTATCAAACGGAAAGGGATATTGCTGTCCATGATATATGTTCCGTACACTGCGGAAATGGTACCTCTCAAAAATTTGGTGATGAACAGGCGAACACCTGCATCGTGGCGTACCTCGCGATATCCTAATATAAACTGAGACTGGTTTCTACGATCCCACAATTTATCAAAGTCCTCAGAAACGAACTGATCATCGCTGTCTGTCTGAAATACATATTCAGATTGCAGCGAAAGGGCGGTACGATATCCGTTCACAACCGCGTTGCCGTGGCCACCGTTTTTCTGGTGAATAACTGTCAGGTGCGATACTTCACTACTTAATTTATCTAACAATTCTTTTGTATTATCCTTCGAGCCATCGTTGATGACAATCAGTGTGGTATTATCGTTAGGGAATTTCTTCTTTAAAAAACTCGTCCAGTTATGTACTACTTTTTCTATACAATCCTGCTCATTATAAGCGGGCATCACTATACTCAGAAGGAACGACATGCAGAATTTTATTTGGTAAGTTGGCGCGAAATTAATAAATGTTAACGGTATCCTCTTTATAATAAAAGGTTTATTTAGTATGCGTACTTGTCTTTCAGGGCATTAATCGGTTTTTCAAAGAAATGCCATGACATGGAGGCAACCAGAATGGTAAGCCCTACAACTACGACGAACTGAAAGGCCGCAAAGTCTCTCAATTCAGGAATATATTGGTAAATTTTATTGAAAAGGCGTACCGTAGGATGGTGTAGCCCGCTGTGATAATGGTTGTAAACGAAGTTGTGATACAGGTATATTCCGTAACTAATCTTTCCCAAATAAGTGCTTACCCGGTTTTCAAGGAACGAACCCATCACGCCAGTATAACCCATTACACCTTTTCCGATCAGGAAGAAACAGAAGATAGAAGAAACTAACCTATCCAGAATGACATTGCCCACATTATACTTCAATTCATTGAAATTGTGTGTCCAATACTGCAGGGCAATCCAGCAAAGCAAACCTGCGATCACCGGCCAGCTTTTTGAAAAAACCTTCGCGAAAGTTTCTGATTTGTAAACCTGCAGCCAAGCCATAAACCCACCGATTGCAAATGCGTCCAGACAGGCGGGCATTGTCACATAGGATACTACCCATGTTTTTCCACTAAAAAAGAAAAAGGCGCGCAGCAACACAGCGAAAGTTCCCATAACAAGAAACCATCCGGGAAGCGCTTTGCGTGGGACAAAGAATATCAATAATGGGAAAAAGAGATATACCTGTTCTTCCACGGCCAGCGACCACAAGTGATCGACCGACCCCATCCAGGTTTGGTGAATGGCCATATAAATGTTGGTACCATATAGCAACAACCAGGCGAGATGCTCCCTCAATGCAGGCTCATCGAACCATGCAAACTGCGGAAACCGCGTTGGTTCGTTGAAAATATAAACAACAAGAAGACACAGATAGTAAACAGGGAATATGCGTATTGTTCTTCTAATGAGGAACTTAGATAGGTATTTCTTAAATGCGTCGGGTTGATCCGCAAGTTTGTCCTTACTTTTAAGTAGTATCCGGGAAATCAAAAAGCCGCTTAGAACAAAGAATATGGTTACACCCAACGGCCCCAAAGAAACCCAACCTTCTTTCAAATGTTCTATCAATACCAAGGCCACAGCAATGAAGCGCAATCCGTCCAATTGAATGATATGACCCTTGTTTGTTGCGTGTATCATTTTACCAGTTTACTTTAATCTTATTGGCCTCCGTTTTGGGGATATGAACCTTTTTTTCTCCAAAAAACACATCGATATCCGCTCCGTTTTGTCGTAAAATGCCCAGTTTATAATCGCCGGGAGCTACTTCCGAGAAAGATACATCAGCATGATAACCGGAAGCAAAATAGTGCTGTTTCAGAAATAGCTGTTTTCTGTTTTTATTCCGGTCGCGATTGGCCGGGAAGGCAAAAAATCTGTTGTCAGAGCTTAAAATCAAATATATACCGCTATCCTGAAGTCGCTGGCTAGTGAAGCTATTATTCACCAAATGAAAACCCGATTGATCACTGTGAAAGGCTGTATTCTTGTAAAGTGACGGCAAATCGCTCATTTTACCCGCATATCCCTGCCTGTCAGCGAGTTTTATCAATGTTGGCCATGCTTCGTAAAACACGGGCGTCTTCTCCATTACATTGGCTGCAAACGTGGTGTCAGTCGGTGGCTGTAAATTCTTATCGCGGAAAGTCCAGTTGAACTGCGACATAGTTAGATACTTCCGAAGATTATATGCATCAACCAAATGATAATGGTAGCTGAAAATATTGAAGGTGATCGCCAACGCGATAATGGTGGTGATATAAGGGGATAAAAAACTACCTCTGATAGGAATAACTACATAAAGATAAGCCGTGATAAGCAAGAGAACCGAATATATCTTGTATTTGCTCGCGATCAGACCTTCCAGCCCGAAACCTGCTCGGCCGTAGACTACAACCAGCGCGGTGCCTAAAATAAACAGGATCGTGCCCAGGCAAAAAAGATCGGTAGTTTTCTCAGCTTTTGCAGAATACTTATTCCTCATGATCCGGAACAGCGTCGTCGAAGCAATGGAAACAGCTACAAGAAATAGAACAGTACCAATAAATATGCAGACTCCAAAATGATCAAGAACGGGGAACGACTCGGCAAATGAACCCAAAAATGCCATATATCCTTTTGTGAGTTGTACAAGCGAAGCTCTCGAATCAGGGTTCGATTCGGGGCGGATATAGTTTGAAAAATAGTAATAAATAGCAACAGAGCTCGCTAGTATCCAAGCGATTAATCTCTGTCTGTTACCATTCAGGAAAATAAGCAAGACGTCGATGGGAATAATAAAAAAGCCATTCGGACTTGTCGAGACCGTCAATCCAAGTAACAGAATGGAAAACAGGTAGGGAAGGGGTTTTGGGTTAACACATAGATAGAGCGTCCATAGTGCCAGCGTGACCACTCCAAAGTTCTGTATAGAGGCCATACCCCAATACATATTTTCCCACTGCGCCAGTGTCAGCCACAGGAATGGAATTGGGATGAGCGCGAAAAATGGCTTTTTGTTATTTTTTAATATGATATACCACAACGGGATAAGGGCAACCAACAACAAATTTCCGGCCAGCATCAGGTGACGATAATTGAGCTTCCCAAAAATGGAATAATCAAGCCAGGAAATTAACCTGGTTAGCGCGATGCGATGTTCATTATGTTGTTTGTAAAGTGCCGCGATTTTGGCCTGCCAGCCATTTGAATGCGCATATGTATCAATAAAACCCTTCAATGGATGGTCGTCCCATTTAGGTATATTAATGGCATAGTAATCCCAGGCCGTAAAATATACGGCAACCGGAATCAGAATAATCAGGCTTATGATGATATTGGCAGCCCTTTTACTCATGCAGGAATCAGGATTTGGCTAATATAGCTTGCTATTGAATCTGTATCTAGTCCCGAAAGTTTCTGATGATAGCCCTGGCTTCCATATCTGGAATTTGGATATCCTTCCGCTTTCAAACTCTTGAATGAATCTAACCTGATACCTTTTTCAAGGAGCTGAACAGAAAGCTGCTGCGCAAGCCCGCCGATACTGATATGTTCTTCAACAATAAGGACGTTGGGCGCTCTTTCAACAAGATTGAGCACTTCGTTTTCAAGTCTTAAAGGAAAGTGTAGTGCAGTGATGACGTTGATTTTCGAAGATAATTCAGGAAACTGCGCCACGGCAGAAACGACATTATTCGCAACTGGACCCAAAGCGAAAATGGTCATTTCGGCATCTATACCCCGATGAATAATCTTGAATGAACCCGAAAGCGTGCTGCCTTCCGGAGTCGTTTTTCCCGCTCCTAATCTTAAATAAGCAGGTTTTGCGTCTGCCACTATATTTTTCAAAACTGGCTCTACTTCATCAGCAAATGCAGGAACCCAAATATTGGCATTTTGCATACCACTCAAAACTGCAATATCTTCAATTGCATGGTGACTGCTCCCCATAATTCCATATCCATATCCGCCTCCATTACCAACTAAAAATACAGGTAATGAATTGAAACACACATCGTTGCGAAATTGCTCAAGACAACGGTAAACGACGAATGGAGCAATGCTATAACAAAATACTTTATATCCTTTATGTGCAAATCCAGCCGCTACACCTACCATATTCTGTTCGGCAACTCCAGCATTAACAAACCGGTTTCCCAGTTTTACCTGAAGGTTTTCAAGGGCGTTATAACCAAGATCTCCCGTAATGAAAACAATCGAATCGTCTTCTACGGCAAGTTGTTCAATGGCTGATGAAAACTCCTTTCTCATTTCCTTAACTGTTTTACAAGTGTCCTGATCTCATCTGCTGTTTTGTAGGATTTGGATCCTCGTCTGATCCTTGTCCTGATATATTTCGGTCGTTTTTTTGTCTCCTCAAAGATCTTGGTGATGTATTCACCCAGGAATGATATACCCAGAATAGTCAAACCGCCGAAGAAGGTTATCAGAACTATAACGGTACTGATACCTCGAGGTGTATCCGGGAAAAAGACAAGTTTAGCCAGGATTTGCCAGATAATTCCAAGAATGGAAACTCCCGTCAATACAAAACCTGCGTAACTCATCAATTCCAATGGAGCAAAACTGAAAGAGAATATTGCTTTCTTAGCCCACCAGATATTTTTTGTCCAGTTATTGGTTGATACTCCAAACATCCGTTCTGGTCTCACATATGGTACACCTGTTTGCTTGAACCCTACCCAGGCACGAAGCCCACGAAGGAATTGCTCTGTTTCTGGAAGGTCCACAAGTTCTTTAACCACTTTACGATCAATCATTGAAAAATCGCCGGCATCGCGTGGAATTGGGATATAACTTAGGCCCTGGAATATCTTATAAAACGATTTATAAAAGAAATGGATATGCGGTTTCATTTCGCGCTGCACACGAACGCCGTATACCACGTCATTTCCATCCATCCATTTTTCGTAAAAAGCAGGAATAATCTCCGGTGGATCCTGCAAATCACCGTCCATTAAAACAACACAGTCCCCCGTAGAGATCTCCATTCCACTTAAGAACGCAGATTGGGAGCCGAAATTCCGCGAGTGGCTGATGCCTACCACGTTAGGATCCTTATCACATATTGCATTGATCACTTCTTCCTGATTATCAGGCGAGTTGTCGTTTACAAATATGATTTCATACCTGACCTTCAATTGGTTGAAAGTTTTCACCAACCGATCGTACATATAAGGAATGGCCTGCGCATCTTTATAACAGGCGATAATTGCTGTTATGATGGGGTTCAGTTTCGGATTTTCAAATGCCGGGATTACCTTTTCCTCGTATCCAACTTCCTCCTGCCACTGACTTGTTTTCCAAAGTCCATCCTGAAGAGAAGTGCGGGCTACCCAGCCGAAATCTTTTTCAAACGCACTTGGGTCACCGTACCATTCGGCTAGATCCCATTTACGGTTAGTCATACTACCCCAAACCGGCTCTTGTTCAATCCCAAATGTTTTTTTAGCGGTATCGATCAGATCGGCAATCGTCGTTTTTTTTCCGGTAGCAATGTTATATGATTTTCCCGATGTCTCACTGGTGAGGTTAAGTGCTGCATCGACAAAGGCTTCTATACAATCTTCCACAAAAACAAAGTCGCGGCTGATATCCGGTGAAACCAAAGGCGGCAACTTTTTTTGACGAAGATTTTCGATCAGTCGGGACATCAGTCTATCGGGTTCTTCCCAATAGCCATATATGGAATACAGGCGCAAGTTAACTGTTTTAAGGTCAGCAAGTTTGGCGTAATATTCTAACAAATATGCAGCTGAAACTTTAGAAACAGCATAATGACTATTCGGTTCCACGCGATCCGTTTCTTTCGGTGCTGTGCAATTGAAACCATATTCAGAGCTACTTCCGGCATGGATGTACACCATCTCCTTTGTGCAGTTCTGTAACAGGTTTACAGTCCCGATTACGTTGGTTTCGTAAGTCAGATTGACACTGCTTTGCTTGCTATATGCCCCGTAAGCCGCCAGATTGAAAATCGTTTGCGGTTTGTATTTTTCAAATACTTCCTGAACAGAATTGTGTGAGAGTATATCGCAGTGGATGATATTCTCGAAAGGTACATTCAGCAATTTGAGACGCCATGCTTTGGTGGCATCATGAGTAAGCGCATAGCAATCCTTTCTTATTTTGAAAATATCATTGAAAAGATTAGCACCTATAAAACCGCTGGCACCAAAAACGAATATAGGTCCTTTTAGTTTCTCAATTTTATCGTGGTAGACCGGTAAATGATCAAGCATTCGTGAATTCTTTAAAATAGTGTTCCTTTACTTCGGAAATGGCCTGCTCGTATTGATCCTTGTTCATAGGCAGGTAGTGCCACTCCAGTTTGTTTTCCATATAGGAAACACCTTTGCCTTTTACCGTATCTGCGATAATTGCTTTAGGTAATCCGTTTTGATGAGTTTTTAAGATTTTTATGGCTTCGTTGATAGCGACAATATCATGTCCATTCACGCTCACTGTTTCAAAACCAATGGCGTTCCATTTGTCAATGGATGCTGTTTCGCCCATCACCTGATCTGTTGTTCCGAAGCCCTGCAAGCCATTTTTGTCGATAATCATAATCAAGTTATCGAGCTTATTTTGGATAGCATAATTAGCTGCTTCCCAAGTAGTTCCTTCGTTAGTTTCGCCATCGGAAAGCAACACGAAAGAGGTACTGTTGTCGCCAGATACTTTACTGGCATGTGCTATACCCGATGCAATAGGAAATCCATGACCAAGTGAACCCGTTGCAAAAGGAATTCCCTTATATTGGCGGGGAGCAGGGTGAGCAGGAAGGGTCGTGCCGTCCTCGTAAAAGGTGGCCAGCTCTTCATCTGAAATTTCACCGAGTGTATTGAGACAGGCATACAATGCAGCCGCTGCATGTCCCTTTGAGAGGATAAAAGTATCCTTTTCCTCTTTGTTCAAAAATAATACTCCGGCCATCAGGTCGATGCAGCTCAAAGAGCATCCGATGTGTCCGGCATTTGCCTTATGGTATAATCCAAGCACTTTTAGCCGCAATTCACCGGCCAACTGTTTGGGATCGTTTAATATGTCTTCTGCTGTCATGGCAAGTCTGTGTATCTGTGTTATTTAGTCTGCTAGGATGAAATTCGAACCTTTTTTTATGGGTTAATCTTCTCAAACTAAACCACAAATTAACGAGCATTTTACTTCAAATAAGCGCGCAATATACGAAATCTTATTTGACGGCTTTTTAAATTGATGTTCCATGTCTATTGAAAGCCGTATCGAAGTCCCTTTAAATTCATGATAACCAGGGTGTCCCGCTCGATTTTACGTTTAAGCAGAATTTTTTCTGTTTGAGTCGTATCCATTACCTGTATATATTTAGCAGTTTTAGGTAAATACAGGTTCGTGAATTGGGCATCCTGTATCGAAAATGGCAGATATGTCCGGTCCATTTCAGAGGTAATCAAAGAAATAGGTGCCGGATAAAAGATGGTATCGCCCGGTTGATATATTTCCATAATCTTCTGAGCAGCAATGGTATAGGGATTTTTAACCCGTGGTGTAGCGAAATAATTATACTTGGCGGATCGGTCTTCATATAGTTCCACCAGCCGGTAGGAGACAAAGTAAAGCTGCATGGCGAAAAAGCCATATATCAAAACCTTGTATTGTAACTCAAGTTTGGCATAATAAACCAGCAACAAACTAAGCAACAGAATCACAAACGGGAATGAGAAACCAGAATACCGTTGGGTAATACCATAGGTATGCCCGTTTTTGATTGCCATCACGATCAGGAAAAGTGTCGGTATTAGCCCCATTGTATACAATAACCAGAGCCTTTTCTTACCTGTGACGGTTTGACTTTTGTGAAGGTCCGGTATAAACGATAGCGCAAAAATACTCACGGATAAAATGCCAAACTGAAGGTTATGATTGTTATAAAGCACCAAACTTCCAAGAACAAGCCCAATCGGAATTATCGCCAGGATATTCGCATTGATTCTTCCCAGTACACGCTTTCCGGATGCAGCTTCACTATAACGATACCAGACAATCAGTATTACTCCGATTAATATGGCGATGATCGTGTTCCTTTTTCCTAAAAGCGCATCTGTGAGTCCATTCGTAAATAATATCAAATCTGAAAATACGGGTAAAGACTTATTAAATACGTTGGTAAAAGTGGCAGGAAGGGCTCCGAACGGATTGTTTCCGGGATTTTCTTCGGCCATTCTTTTGTAAAGTGCGGCCTGATGGTTTAAAGAATACAAGGTATATTGACCGCCTCCGAATATCATCCACCAAGCCACTCCTGCCAAAACAGCTGGTGCTGCGATCAGCATCCGAAGCCATGTCTTGATATTTCTCAAGAAAAACAAAGCATATACAGCATGCGAAAGCAAAACGGCAATAACCAGGAAATGAGAAAGTATGCCGAGGCCTGCAGACAGGATATACCCGATGTACAGCCAGAACGTTCTCCACCCTGAATTTCGATTTTCAATAATTGCCAGAAAAAAGTATGTAGCCAGGAAGGTCAGGAAAAACGTCATCGAATAGTTTCTCGCCTGATGGCTGTAAGCAATGAAAAATGGTTCGACGGCGACAATTCCCGCTGCAATCAGACCCACCTGTTGCGAGAAAAATCTTCTTCCAAAAATATATGTCAAACCGATAATTAACACACTGAATATCACCGAAAATGCGCGAGCGGAGTAGTCGGAAATCCCAAAAACTTCCAGCCAATAGTGGAGTAGCCAATAATAAAACGGGCTGTTTCCAATATCGCTTCGGGTTAAGGCCTCATAATAGTCCGCCAGCGTTTTAGGAGCCCAGAATTCCTCCGGAGTAAAGGCCCTCGGTACAAATGTTTCCGTAAAAGTAAATGATCGTGCAATGGGAGGACGCGGTTTGTAGTCGAGCTTTGGGGCTGGAGTTTTCCAAAATTCAGAACTGCCCACATGCGAGGTAGCAAAGGCCTTTTTCTGATTGGCACCTTCCAGAACAATTCCCTGGCTGATCACCATCGTGCTTTTTTCATCGTAAAAGATGCTGTACTTGTCTAAATGGTAAAAACGCAGGAACGTACCGCTCGCGATAATGATCAATAATATAATATAGGTAAGACGTGATTCTTTTTTAATGTATCGAGTCATAAGGTAAAAACAGGTCGTAAATTTATCCGATGGATTGGTCCAAATTTGTCCGCATTTTGGACGGACAAACGTATCCGATATTAGATTTTCAGAATGGTAAATTCCACCCGACGATTCTTTTGACGCAATTGTTCGGTTTCGTTGCTGGCAATAGGCCTGGAAGGTCCCCATGCTTTGGTCTGAATGCGCTTAGGATCAATGCCTTTGGACGCCAAATATTTTTTTACTTCAACCACCCGATCTTCGGAAAGTTTGATATTTTTCTGAATTTCTCCCTGATTATCCGTGTGACCTTCTAACAGAATTTCCATGTTTTTATAGGTATCCATAACAGCAACGAGCCGGTCCAGTTCTTTATAGGAGGCAGGTACTACTTCGGAGCTGCTCTGGAAAAACATTGCACTACTCAGCCTGATTTGCTGGCCAGCTTTCAGAGGTTGTAAGTAAAGGTTTCGCTTAATATTTCTAAAACCCGTTTCTGTACTCAAGTCAATCTCTTCTTCTGCTGGAAAGTACCCGTCGTTCGACACGGTAAAGGTATATAATGCTTTGGCTGGCAGAATTAATTTGTAATCCCCGGCAGATGGCAGATAATCAGTTTGGGTGAAGGTTTCGTCTTTGCCTTTAATTTCAGCAATAACCTGCGACTGGATTGGTTTGTTGGTGGCTGCATCATATACCGCCCCGGTAATGATAGCAACAGCCTCCGGTTTGATTTCTGGTGTCAGCCGAACGCGAAAGATATCTTCCTGGCCCAATGTATTGGCACTCGAGCAAAAGTATCCGAATTCCCCGGACGCAGGAACACTGAAAAATCCATCCCATTTTTCAGAATTGAAAACCGGCCCCAGATTCTCCGGCTCAGACCAGTGGACCCAGGTATCGTCCAAACGTCTCGACATGAATATATCGGCTTCCCCAAAACCGCTATGGCCGAAGGACGAAAAATATAAAGTCTTGTTATCCATAGCCAGAAATGGTGCCACTTCGTCAGCTGCGGAGTTAATGGTTTTGCCAATATTAACCAAATCAGACCAGGAATTATCACTTTTTTGAAACGAAACGTAAAGATCCTTTCTGCCCTCTGTTTCAGTACTTTGAATAGATATCACCAATACGTTTCCATGTGGAGATACGGCGACTTCCATTTCACTATTTTTTGAATTTACCCTTAAATTGGGAACTTTCATTTCTCTTGGAAACCCCCATCCCGCGTCCGTATGTATTGAATAGGAGAGGCCAAGTGCCAATGTGCCGTCGGGTTTGTATTTGTTAATGACATAGAGCTTCTTTCCGTCTGACGACAATCCTAATGCAGCGTTATCGCCTGCGTTGTTGAGCGGAGCACCGATGTTAACAGCGTTAGTCCACTGGTTATTTTTCCCGATGGTTGAATACCAAATATCCTGATTGCCCGGAATACCAATATTCTCCTCGTGATTGGCGCGTGTAAAATATAGCGTTTTTCCGTCCGACGATATTTGCGGAGCTACTTCAACGCCACTGCTGTTAATTGCCTTTCCCAGATTTTCTCTCTTCAAATCCTTTGGCAAGTTAGCGGCAAGATTGATTTTAGCCTGAATCGGTGTAGCGTTGTCTGAAATGCCAATCGCGTCAATTTGATTTTCACCAGGTACGGCCGACGGCTGGAGAACGACCTTGATACTTTGACAGATGATATCCTTTTGACTCGGATATACATTTAACATTCTTGCCGGCTCGGGAACGCGCCCCGGTTTGCCATCATATATAAGGTACTCTGCTCCTTCGGGCGTATAAGCATATACTTTTGATATGGCTCCTGGGTTAAAGTTTTCTCCGACAGCTACTTGACGTAAAGTGACTGCTTTTGCAAAACCCACTTTGATCCATTCGTCATTGATTCCATCCGGATTAGATGGCGTCCAGGCACATGGACTGTCACCGGAAGCCGGCAGTTTGTTGGGTTTTCCTAAGATCTGTTTTGAGCGATATCCGTTTTCATCACCCAGCGGCCGGAACTCAGAAGAAAATCCCAATACCTTATTAGCCCACAGAACTTCCTGCGCATAAACATTGCTGCAAAGAAACGTCAGCAGCAATATGAAAGTTGATCTAGAAAGGGGTAGGAGTATATTCATTCTTTGGTTAAAATGCCAGATATCTGGAGTTTGTTTAGGGTGTTGATGGGGTTAAAGGCGACAAAGGTGAAGGGTTAACGGAAAAACGGCATGACACTCACGCATTCACTCATTTGTCGCTCGCGACCCGGGTTATTCTCTAATTGTTATAACTGGCAATATTATGACATTTACCAAAGAATATCAAAGGCGGGCCAGGCTGTCAAACCATTAGCGTGACATAACCGCTAATTTTTTGAACCTACGAGCAATATCCAGTCCCAATCAGCTTGCGCATCGGGAGGGCTAATGAGTGTTGATGTTGACAAAGGGAAATCGCCGCCGCCCCAGCGTTTTCCGGTTCTTGGGCTGTACCAAACGGCCGTAAATTCGGTTCCGGTTAATTGCGTTAAATCCAAATGAATCGGCTTTGACTGAGGTAGATAGAGCATGGCCATCCTGCCATTTGAGAGTTTGAATACTCCGATCTCGGCATTTTCGGTGGAATCCGGTAATAGCTTGGAATCATGCTCAGGCTTCATAAATACCCACGGAAGTCGCTCCATGATCTTGACGAAATTCTGTATATAGTCTGCGCCATCCTGACGAATGTTGACCTTCCATGTTGGATTGAAATTTTTGATCGTACTCTGATGACAAAACCCAGCCGCGGCGCTCATGATAGACTCATATGCCTGGTTGCGGATCAGCGTCGATTGATCTGCAATGGTTTTCGGAAATTCAGAATTGGAAATTAAAAACGGCTGCGCCTGGCCTTCAGTCATTTCTTTCTGAGAAGCTGCCAACGCGGCATATTCTGAAACGGTGACGGTCGAATCAGGAATTACAAATTTCATATCCACCTTGATATCAGTAGACTGAGGTGATATTAACGCACTGCAGGTTGACAAGGACGCGACGATATTTCCGGAATTTTCATCTTTAATAGTTTTAGAAATGGCCTTTATCTCTTGATTTCCAGTTGATTGTTCATCTGGAATAATCCAGACTATGTTCTTGGCTTTTGCGAAACGCGCTGCCAGATACATTCCATAAGCTTTCGCCGCGTCTATCCCCTGAGTTTCAAATACGGTATTCCAGTTTTTCCCCACCACCACAAGTCCCACAGCCAGTCCACGAACTTCGGCTGCTTTTATGATCTTCTGGAGGTGATCGAAGTAACGTTTGTCGGCAACTTTCGCGTCTCCATTAGTGAACGGCGACACCTTATAGTAATTACGTTGATTTGGAAGTCCGGGTAGAACCTGAATCAGAACGGTATTAAAAGACTGCGATTTGCGGATATCTAAATATTGAAGGGCCTCCTCGTAACTCGTTCTGCGGAGCAATTGCCATGCCACGTCGGCCACCATGAGATATGGCTCACCGTTTGCGTCCTCAATATGTCTCCCATCAAGGCTAACCCTTAGAGGAAAGGCATGGGGGATGCTGTTTTCTGCATAAGTGATTGAAATAGAGCCTAACAGGATCAGAATATATTGGACAATTCCTTTGACGGCCATAGGGATTAACTATTTTTTAAAGCGCTGATCGTCTTAAGGGGATCCGAAGAATTGAACACGAAACTCCCGGCAACCAGAATATCCGCTCCACTATTAGCCAACTTTCCTGAATTACTTAAATTCACGCCACCATCGACCTCAATTTTGAAATTGTAGCCGTTTTCCCTTCGTATATGCTCGAGTCTGGCAATTTTCTGATAGGTATTTTCGATAAACTTTTGCCCTCCAAATCCGGGATTTACCGACATAATCAACACCAATGAAAGGTCAGCCAGAATATCTGTCAACAGTTCAACAGGTGTATGAGGGTTCAAAGCTACGCCAGGAAGTGCACCTAACTCCTTGATATGCTGTATTGTACTATGCAAATGGGTGCAAGCTTCATAATGAACGGTAAGTATCGAAGCTCCGGCATTTTTAAAGGCTTCAAGATAACGGTCTGGCTGCTCGATCATCAAATGCACGTCCAAAGGCTTGGTCGCATACCGGTTGATCGCCTCGCAAACCGGTAGTCCAAACGAAATATTTGGCACAAACATGCCGTCCATAATATCCACATGAATGTAGTCGGCCTCACTTCTATTGAGCAATTCTACGTCGCGCTGCAAGTTGGCAAAGTCAGCGGCTAATATCGAGGGAGCAATTTCTGGCATCGTAGTTCAAACTTTATGTTTGCTCGCGAAATTAATGAAATAATAGCCAATTCGGGCAAGTGGGACTCTGATCGACAGAAGATGAAAGATCTCATGCTACTTGGATTGATCAAAGACAATATCTTTAATACCGTGACATTGATAGAAAATTTTATTGTTTTTTTTCTATACAGGATTTTTTTTCAAATATTTAATGCACCTTGTAACACTTTGAATAATAATTCATTGTGTAGTGCTTACATCAGTTTCATTTTTGGTATAAACATGATATTTTTGTTAAATAGCTTTAATTTTTTAATCCGTTTGAAATGACAAAAGCAGAGACAATCGCGAAAATTTCCGCAGCAACGGGGATTCTCAAGGAGGACGTAGAAAGGGTGTTGGAAGAGTTTTTTATTACAGTAAAAGGTTCTCTCAGCGAAGGCGAGAATATTTATATTCGGGGTTTTGGCAGTTTTATTGTCAGAATCAGAGCCGAAAAGAAGGCGAGAAATATCTCCCTTAAGTCGACAATCACGGTCCCTGCTCAGCCAGTGCCGCACTTTAAACCTTCGCCTGATTTTATGGAACAGGTTAAGGCTGGCAACTAATTACATCTTTTAATCTGGTATATTTTGCCAATTGATCCGAGCCGGCTTCCAAACCGGCTCGGTTTTTTTTATGATTAAACGCAGAGTAAAGGGAGTAATACACGAAGTTTCGCTGAGTTTTTGTCTGCGAAACACTCCAATAACTCTGCGTTTAAATCACCTATAATCCGACCGGAAGATCTTGTCCCAAAAATCCGAGCTTACGCCGTAGCCTCTGTCTGCGTCAGAATAGTGGTGGGTCATATGGTGTTTTTTGAGTTTTTTCCAGAATGCGCTTTTGAAGTTCGCGTGGTGCAGCGCATAGTGTGTCAGGTCATAAAACAGATAACCTGCTATAAAACCTGAGAAGAAAGCCGCCAATTCGAACGCTCCAAGGAATACAGAAAATAGAAAATAGAAACCTGTTGCCAGTGGGATACTAACGGAAGGCGGCATCACCAGCCTTTTGGCGTCATTCGGATAATCGTGGTGCACCCCGTGGAAAATGAAGTGTATCCTCTCCATGAATTTACCGCGCGGATTAAAGTGGAAGACAAACCGGTGCATTACATATTCGGTCAATGTCCAGATAAAAAGTCCTCCGGCGAGGTAGGCAACATATTCTAATATAGAAATGTCTGGCGAGGTTAACGCTTTCCAGGAAAAGTATAAAATGACAGGTACAAAAATAATCAAGGGCACTGTGTAATGCACCTTCGAAAGTGATTCGAGAAAGTTACTTTTGAACATTCTCGACGATTCACGGGAGTTGGAGACAAAATTCTTGGCCATTTCAAGATGGTATTATCCGTTGAATAATGGTTTTTCCGCTGGCAATATCGATGCCTTTTAATTCAATATAAAGTACATTCGGAGACCAGAAAGTACCGCCGTCGATTCGAATAAATACGCGACTAAGCATACACTTTTTGTTGTTTATATCGGCATAAACATGGTATTGATTTTTGGGATCTGGCTTCAAATAAAGTGGCAATTTGTTATACGCCACTGAACGTAATTCAAAGTTGCCATTGCCCAGAGGCTTTGAATTAATACCGTATGCGAACTTGCGCTGCAGATAGTTCAGGTTCTTCTTTACGCCA
This sequence comes from Dyadobacter sp. HNCC25DJ184, assembly GCF_056895215.1. Classification (NCBI taxonomy): domain Bacteria; kingdom Pseudomonadati; phylum Bacteroidota; class Cytophagia; order Cytophagales; family Spirosomataceae; genus Dyadobacter; species Dyadobacter sp. HNCC25DJ184. The sequence continues at coordinate 368,754 of NZ_JBXHAQ010000002.1, read as the reverse complement.
CCTTCCGGATAACGGATCCAATAGGTGTTCACAGGCGCATCGACACTAATTTTTCCATCCTTATCGGCATTCAATTCATATACAATGGTATTTGTATTCGGGTCACGCTGAATATAGAAAAGCAATTTAGGCACTGTCGGTACCGGGAAAGTATCCGGATTGGCAAGGTGATTAACCTCGTCCTTTTTAACAGTATCAATACGCTTGAAAGAAAGAAGAAGTGGTATGGCTAATAATATGGTAATCAGGTACTTCATGATACTTAATGCGTGTTATTTTTCAAGGACGGAAGCCAGCTCTGTTTTTGTCCAGACTCCGGTGTTAATCAATTCATTTACGGTTTCAGGCGTTCCGTCAAATGGTCCGGATCCCTGTATTTTCAACGTGGCCATAGCGGCCCCATATTTGCCGGCTTCTTCAATCGAAGCACCTTTGGATTTCTGGTAGAGATATCCTGCCATATATGTATCCCCGCAACCCGTTGCATCTACCACTTGCTGAGGCTGATAAGCTGGTATTTCGTGAAAAACGCCATCGGCAAATATGATCGAGCCCTTGCTGCCCAGCGTGATAATCACCTCTTTCACTCCCATTTCGGCCAGGTATCGCGCACCTTCTTGAACGTTGGACGTGCCAGTAACCGCCTCCATTTCGAATTCGTTTGCCTTCAGGTATGAGATATATGGTAATGCCTCTTTCTTGTCGGCCCAGTCGGTATAGAACACTTTTTTGTTTTCCACGTAACGCAAGTATCCCTGAATATCCAGTGAAACTTCTCCTCGTTCAGCCAGTGATTTTAGCAGACCAACAGTAATGTCGTCCGAAAGTAAGGGCCCTAAATGAAATATAGTTGACTTGATATCAGGCATCTGCGGGATGTCAAACGGTGCTGCCGTATGCAAAACGTTCTGGTCACGATGATCCTGATTCTGGCTATAAATATTTTCAAAATGAACTGTAAAATCACTTTCAAGTGAGCGAACTTCAATGCCATTGTTTCGCAATCCGTCGACTATATATTGCTCCTCGCTGCCTAATGCAGTTACAAGGGTATATTTAACATCAAAATTTTGAAGTGCCTTGGAAAAATAAAATGAAGTGCCACCGGGCATATATTTGACAGACTGCGGCGTGACCACCTTATCAAGTGTGATATGTCCTATGGTGCAGATATCGTACATATTTTTTAGATTTAATTCGATGATTAGCACACAGCTAATATCAAATGAGATTACTGATTCAACTTATTTATTGTTTGGGGCAAAGACGAAAAATCTGTGATTTCAAAGTCTGCCTCATATTCCTTATTGATAGTAGGTTTGTCTTCCCAGCCCGTTACGTTAAGCCATATGGCTTTGCTTCCCAGTTTCTTGGCGGGTATGATATCCTTTGAAAAAGAATCACCAACTACCACACATTCTTTTGGAGACAACCTAATACTTTCTGCCCCTAATTGATAGATCGCTGGATCTGGCTTGCGTACTCCTACGACCGCTGATTCTATTATCTTTTCGAACAGATTTTGTATCCCAAAAATTTCCAAAACCCGGTGAATGTTTCCATAAAAATTAGATACTAACACCAATGGATACTTTTCAGAGAGTTGTTCTAAGACTGGCTTCGCATCCAACACGGTTTTACGAGCAAATTCATTACAGCTTTCCGCGATCGTAGTAGCCAATTCGGGAGCCAGTTCGGTGCCGTTTTCTTTTAAAAATGCAAATTGCTGCTCAACTTTCAGATAGAGTGTATCATAAAAAGAATGCTCGGGTTTAATGATCGGGTTGATCGCCAACGAGCGTTCTCCAAATGAATATGCTTTTGAAAAAAGCTCCTTTTCGATCTGGATATTGGCTTTTTGATAACTCTCCCAAAGAACTGCACCCCAGTGTAAGCCATTGGTATCGATTGTGCCGCCGTAATCTAATAGTACTCCGTTAATCATTGTTTTTTATTTAACTTCATCAGTTGGCTCGTGAATGAACCAATACCCCTGCGCAACTCTGCTTGCTAATACCCCGAACTCTGCGTTTCGACCTTCAACTCTTCTAGTTTATTTTCAATTTTTGGATTGCTTCTGTTCATGAACGCCAGACCAACCAGAATCCAGAATATCTCACGAATCCGCATCACAACGCCAATAAATATTCCACTTGCCGAAGGAAGCCCAACGAGCGAGAGTGACATCGCGAGCCCACCTTCTCTGGTGCCTAACTGCATTGGGAAAAAGAATATCAGATTGGCGAATAATGATGAAGCCGAACTGATGACCAACGCCTCAGTCAATGACATATTCAATCCTATTGCCAGGGCTGTGAAGTAAATTTCCAGGCAACCGACTACTCTTCCTACAAACTCATAAACCAGCGAAGTATAAAATCTCGGCTTCCTATCTGTATAAAGAATACGGATCTGGTTGTCGATTTCCAGCAGATTTTCTCTGTTTGATTCGCCGAATGCTGCGATCTTTTTACCTGCAAAAGGAAGTTGTCCAAACAAGCGAATCGTGCTCACAGTGAAACCTTTTTGATATACTTTGATAAACCAAAATCCAAGTAACAGACTGATTACGAGCATAAAAGCGCAACCCGCCAATATCGGGCCGGTTAATGGAACAACTGCCAATATCAACCCGATCGACGCCAGCCAGAACATTACATGCGAAAACATATGCATCAGACTATACAAGAGTACAGAAGATGCCGCCTTGTTCATGCCCATTCTGGGTTTCAATTCCATAACGCGATAGGGTTCACCCCCCAGTGCGACAAAGGGAGTGATATAGTTGATCGCATAGCCGGTGATCGTCAGTTTCAGCACATGCCAAAACGGTAATCTTGTTTCAGGCAACGCAGGCTCCTCGATAATCGCATTAAATGCGTAGGCATTAAGAACGTATATCAGCAGCCAGCTACCGATCACGGGCACAAACCAGATTCCGGTTTTTTGTATGTTTCGCCATATTTCTTCCAATCCAAGGCCATAAACCATATAGCCCAGCGTGAAAATGCCGATCAGCAGAAATATTGCTTTATATACCTTAGACCCCATATTCGCCTTTGGAAATTTGTTCTGAAAAGTATTTGCTCACTTTTTCCTGACGGACGCACATATAAATCAGGATTGGATTCAGTATAAAAATGTCGAAGAAAAAGTAGATCCACGGCTGCCCGATAAACAACCACAGAAACAGAAATATTACTCTTGTGTTGAACTGGACTATATTCGTGTATTTCATTAAAGGTTTATTTTGCGCACGAAAATCGACGATTAGATTCTGTGGCAAACCAGCAGGAAAAGTCTTGCGAATAATGGCCAAAAGTCGCTGAAGCTTCGGCGATATGTTTTCCTGTAACTTGGTATAGTTCAGGTATGAACGGCTGATCAATTTGATCCCAAAGTTTTTAGACCAGCTTAACTCATCATATTCTCTCTGAAGGTCGCGGCTATTATCCAGCTCGCTGCCCGAAGTTCCCTTGATAAAAAACAAATGGACATTGCGATAGTAATCCGCCATGGCCGATTGGAATACGTGGGATATACCTGCCACAACGCCAGGAACCCATATCCATGCAGTCCAGCCTTCGTTCATACTGCGTAAACAAATGGCGATATGGATCGATGCAAACCAAAAATCACCAGCGGCTCCATCAAGAATTCTGCCCAAACGACTTTTATTGTTGGTCAGTCTTGCAAGTTGTCCATCCGCGCTGTCCAGTGAGTTGGCAAATATCAATGATAACATTCCGATAACGTTGATCCATAGATCGGCGGTGTAAAACAGGATTCCGGCAGCAACTCCGAAAAATATACTGATGATCGTCACCGTGTTCGGTGTCATGCCGATTTTTGCACAAAAAAGTGCGATCTGATATCCTATTGGTCTGTAAAACCAGATGTCAATTTTTTCTTCCGTGTCGTTCGATTTTAACGAACTTTCAAATGCCGATGGGGCGGCTTGATTTGGTTCCAATATGTTTTCGGTTGATTCGCTCATCAGGCCAGTTTCATAAATTTCTGAAAAATTCTTTCTGCGATATGCCCCGCAGCTGCATCGCGACATGGTGCAAAACTTGGCCAGTCGTTCAGGTCGATGATATGAAAACTGCCGTCTTTTCCGATAATTGCGTCGCCGCCATAAATATCCACCCCCAGTACTTCCGCTGCGGATGCTGCCACTGCTTTTAGCTCTGAAAGGTCAAAAGCATGATACTCAGACTTTCCGTTGATCTCTTCGTAAGCCGCATATTTATGGTGATTATTATCATAAGGGTAAAACCAATGGAAAAAATCGGTATTTGATACCCCATAAAATTTGACAAGATCGCCAACTAAATGTTCCGATATTACCGCGTCAGGAATATCCCTCAGTTCGTATTCACGCAAAATTTCCTTTGCCTCCTGCATGGTATATGCGAAAGTCACATCCTCCTTGTGGATCGCGTGAAAATCACCTCTTTTTATCCAAAAACCCTTTCCAGGCAAATTTTCAAACACTTCATCACCCCGATAGCTCGTCGGAATGATATAGCTTTTCGGGTAGGGGATATGATTGTCAACCAAAATATTCGTTAAATTGGCACGGTAGCAGTTCTCGATTCCCTCTCCCGAGTTGACAATTGCCACCCCAGACTCCGCCAATGATTTAAGTTTGTTGACGGTATTTTTTTGGCGAGCCATTGTAAAAATTAATTGCTCAGGTATTTCTTTGGTAGCCAGGAAGTTATCCTCGCTGATTATCCGCACGGTACCACCTTTCTTTTGAAGTGCCTGCATGGTCAATGAAAAAATTGCATCATCATTCCCGATATGGTTCGGGGAGAATTTCTTATTCCGGTGTATTCCTAATATGTTTAAATCTTCCATTTGGTGTCTTAATTCTAGTTATTAAACGCTGAGTCGGGGGAGTAGGGCGCTGAGTGACGCGGAAAAAACTCCTTCAACTCTGCGTTGAAACAAAATCAGCCTCTTCCCTTAAGAACAATTCCGCCGTTTCGATATCTGCAACGTGATCCACATCCACTATTTTTGAGAAAGGATATGCTTTCAGGTGGAGGTTATTTGCCAATAGTTGACGTTGAAAATTTCTCATTCGGCTTGTTCCGGCTTCTATTGCTTCAAAAACTGTTCCCACGGCTTTCCCGCGCAGACAGTAAATCCCGCCGGATATATAGGGGGTATTAGTCGAATTTGAATCCGTGAAATCTGTAATATTAAGATCTTCATTTACAGCTACATACAACGGACTTTCGTCGTCCACAAAAGTTGTAACGGCCATCAAGCCGTCCAATTCCCGGTTTTGACGAAATGCATTTATAAAAGAATGAAATTCCGCTTCTTTAAAAACTGTATCAGTCGTCGTTAAACAAACCTCGTCCAATTCACCGGCCTTAAGTAATTCGTAAAAACTATGAAGAGAACTCGGTGTTGACTTTTTTACAATTTGAATAGATGCTTCATAACCAGCATTTTCCAAGTGATTTTGGAGTGGGGCCGATTCCTCATTGATGATAATATGGATGCTGCTTGGTTCACCTTTAACAAAAACGTTAATCAACCGTTCGATCATCATTTCGCCGTTGAGGGTAACCATAGGCTTGGGCAGTGCGAAACCTTCCTTTGCCAGGCGTGATCCTTCTCCTGCTGCTATAATTGCGTAATTCATCGTTGTTGGTTTTCAGTTTTTTGCTGATTAAAAATCAAATCGGAGTCTTGCACGTACGCCCCATTCTGAAACGTTCGGATTATTGAGATAGGTTAATCTTTTCACAAGATCCACTCTCAGGAATTTAAATATGTTCGCAACACCAACGCTCGCCTCCATATATGGCTGCTTCGAAAGGGTATATGTAATCGGGATACCATTTTCATCCACAGGTACTTGATATACATCAGCTCCTTTATTCGGATTATTATTGTCGCGAAGACCGCCTGCCAAACCTTTGAAACTAACTACTTCCCGAAGCTTCAGTTTTTTCAACAATGGAATCTTATTGAAAAGGAAGCCATTGAGATAATATTGAACGTCGATACTCGCATAATGATCGCTCGCAAATTCGAGGAAATTCATGAGGTTATAGGAATTGAGCTGATATGCGTAGGTCTGGTTCGCGTGATGAATTGTCAACAATGGGAAAGGAATATTCTTTCCAAAAATATACCCTGCCTCCGTTGTAACGTCCGCAAAACCAAACTGCGAGAAATAAAACCGTTTGGCAATATTGGCGCTGACATTCTGGTAGTTATTCTCGCCGTTGAACAAACCTTTTATACCCTGGCTGTAACGCAGTGTAAAAATCGGGAATTTGTTGACTATCGGTGTTCGATATAATTTCCCTTGATAATACTGCTCGTTCGGCGCCCAACGAAGTTCAAGATTCGCCTCTGTGGTGGTTAATGCGGTGATCAACTCTCCATCGGTCGATGGATATACCGGTCGATATTCCAATATACCTGCCGGGTGCTGAGTCCATTGCGTAAATCCGATTTTATATGAAAATCTGTTCTGGAACTCTCTGACATATTCAACCTTATAGGTCTGGTTGTAAAGCCATCTATTGTTTTCTCCTCTTTTGAACGACAGTAAAAAGTTATCTTCCTGTACAAACTGAAGATCTTGCCCCGGAATTTTGGTATCGTTCTGGTAGCTCGCCCGTATGTAATGCAACGGAAAATGATATACCGATTTGTTGTTAAACGAGTAGGTGCCGCTCAGGAAGTACTTCCATTTCATGTCTTTAAATCCATAGGCGGCATAAGTTTCAAAATACACGCGCTTGCTGAGATCCGTGGTAGTCCGTCCGCCAAACCGCAACCGAAATCCTTCAATAGGGTTGAAGCTATAAAAGGTATTCACCGGACCCACCTCCACGATTCCAAATGATTTATAACCTGCTAAAAACAAAGTGCTTACGTCAAGTGCTCTTCTAAAAGAAGGGATGGTTTGAAGCGTATCCACATTTCTGTAAACATCTTTTTCAATACGATCCAGCGGCATATGCCTAACCTCTTGCCAGTAGCTTTCACCTTTATTTTCCTGCGGATTATAGGCGATTTGCTCTGCTGGTCCGGCGTAAAGGCTGTCGGGACGCGAGATATTGGTTTCGTAGTTTTTAAAGTTCACAACCCGTTTACCAAACAATCCCGCTCCTTTTTCTCCCATGGCAAACTCCATACTCAAAGCGGTCTTCGAGGGATGATATCGCCCGTCTGCGCTTTTTTCGTATTCAAGCATCGCTTCAAGATCGCGCATGAAGTTCATGTTAATCTCCTTATTGACAGTTAGATATGCATTCTGAACTGCATAGTTTCCGTCAAGGGTAATAAACAATTTTCCTTCAAAAAGCATATCCGTTTTGTTTCTTGGCACAAAGCCGAGTTCAATCAGCCACGGCTCTTGAGTTTTGACTGTGTCACGGATAAAAAATTTGTAGAAAGTGGGAGAGGAGTTTGCTATCGGGCTCAGCAGGAGGTTGGTAGCAATTGAAATATCATTTTTATAGATATTAATATCTTCATATAAACGATTGAAATAACTGCTCAGACCATCGTTATCTACGAATTTCGAATCAAATTCCGCACGACGATTAGCCTTAACCCACTGTTTCTTGGTGTATGGATCCTTTCTGAAGTAAACCTGAGAAAGTTTTTCCTGCATGTACGCAGGCAACATATGCTTGCCACCGGCCGCAGTAGAGTCCTGATTTTGAAACAAAAACTGATAATTCCGGAATATCCGGCGATCCGTGAATTTATCAGAAAGATTGCTCAGTGCAAATGAAATCTTTTCATATTGCTCGTACTCAACCTGATTGTAGTTTCCCATCTGGTTTTTGTCCTTATTGGCAATCACCTGACGGATGAGCTGAACAGCTGGGTTGTCGCGGTTACGATATTTCGCTTTTCCCTTAACTGTGATTTCTTTCAACATCGAAGCATCGACAGACATCTTGATATTGACCGTCTGACTGATACCCGCCGTTACCTTTTTGTCGATCGATTCATATCCAACATACGTAAAGCGAATCGTAGTGTGTTCAGGCTTCAGCTGAATCGCATAATTCCCCTCCTGATCAGAAGAAGTTCCCATGGTAGTACCAGGAATAATAATGCTCACAAACGGAAGCGTTTCGCCAGTTTTAGCATCTGAAATAACACCTTTTACAGTTGTATTTTGGGCCAGCAGAGTTCCGAATCCCAGTAACGAAATACTGAAAATCAGGAAAACTTTTATGTGTATAATTTTAAACATGAGTTGCGATAGGGGGACCTAATTTTCACGGCTATCTCAGCGCCGGGAATATACCCCGCGCCAAATCCAGTCAGTTAATTTTTCTTTGTTGAGTTCTAAAACGGAACCCGAATTGCCTATAATATACTTATAGTCAACTAGTTAGATTTATTTTGTCGATAGCTGAGTGCGGAAAGCCACCTAGATCCAGTGATTAGCCGAATACCAGCTTAATGTTTCCGCGAGCCCCTTTTTCAAATTGTATTGAGGAACATATTTCAAATGGCTCTGCGCAGCGTCAATGCTGCAATACCAGTTTGCAGCAGTCAACTCTTTTATTTTTTCCTGATTGAGGACAGGAGTATGTTTTGAAAATTTTGAAAATGCTTCCAGACAAACGGCAGTCAGCTTTATGACATACAGTGGCAAATGAAACCGGACAGGCTGCTTGCCTTTTATTTCTTTAAACAAATCTGACAAAGCATAACGGTTATATTCCTGACCATCAGATATATTATAGGCTGTATGTGTCGATGAAATTTCTTTCATAGCCGAAATTGTTGCCGTCACCAGATCATCTACATATACGAAACTAAGCCGCTGAGGATCATTTCCGATATAAGGATCGAATCCCTTTGCCAAAGTTTTGAAAACGATAAGGATATCTTTTTCTCTCGGACCAAACACAGCAGTCGGTCTGATTATCGTCAGCGGAAGGCTTTTCAGCGCATCCAGATACCGCTCTGCCAACAACTTACTCTTGCCATAAGAAGTAATCGGAGCTGCTTTCGTATGCTCATCGATCGGACTGCTCGCGTCGTAGGAAACCGGACCAATCGCAGCCAGACTGCTTAGAAAAACAAATCTTTTCAGAGGTATGCCCGATTCCAAAGCCGCTTCAGCAAGCGACAAGGAATAATCCGCATTGATATGATTATACGCCTGATCGTTTTTTGCTCTAGTCGCACCTGCTGCGTGGATGATATAGTTATACTGTCCCGCCGCTAGAATTTCTATCAGACTTTCTTTTGATTCATAGTCTGGATATACAAATGCCAGTGATCCAGTGCTTTGCCCTAACGATTGGAGCGAAGAAACGTTACTCGAGGACCTCACCGCGGCGTGAACTTCATATCCGTCTTTTAATGCTTTTTGCACCAAATGATGGCCGATGAAACCACTTGCACCCGTTATGAGGACTCTTTCTTTCATATCTCTTTTTCGAACAATCGATATCTTTTGTAAAGCTTTCCGTTGAGCTGCTCGATGGCATGATTCATGAGGTAATTTTCCTCCAACATCCATGAACATTCGCCACCTGTGACTTTTGTACCGTAGGTATTCTGGATAATGCTTCCGTACAAACAGGCCTCAATTCCCATTTTCCGGTATTCTTCCACAACCCCCAGCGTCAATACCCTGATTCTCGTAATTTTATTTTTCAAAAAGAGCAGTTTGAATATGCCGGTCGGCAATAGTCTTCCTCTCTTAATTTTGATCAAAACCTGGTTGATATCAGGTATTCCCAGCCCGAATCCAACAAACTTATCGCCTTTTTCAGCCACAAGACAGTACCTTGGATCGACGATCATTTTCAGATCTTTGGCCAGATAGGTAAACTCTGCATCCGTTGCCGGTACAAACCCCAGGTTTTTATCCCAGGCTGCATTGTAAACGTCTTTTATTTTTCTCGCTTCGTTGTCAAAATCCTTCATATTCGCCTGACGGATTGTTATTCCGTTTTTGGCCAATCGCGCTTTTAACGTTTCTAACAACCTGATTGATCGATCGTTAGACTCGCTCACTTCCAGCTCATATGCAAGAAGATCCGTTTTCTTTTTCAATCCGTAGCCATTCAGAAGTTGCTCGTAATATGGAGCATTGTACGTCATCATCGCCATCGGAGGTCTGTCGAAACCGTCGATCAAAAGACCGCAGGTGTCGTTTGTTGACAGGTTCACCGGTCCGATCATATTGTTGACGCCCTGTTCTTTTAACCATTTTTTTGCTTCGTCCAGCAAAAGTGTGGCCGTTTGAGCGTCGTCAATGCAATCAAAAAAGCCGAAGAAACCGTCGTTTGTCCCGTTGAACTGATTATGATTGTTGTTCAAAATTGCGGCAATACGTCCGCAGACGCGCGATCCGGTAACACGATTTTCATTATACGCCAGAAATAGTTGAACTTTCGAGTGTTCGTAAAACGGATGCTTGCCTGGCGTGAGCAGATCACGTTGGGCAATGAAAAGTTCTGGAACGTAATTTGGATCGTGCTGATAAAGGTCATGAGGGAAATCAATAAACTTACCCAGTTCCTTACCCGGTGATATCGCTACAATTTTGGTCATAGTTTTTGTTTCATTGCTTCGGGACATACCTCGCGGTATATTTTGGACATTTTATCAACTGCTTCTTCAATTTGACTAAATGTGTGAGTCGCCATCAATGAGAAGCGGATCAATGTTTCGTCAGCTGGAACGGCCGGAGAAACGACTGGATTCACAAAAACTCCATTTTCCAATAACTGTTTGGTAATCAGGAATGTTTTTTCGTTGTCTCTGATATATATAGGCAAAATCGGGCTTTCGGTAGCACCCAGGTCGAAACCGTTTAACAAAAGCAATTCTTTCGCATAGCGGGTATTGGCCCAAAGGCGCTCCATATGATGTGGCTCCGATTCAATGATATCCAAAGCCGCCAAAGCGCTACCCACACTTGCAGGCGTCATGCTTGCACTGAAAATCAATGACCTGCCTCTGTGTTTGATATATTCAATCGTTTCGGCGTCGCTGGCGATAAATCCACCCAAAGAAGCGAATGACTTGCTAAAAGTTCCCATAATCAAGTCTGTGGAGTCCGTCAGACCGAAATGCGAAGCGGTTCCTGAGCCTCTTTCCCCAATAACTCCCAAACTATGCGCGTCGTCAACCAGGATTGAAGCACCAAAGTCTTCAGCAATTGCGCTTAACTCCGGAAGCTTTACGATATCGCCTTCCATGCTGAATATCCCGTCCGTCACGATCAGTTTCAAAGCGTCTTCTGGTAAAAGATTCAGCTTTTTTCGCAAATCGGCCATGTTGTTGTGCGCATACTTGATCACCTTTGAAAAGGACAATCTGCTTCCGTCTATGATAGATGCATGGTCGCGCTCGTCTAAAATAAGATAATCGTTTCTACCTGTAAGACAAGACATTGCTCCCAGGTTCGCCTGGTATCCGGTGCTGAAAAGGGCTGTCGCCTCTTTGCCGGTAAATATGGCAAGCCGACGTTCCAGTTCTTCGTGAATATCAAGGGTGCCATTTAGAAAACGCGAACCCGCACATCCGCTTCCATATTTTTCAATGGCTTTCTGGGCTGCTTCGGTCACATACGGATGGGTAGTTAAACCCAGGTAGGAATTGGAACCAAACATCAGTACCGGTTTCCCGCCGATCACTACTTCTGTATCCTGAGCCGACTCAATTGCTCTGAAATATGGATACGCGCCCGATGCCTTTGCCTGGGCAGCTTCGGTAAATTCAGATACACGTTTTTTAAGTCTACTTTTAATCATGTTAATTGGTGTAGAAATTAGCTAACCGAGGAGTTGCGGTTTCTAAAATGTAAAATTATTTATTCTCAACCCTTCCTGTATACCAAATAGCGGTCTTTAATATGATTTTAATCCAATTGTGGTACTGAGTTAAAAAGGTAGTTGTCCACCATCCCGATCACATGGTTCTTATGGCTTTCGGTGAACCGATCATACTCTTCTTCGCTCATATTATGAATTTTCATGGTCATACTTTTACCCAGGAAAACAAACTGAATACTACCGATAATAATAGGCATCACATGTTGTACTTCGATATGCCTCATTGCACCCTTAGCAACCTCTTCCTTAATCTGTTGCTGCAATTTTTGGCCTAAAATTTCTTTCAATCTGGATAGTTCAGGAAGCAGATTTTCACAGTCGCGGTGAAGCTCGTTCATGATGAATAGGGCCAGGTTTGGCTCTTCCTTCAACATTCGATAATCCTCCTCAATCATCTCAGTGATCTTCTCGCGGAAGGTAATCGGCTTGTTCATGATCTCCACGACATTCTTGAAATACAGTTTAAAGAGATCTTTAAAAATTTCAATAAACAGTTTTTCCTTGCTTCGGAAATAATAGTTGGTCAGGGCAATATTCATTCCTGCCGCATCTGAAATGTCGCGTGCTGTGGTACCTGCGAACCCTTTCTGTAAAAAAACAGATTTCGCCGCGTCCTTAAGCTTCTCCTCACTCGATAAGTTAATACACTTCACTGTTGCTGATCATTATTGATGCTACAAAAGAATAATAGAAAATTTAATTCTCCAATCATTTTAACGTAAGATTTTAAATGTTTGTTTAAATCTTTCAATTAAAACAATGTTATATTCGAAAATTTATATTCCTTAATATTCCTGACTCGCATTGCCGTGGATAAAGGACGGATTTTGAATCAAAATGGTTCCCCTTATTTTGGAAAAAGTATGGACGGTTTCAGAAGGAAGACAAGGGGAGGTGATAAAACTTCGAGACGCAATAAGGCTAACTAATTGGATGTAGCCAGACAACCAAATGGTATTGGTTTTGACAAGTACTTTGGCAAATAAAAACACATTAAATTTTATTATTTTAAACTTTTAATTGGTTTTTTAACATAATGATAATGTTTAATTTGGAATGTGTCATTTTGTAACATTTTGAAAATCAGCGCGTCGTTGATCAAGTACATTAGTTCAGCATTAAGCCGCTAGCAAATAGAAAAGCCCTGATCTTTGGTGATATTACTTTTAAGATTTTACTGGAAAGCTTTCCCATTCCATCAAATTGACTGGTCACAGGGAGGTATTATGTGTCTTATTTTGCCCTCGAATGCGCTTTGGAAATAGATCGTGGTAATAAAATTTTACGTCTATTCGTGATTTGATTTTTACATTTTCGGACGAAGATCAACTTTTTGCTATACGATGGTAAAGTGCAAATTGGAACGAGTTTGCAAAGATGCATCCAAAGGGTAAAAAATCTGAATATGCAAGACGTTTTCGGGAGCTGGCTGGCATTCGATCGAAATGGATCATGATCACCAGCAGAAGATGAAAAAAATATTTTATTAGTATATAAGTTTTGTAGACTTAATAGATTTATATACATTTGCCACAAGTAATAAAAACCTATTGTATCCTTGAAAATGCGTGAAAAGGTAATAGCCCTTCGACTGACCTCCCAAAAATATTGGTACTTTTTTGTGTTGCCGCTTATTTTGCTGGGAACATTTGCTTTTTGGACTTACTCGGGCGCGGTCAGTAGTTGGATACAAACTCATGATGTCCATCTGACTAACGATTTCTTCTTCTATTTGTTGGTAGGGTTGGGAGCTCAGCTAGTGGATGGCGCTTTGGGAATGGCATATGGTGTCACTTCTAACTCGTTTCTGATTTCACTGGGTGTTTCGCCGGCTGTCAGTAGTGCCAGCGTACACATCGCCGAAATGTTCACGACAGGGGCTTCCGCTTTTTCCCATTTCAAATTCAAGAATATCAATAAAAAACTGCTTCGTAATTTGATTATACCAGGTGTAGCAGGAGCCGTGACGGGAGCTTATTTGCTGTCCGACCACATAGACGGGAATATGATTAAGCCATATGTCGCTGTATATATGGGTATTCTGGGTATTATCATTTTGAGGAAGGCTCTCAAAAGAACGCATGTAAAAACTAAAACCAAAAGGCTCGGATTACTGGCTGTTTTCGGCGGATTCATGGATTCCGTGGGAGGCGGCGGATGGGGGCCAATTGTTACTTCAACTTTGATTGGACAAGGGCGTGACCCAAGATATACCATTGGAACTGTCAATACTGCGGAATTTGCGATTTCATTTGCAAGTGGTATAACCTTCATTCTTTTTACCCATGTGAACAACTGGCAGGTGGTTATGGGGCTTATTTTAGGAGGCGTTATTGCCGCCCCGCTGGGTGCGATGGTTGTCAATAAGATTAAGAGAAAGCCGATGATGATTGCGGTAGGTGTTTTAATCCTTCTATTGAGTATCAGAACGGTTTATTTGTCTGTATTTTAAGAAATAATGAACTGACCGTAAGTCAGATATAGAGTTTTATTTATAATTATTTCTTTCTGCTTTTCAACCACCGTCAGGCAGAAATTTGAGAGCTAACGTTATCAAACGATGAGAAACATGCGTTTAACTTTGCTACGGACTATGTCCGCACTCTTGGTGGTCAATCTTTCCAATTACCAATCTAATTGTTGTTGCGGTTGTTGAAAGCAACCAGATCATTCTTCCTTTTACATTTCGGTTCATCCTAACGTGACGGCTGTCGCACGTGGCATACAACATTTTACTCCCATAAATCATATTCAAATTATGAAAACTGTTTTTAAAGGTTTAACATCACTCACATTCGCTATCGTATTGGTTTCAAGCGCTTTGGCGCAAAAGGAAAATCCGAAAGTTATAATAACCGGAGTTCGTTTTGCATATCCGTTGGTTGATAAGTGGATCAAAGATTATAGGGCTGTTAATCCCGGTGTAGATGTCATAATCGAAACCCGGACTGTTACCGATCCTGAAAAATACGACTTGCTGATTGAAGCCATCGAGCACGAAAAGTCTGTGAAAGAAGGTCGTGAGTATATATCAATTGGGAGATATGCATTACTTCCTATTGCGAATTCAAAATCAGCATTTGCAAAAGAATTCGGTGAAAAGGGATTAAATGAGAAGCTGTACAAACAGATATTCTTCCATGACGTTTTCGCTGAAAAAGGAGAATCAATTGCTCCTCCTTTCACCATATATACACGCTTGCAAAAGGCAGGTGCTCCAGCAACCTTCGCCAAATATTTTGGCTACGAGCAACAGCAGATCAAAGGAAAGGCAATTGCGGGAGCTGACGAGCATTTGATCAAGGCATTGTTGAAAGACGAGACTGCCATTTCATATACAGTTCCATCACTTGCATTCGATTTAACAAGCCGCAAACCAGCAGAAGGTCTGACGATCATCCCGGTTGACTTGGATGGTAACGGAAAAGTTGGGAAAGACGAGCGTATTTTTGATAACCTGGATAAGGTGCTGACCACTTTGGAATCACAGAAAGTGAATAACGTGCCTGTTGAATACATTCATTTCTCTATCGATAAAAATTCAACTAACACAGAAGCAACCAGGTTTTTGCTCTGGGTAGCCTCGAACGCGGATAAGGATCTGCATAACTTCGGATACCTGTTACCGGAAGCGAAAAGAATTGAAAACGAGAAACATAGACTGGAAAAGTTTTCAGCGCTGAAATAGACTTTTTGTCCTGCTGATACATCTCTGTATCAGCAGGATAACTCAAAATATCATATTCAATATTTAATTAATTCCAATCTCAGTCAAGAAGGCGGGAGTGAAATCTGAAACTGTCAAATTTTGTCAGTTTTTTGTGGTTTTTAAGCATACCGTTTTCGGACCAAACAGGGATTTCGAGTTGCTTGGTATATTATATCTTTGTTAATTAGTGGTCGACAAACTACGAGATTTACTAATTGAATGGATATTACTTACCCAGCTGCTGGACGGGAAATTAGTGAGGAGCTTTGGGGGAAATTCAAAGCTGGTGACCCTGATGCACTCGGTCGTTTGGCTGATATCCATTACCGTGGCCTTCTCAACTACGGCGGCAAATTTTCCCGCGATATGGAGTTTGTCCGGGACTGTATTCAGGATGTATACCTTCAGTTATGGGAGCGAAAAGTTTTTCTGGCCGACGACGCCGTTGTTAAGTCCTACCTCTTCAAGTCGTTAAGAAATAAAATTTTCAAGGAAAGCGTTCGGCTGAAACGCCTGGGCGAATCTTCGGAGTTACTGTTTGAGCCGGAGGACTCTTCGGGAACTATTGAATCGCATCTGATCGAAGATGAACATCAGACTCAGGAACTTAGGCATCTGAACCGCATCATATCCGGGCTGAGCAAACGCCAGCGCGAAATTGTTTATCTGCGATATTACCAAGGTCTTGGCAATGACGAGATTGCCGAAATTATGGACATCGGCAAGCCCGGTGTGGCTAATCTTCTTTCCAAAACCCTCCGTGAGATCCGCGACCAGTGGGGAGTCGTTTTCTGGCTGCTAGCCAGCATCTTTTCCGTTTTGTAAATCGGGCCTTCTTGATTTCAAAGTTACCAATACCGAATTTTTGAACCAATTATCTACCTACTCAGATCGCTCTTATTACTTTGTAATTTGGTTTTTTGGCTATGTAGATCGCCTGTTATTTTCAAGTTTTGTTAGTGTTAATTTGTTAGTTTTAAAATAACAGAAAATTTTTTTGAAAAATAATGGTGATAAACTGATGACATCAGGATAATCATACATGAAGTGTGTTCGTGCACATAAATTTTATCCGGAAGCATTGAGATGAGTAATAACGATCATATAACGTTTGAAGAATTAGCCGGAAATCGGGCTTTCCGCAGGTGGATACTCGATCCAACCAAAGACTCGTCAGTGTTCTGGGAGAATTGGAGCCGCGAAGCGGAGGGGAGGACTGAGCTAATAGCCAGGGCCAGACTTTTGGTACTTGCGCTGGATGAACAGTTTGGTGAGGCGACCGATGAACAAATGGTTCAGGCTGATCTTCAGAAATTGATCAACAGAGCCCACGATCAACGGGATAGCAACGATCGGCCTGAAAAAGCCAGAACGGGAAGAATTTCTGCATATATCTGGCGTGTCGCCGCTTCGCTTATACTGTTGGGAAGTGTCGGAATCTGGTATTGGCAAAGGCAGCAAACTGCAATTCCTGAAATTGTTAAAATC
This sequence comes from Dyadobacter sp. HNCC25DJ184, assembly GCF_056895215.1. Lineage (NCBI taxonomy): Bacteria > Pseudomonadati > Bacteroidota > Cytophagia > Cytophagales > Spirosomataceae > Dyadobacter > Dyadobacter sp. HNCC25DJ184. Next base: position 351,696 of record NZ_JBXHAQ010000002.1, on the reverse strand, counting down.
TATTCAGGTGAGGAAGAGAGTGAATGGCTGACTAAGACTAACACAACTAATAAAACCCAAACGGTTTTGCTCAACGATGGTACTGTAGTCATGCTTGAAAAAGAGAGTGCGCTAATATATCCGGCGACTTTTTCAGGTAAAAACCGTGCGGTATACCTATCGGGAGATGCCTTTTTTGATGTGACAAAAAATCCTAAAAAACCATTTCTTGTTTTTGCAGGACAGACAGTTACAAAAGTTTTAGGAACCAGCTTTCGGGTACGGGCGCTTGATGAAGATGGCGATGTATTGGTTGCCGTGAAGACTGGAAGGGTATCCGTTTATGCTCAAAAGGAATTTCGTGGCGCCGGGTTTAACGGCGACTCTGTAAGAAGTGTCGTGTTGACGCCAAATGAGGAGGTGCTGTTTAGTACGAAAGCCAAAAAGAACGAAAAGGAGATCATTACTGATCTGGAAATACTATCCAGCTTGCCAGATGAGGATGAAGTGATATTTGAAGAACGGCCGGTTTCGGAGATATTTCAAAGTCTGGAAAAGAAGTATGGAATTGAGATTGTCTATGACGAGAGCAAGCTTTCTTCCTGCACATTGTCTACTGTTTTCAAAGAAGAGGGCTTAAAACAGCGCCTCAATGCAATTTGCACGGCACTAGGAGGGACGTATAGTATAGAGGGTGAGAAAGTCGTGATCCATGCAACGGATGGATGTAATCAATAACTAAATTTACTGCCTAACCTAAAACTCAACCATAATCACAATCCTGCCCATGAAATAGCACGCGATTACAAAAAAAGCCAGCAGTGTTTGCCCCACTACTGACTTCAGTTTTTTCCCGGAACTTGTAAGTCCTTCAAAAAAGGACACGGGAGTAATTTGTCCAATTCAGAAAAGAACAAACCAATTCAAAAGTATGGAAAAACGTCGACAAAGTACTCGGCTGTTACTTAAAGCAATGAGAATTTCTTTCTATCAACTTTTACTGGCTATTATGTTTGCGGGTTTATCCTTCGCGAGCAGTGCCGGCGCACAGGAACTTTTAAAGCAAAAGGTTTCTATTCAGGTTAAGAATCAGGAGATTAAAAGCGTGCTGAAAGAGCTTGACAAGATCTGTAAAGTTCATTTCACTTACACGCCATCTATATTTCCGGCCAAACACAAAGTGAATCTTCAGGTGACAAACAAGTCGCTGGAAGAGGTATTGGACGAACTGCTTTTGCCATTGGAAGTTAGTTATCAGGTGGACGGGCAGCAGGTGATATTAAAAAAGCAACAGGCCGATCAGGGAGCGTTAAAGGATGAAGCAAACAATTCCACATCTGTTGATAAGCAGATAAGAGGAACTGTTAAGGATGAAAAAGGGGAGCTGTTGGCCGGCGTGACTGTGATGGTCAAAGGTACCAATCAGGGAACGGTGACAGACGCTGCAGGGAGTTTTGGTTTGAATTTATCCGATGCGGATATTAGTTCTGCAACTCTCGTGTTCAGTTTTGTTGGGTATCAGAGTCAGGAAGTTTTGGCGAACAATCAGGCCGTATTTGATATTGCATTGCAGCCGTCTGTCAATCAGCTGGAACAAATTGTGGTGACGGGATATGGCTCCAAAAAAGCGAAATACCTTTCGAGTTCGGTGGCGGTAATTCCAAATGAAAAGTTGAGAGATGTGACTTCCAATGAGCTTTCGAGCTTGCTACAGGGTAAGGCACCGGGGGTGGTAGTTTCAACAAGTTCCGGAGACCCGACAAGTGGTTCAAATATCCTGATCCGTGGAGCAGGTACTATATCAGCCAGCACAGCACCTTTGATTATCGTGGATGGAAATATCGGAGGTTCGTATAATCCGACTGATATCGAGTCGGTTACGGTGCTTAAAGATGCGGCGGCAACAGGCTTATATGGTTCCCGTGCGGCAAATGGTGTAATTATCATCACCACCAAAATGGGGAAAGCCGGTAAAACCAAAATCGATTTTAGCGCGACCCTTGGTTTTGCGGAAGCCACGACCGGGAATTTCAAACTCATGAACTCCCAGCAACTATATGATTATCAGAAAACCTTTTATGATCGGGACCCATCGATCGTGAATACCAACACCAACTGGTGGGATCTGGCTTTCAGGAGAGGAGTTGTGAACAGCTATACCCTGTCAACTTCCGGCGGATCGGAGAAAACGCAGTTCTATGTTTCGGGTAACTATTATAAAGAGCAGGGAACAGTTCTGGAAAATGATAAAACCGGCTACAACTTCCGGTCTAATATCACTTCTAATTTAACGAAGAAGCTGAAACTGAGTGTTTTGTTTAATGGAATATTCACTCAGGACAACTACGAAAACAGCGGAACCATTTACGACGCGTATGTGAATATGCCTTTTGACAAAGCATATGACGCTGACGGGAATCCGACAGATGGCCGTACTGAGCCAAACTGGCAAGGCCGGGACCGTGAAAACTTTTTGCAATCACTACCCTATAACTATTCCAAAGCAAGAAGTCTGAATATCAATACGGATGTTAATCTGGATTATGAAATTACTTCCAAGCTCACCTTTTCATCGTATAATCGCGTCCGGTTTCTTGACTACAAAGGAGCAAGCTACTATGACAAAAGGACAAAACAAGGTGGAGCAAACGGAGGAGAGCTGTACAATGACCTGTCTTACACTAGCCGCATACTAACTTCAAACAGACTGCGTTACGAGAATAATTTTGGCGATCACAACCTTGCAGTTCTGGTTGTGGGAGAGGCTGAACGCAACTATTATGACAATGCCTCCATATCCGGCAAAGGCCTCCCTCCCGGGAGAGACGTAATGTCGGTAGCAACGGATATTATCAACAACCCATCGGGCGGAAACGATCAATATAGTTTCAGTAAATACCTGGCGCAGGCTGACTATAACTTTGCCAATCGCTATTTCGCAATTGCATCCTTTGTACACGAATATTCATCCAAATTTGGTAGCAACAATCCGGCTGGAAATTTCTATCAACTAGGTGGTTCCTGGATTGTTTCTAACGAAAATTTCATGAAGCAATGGAAGACCATCAGCTTCCTGAAACTGCGTGCCAGTTATGGAACGGTGGGTAATGCTGACGGTATATCAAATTATGCAGCATTGGGACTTTACAGTATTTCACAAGACGCCAGTTACGCGGGATTTCCAGGGGCCGCTCCATCTCAGAAAGGCAACCCTGACTTGTCATGGGAAAAGATCAAAACAGCAAACGTGGGAGCAGAGATCGGACTTTTCAACAACAGAATTGATCTGACGGTTGACGCATATGAGAAGAAATCAAGTGCGCTTTTATACAAACAGCCGTTGCAGGCCACCACGGGATATAGTTATCGCTGGGTCAATGCCGGTGCCGTTCGTAACCGCGGGATGGAATTTAGTGTTACTTCCAAAAATATCGTAGGCGCTTTTAACTGGGAAACCAACCTGAACGTTTCTTTCAACCGCAACAAAGTATTGGAATTGAGTGACGGAGCACAGGTTTTCAACTCAGGAGCTCGTCAGCCGATCGCAGTCGGGCACAATATGGACGAGTGGAATTTGCCGATATGGGCGGGTGTAGATCCGGCAAATGGCGATCCACTGTGGGAAAAAATCGTAATGGATGCAGACGGAGCCAAATACAAAGTCCTCACAAACTCATATAGTTCGGTTGCAACGGCTCAGTCTCGTCAGTTCACAGGAACATCTGCCGCTCCTAAATTCACCGGAGGTATCAGTAATGCTTTCTCTTACAAAGGAATAACGTTGAGTGCGTTCTTCAATTTTGTATACGGCAATGAGATATATAATAACAGTCGTGCCTATTTTGACAACGACGGTTTGTATGAAAGTTACAATGCCATGGTACTTGCCCCCGGATGGAGCAGATGGGAAAAACCGGGTGATATCGCTACGCATCCCAAGCCGATCGTGGGTGGAAACCATGATTCAAACCAATCGTCTTCCCGATATCTAGAAAACGGAAGCTATATCCGTCTGAGAAACGTAAAAATCAGCTACGCGCTTCCAAAAGCATGGTTGGGTACGAAGGGAATTTCAAACCTGAATGTATTCCTGAGCGGTGATAACCTTTGGACGGGCACCAAGTTCTCAGGCCCGGATCCTGAAGTTTCTTTTACGCAAACGGACCTTAGCTCAGGAGTTTCGAGTTTCAAATATCCGATCAGCAAGAAATTTCTGTGCGGTGTAAATATTTCATTCTAAATAAGATAGATAATGAAAGCGAACGATTTTTTAAAATATATACTATCAGGCGTTTTGATATTCGGTGCATCGGCCTGTGAAGAAACTTTTGCTCCCTCCACTGCAATTGAAGAAACGTCAGCGTTGACCAATGCGGGCGACGTAGAAACCGCAACAATCGGAACATATGCGGTTTTGAGAAACCCTTCTTATGTGAGAAGCGTGCATTTTCTTACAGAGTTTCCAAGTGACGAAGTCGCGCAGGGTCAGTCTTCTTCCGACGACTTAACCCGGGCATATCGGTATACTCATATTAATACTTCCACGCACTGTACTAATTTCTGGGGACAAGCATATAAGGTGATCGCAGCGGCTAACAAGATCATTGCCTACGTGCCAGACGATGCTGGCGAGGATTTGGCTCAGCTAAAAGGAGAAAATCTTTATCTGCGGGCTATGATGCATTATAATCTGGTGCGGGTTTTTGGTCGTCCTTATTCTCAGGGAAATGGAGAAAATCCGGGTGTGCCAATCTTAAAAGATGGACTTTCCGACGCTGAGTCAACCGGGCTCTCGCGTAGCACAGTAAAAGAGGTATATGACTTTGTAATTGCAGATTTGCTGAAAGCAGCCGAGCTGATGACCGCAGAAAAAAGCAATTCATTTGCCTCTAAGGAGGTTGCCTATGCACTCTTATCAAGAGTTTATCTGTATAAAGAAGACAACGCGAATGCGGTTAAGTATGCTGATTTAGTGATCGATTCGGGGAGGTATTCCTTGTTGGATGGAGCCAATTACCAGGGATATTTTAAAATGGATCCTGAGACGAATCCTGAAACAATTATGTGTATTCGTCATACCAAGGTTCAAAATGAAGACTTCTCTGCAATCGGTTCCATGTATTTCAGTGGCGATGTGGCAGGAAATCCGGCAGGACAAGGTGTTAGTGGCTGGGGTGAGATATATGCTTCACAAAAACTGGTGGATCAATATGCACTACATCCGGCGGATCTACGGAAGAGTTTCATCACACCGTATATCATGGACGGCGTGCTCCAACTAAATGCTAAGCTGACACCAAAAACGCCGATGTACTACGTCAACAAATACAATTTGCAGGAAAGTATTATCAACCTGAGCTCTCCGGTATACCTTCGTCTGGCCGAAATGTATCTGAACCGTGCCGAGGCTAATGCGAAACTTGGAAAAGTTGCCGATGCCATAGCAGACGTTAATATCATCAGAACCAGGGCCGGACTATCGGGTGATGCGCTATATACTGAGTCGCTTCCGGCTGGAAAAACAGCGTTGGATATTGTTTTGGAAGAACGTTGGATGGAGTTGGCTTTTGAAGGACATCGTTCATATGACCTGTTCCGCAACAACCGTGCGCTGACCAGAAACTATCCTGGAACGCACTCGCTAAACAATACGCCGACGACGAATGTAAACCAAACTGTGACCGCCAACGACGCCAGAGTGATATTTTTCATTCCGCAAGCTGAAATTGACAAAAACAGTAATTTGACGCAAAATCCTTGATAGTTGTTAGCAATTAGCTGTTAGCATTTAGTTTGCAATTGCCGACTTGGCGGCAAAAATTCAAGTTTAAGGCTGGAATCTATCGACGTCGAAATCGGGAATATCAGAGAAAAAATCCGCTAACAGCTGATCGCTAAAAGCTGGTCATTAAAAACTAACAGCTAAAACCCAAACGCTAAATGAAAAAAGTATTTCTGATTCTGGCCATATTCTCGAGTGCACTAGTATGGAGTTCTGGCTGCTCTGCTGATACTGATGTGAAGAAAGAGGAGGAGGTGATCCCTGATCCTATTCCGAAGCTGAGTATTCCATTAGCAGGCAATGCATTTATTACCAAAGCCCCTGCAGGGCATACCGAGGAAATAACCAAAAGTGGATTAGTAAACTGGAACAATAGCGGTGTAGTTGCGAGTACCTATTTTCGGCTCGCTCAAAAAGGAGAGTTGACTGTTTTTCTCAAGGCAAAAGTACCAGCTTCCGGAACCAGTAAAGTTAAGATAAGCATAAACGGGACGTCTTTTAATCTCACTTTGTCGGGAGCGGAATACAAAACATATTATGCAGGAAAAGTTAATATGACCGGAGACGGGTATGTGAAAGTCGACCTCGAAGGTATAAGTAAAACCGGATCTGTATTTGCCGAAGTGTCTGATATTCAGATCGGTGGTATGGCTGCTAATAATGGTGTGCTATACGCCAACGATCCGGAAAACTTTTACTGGTCAAGACGTGGGCCATCGACTCACGTTAATTATACCGTTCCGGCGGGTGATATCGAATTTTTCTATAATGAATTGATCGTTCCCGAGACCAAGGATCAGATTGGTACCTTTTTCATGTGTAATGGATTCAGCCATGGTTATTTTGGTGTTCAGGTTAAATCGGAAACGGAGCGCTGGGTATTGTTCTCTGTCTGGGATCCTGAAGGCGGAACAACCGTTCCTGTGAGATCCGGCCAGGGAGTTGTAACAAAACGCTTCGGGGGAGAAGGCGAAGGTGGGCAAAGCTATTTTGTGTACAACTGGAAAGCTGGCAACACCTACAAGTTTTTGACTCAGGGAAAACCTGATGGACAAGGAAATACGCTTTATTCGGCATGGTTTCGTGGCCCCGAGCATGACAAATGGCAATTCATGGCGACCTGGAAACGCCCCTTAACCCAAACCTATCTGAAAGGAATCCATTCATTTTTGGAAAACTTTATTCCGGAATATGGATACCTGGAAAGAAAAGGAACCTGGGGAAATCAATGGGTAAGGGATACCAATGGTACCTGGAAAGAGGTAACGGGCTTCAAAATGGGAGTTGATGCAACTGGCAGAAACAAACAAAGAATGGATTTTGCGGGAGGCGTGGAAAACGGAAAGTTTTATCTCCAAAACTGCGGCTTTTTTTCAAAGTATGTGGATGCCGGAACTCTGTTTAACCGACCGGCTGCTGGGCATCAGCCGACGGTGGATACTGCGAATTTGCCGTAAGAGGAGGAAGTCGGCTTCCGGCTGATCAAAATTTAAAGCAATAGGATTAATTGAAAGTTTATTCATTCGTCGGTGGCGACTCCGGCTCAATCATTCAAACATTAATTAAAATGAAAAAGAATATATTTCAAATGTTCATCGCGTTTGCGATAACAATCTCATTTAGTGGCTGTACTGATGAGAAAGAAGACTTTCCATTGGCAGCCAAAGCCGACAGGTCAGGTTGGTCCATTGTCTCTGTTTCGAGTGAACAGGGCGATGGCTCGGAAAATACGGGATTGGCATCAGCTGTGTTGGACGGCGATCTCAATACGATCTGGCATACCCAATATGATCCTGAGCATCCTGGTTACCCGCATTGGTTCGTGGTGGATATGAAGAAACCAATGAAAATGATAACAGTGGATTTGACCGCTCGTCAAAACAATAAAAATGGCTTCACCAAATTCAAGCTGGAAGGAAGTGCCAACGGCGAGTCATGGACTAGTCTCGGCGAATATACTTTCGTGCCCGGGACCATTACACCGCAAAGTTTTCCCGTTTCATCAGCAGTTGAATATCAGTACGTGAAACTGACGGCACTGGAAGGTTTGGCGATTCATACTTTTTTGGCTGAAATGGAGGTTTTTGTAAATGAATAAAAACGGAGGAAAGGAAAATGGACGAAAGGAGAAAGGATTAAGGGCCTGTCGAATGGAACGACTTGCCAGGTTTTAAAAACTTAAGTCAAATCTCCGAGGTGTAAATGCTTACCCGCCATTAATTCGAAAATGGTTTAGCCGAGCTTCCTATTCGCTCATTTACTCATTCAAAAATTCAAAATTAAAATAGTGGGGACAACAAATAGTATGTTTTACTATCTGTTGTCCTTTTTGTTTTTACAATAATCCTATTAAATGGATGTTGTTTAAGACAATTCTTATACTCTATAATTCAATTTATGATTAAGAACCGTTTACTCTTTTTATTGTCTTTAACTGTGGTGGTTGCTTGCTACAGTCCGGGCACTGCGAAGTCTTTCAGAAAGAGTTTTCAACAAGACACCACACGCATAGACCGGGAATATTCGCTCGAAGCAACCATGCTGGGTTATTTCGGTCCGGATGGCGCGCGAAATCCTACGCTGAAAGCTCACAAAGGTGAACGTGTACGCATTAAAATCACCAACGGCGAGCTGATGACCCACGATATTTCACTTGAAAAACTAGGTCTCAAAAGCAAAGTGATCCTGGAGAAAGGATCCAGCACCGCTCTCATTTTCGTAGCCAGAGAAAATGATACCTATTACTGCTCCGTTCCGGGTCACCGGGCGGCAGGGATGGTAGGTAGCTTCGAAGTGGTAGAAGGGGATCTTAATCAGATAACGATAGCGGGAAAACTACCTGAAAAAGATGGCCAATCCCTGAACCTGAATTTCGAATCGGGCAATACCAAAGACTGGACAGCCGAGGGAGAAGCTTTTAAGGCAGGCATTGTCAAAGACGATCCTTCTCCGATTCATGAAAAGGAAATGCATATCGGGTTTGAAGGAAAGTATTTCATTAGCAGCGGCGGAACGGTAAATTCGAAACTAACCGGGACACTTACATCCGTGCCATTTAAAGTGACAGCCCCTTTTGCTGCTTTCAGGGTATCGGGCGGGGCACTTGCAGATACCCGTGTTGAACTGGTGGATGCTGCTTCTGGTAATGTATTCTTTCATATAACAGGTTCAGGAAGAGCTACTTTGCAGCCAGTTGTGGTTGATCTTCAAGCGTATCTAAACAAAGATATATTCATTCGACTGATCGACAATGAAACCGGAATTTCCCAAATTCCATATATACCAAACGATAAATGGGCGCATATCAATTTTGATGATTTTCTACTTTATCCAAATCGCCCCGTTTTCCCTAATGAGTTGAAACAAAGTGATATCATTATACTTCCGCCATTAGATCCTGTATTAAATGCAGGTCTTTCCGGAAAAGATGCCGCCAAAGCAATGACTCCGCCGAAGGGATTTAAAGTAACCTTGGCCGCTTCGGAGCCAGATGTTGTTAAACCCATCAGTTTCACGCTGGATCCTAAGGGCAGATTGTGGGTTGTTGAAGGTCATACCTATCCTACGCCTGCACCTGAGGGACAAGGCAAAGACAGAATCCTGATTATGGAAGATACCGATGGCGACGGCGTGCTGGATAGCCGCAAGGTATTCATCGAAGGACTGAGCCTGGTAAGTGGAATCGAAGTAGGTATGGGCGGGGTTTGGCTTGGAGCAGCTCCTTATCTATTATATATCCCTGTTGATCCAAAAACGGACAAACCTGCAGGTCCGGTTCAAAAGCTGTTGGACGGATGGGGTACACACGATACGCATGAGGTTTTAAACAATTTGAGATGGGGGCCCGATGGCTGGCTATATGGTACCCATGGTGTTTTTACCCACTCCAATGTTGGAAAGCCGGGCGCTCCTGACACTCAGCGTACGAAGATCAATGCCGGAGTTTGGCGTTTTCACCCGACTACCCAGAAATTTGAAGTATTTGCCGAAGGATCAAGTAATCCGTGGGGAATCGATTTCAATGATTATGGTCACTCATTTATCACCGTTTGCGTGATTCCGCATATGTATAATACGATTCAGGGAGCAAGATATCAGCGTCAGGCCGGGAATCATTTTAACCCGTATACCTATGACGACATCAAGACCATCGCCGATCACGTACACTGGGTTGGAGAACGCGGACCACATGCTGGTAATTTCCGTTCTGCGGCGAAAGGTGGTGGCCATGCGCACGCAGGAGCCATGATATACCTTGGTGGAGACAGTTGGCCGAAGGAATACCGGAATGAGATTTTTATGAATAATATCAACGGAGCAAGATTGAATATTGACCATTTTGAAAGAGCTGGATCTGGTTACGAGGCAACGCACCGTCCGGATTTCCTCGCGATGAACGATTCGTGGTCTCAATGGCTGAATATGAAATATGATCCGGCTGGCTCGGTATATGCGATTGACTGGTATGACAAAAACCAATGCCATAGTCCAAATCCTGATGTTCACGACAAAACATTGGGCCGTATTTTCAAAATCACAAACGAAAATGACAAGTGGGTAAAAGTAGATCTGACAAAAGCTTCGGATATAGAATTGGTTAATTACCATCTGAACCATAATGAGTTTTATGTCCGTCAGGCGCGTGTGATTTTGCAGGAAAGAGGTGTCAGCAAAAAAGTACAAAAAGCACTGAAAGCTATATTAAACGATAATCCGGACGTGACTCGTAAGTTGCGTGCGCTGTGGACGTTGCATGTCACTAAAGGATTGACAGACAAAGAATTGCTTGCACTGACTTCCAACGAAAGCGAATATATAAGAAGTTGGGCCATCCAACTGATGACTGAAGACAAAGTGTTGTCAGATGAAGAATTGAAACAATTTGCAGTCCTCGCTAAAACGGATAAATCTGCTCTTGTACGTTTATATCTCACTTCTGCTATGTTGAGAATCGACCCGGCAAAAACCTGGGATGTCGTATCTGCACTTTTGCAGCATGAAGAAGACAAAGGCGACCACAATCTTCCGTTGATGTACTGGTATGCCTTGGAACCACTGGCTCCTCTGGATATGAAGCGTACGCTGCAAATAGCTGAAACAACCAAAATTCCTAAAATATTGACATATACTATCCAACGCGTTTCGGCAATCGGTACGCCTGATGCCAAGAAAGCACTACAGGATGTAAATCAAAAACTGGGACAAATGGGTCACTCACATGAAGCCCACGAAAGCCAGCTGTTGCTCTCGAAGTTGTTGTCGGAATAGATTGAACTGAGCAAAATTTCTCAGTATTATGCCCCTGTCTGCCCTAGACAGGGGCATATTTTTTTCTGTTTGGCACTTATATTCATATGAATTGTTTCTGCAAGAGGGCAGCGATCACTTGATTTCGGCTATTCTATATTAAGCTGACCAGTTCTTGATTATATCTTTCCATTTATAAAAACACTCCATGAAAAACTTCATACTTCTCTTCGTAGTTCTCCTGTCGCAACAGGTTTATGCGCAAAATGAAGATATTGTCCAACGCATTATTTTTCTGGGCGATGCGGGGGAGATAATGGATACCGCGACATATCAACCGGCAAAAGAAGCAGCGAAAAATATTCTTCCGAATAAGACAACGGTGCTATTCCTGGGCGATAATATTTATCACGCGGGGATGGCATTACCGGGCGATCCTGATACAGCTCGTACACAGAAAATTTTGCGGGGGCAGTTTGGGCCTATGCGTGAGCAGGATCAGAATGTGCCGATTTATTTTGTCCCCGGAAATCACGACTGGGACGTGATGAAGCGGGATGGTTTGAAAAAGATTAGAGCGCAGGGTAAATTTTGAAGGATCAGAACGACCCCAATCTCAGATTGGTGCCAGCCAATGGTTGTCCGGATCCATATGAGATCAAGCTTGGTGACAATCTGACAATTATTGCATTCGACAGCCAATGGTGGCTTCACCGATATGACAAAATCGACAGCGCGAGCAATTGCAGTTGTAATACCAAAGATCAGGTGGTTGCGAAAATGGATAGTCTGAGGAAAGCGAACGAAGGTAAGTTCATCCTGCTCGCTTCGCACCATCCATTTCAGAGTTACGGAGGACACGGCGGGTATATGACTTTCCCGCTAGGGGTCTTGCGCAGGATTTTGGTCGTTCCGTTTTTTCGTCAGGATTTGGGAAATTTGCAGTACAAGGGCATGATCAAAAAGATAAGAAGCGTATATGAAAGTTCTGATCAGGTTGTATATGTAGCCGGTCACGAACATGGTTTGCAATTAATTGATAAGAAAAATAACATCAGAAAAGTGCAGATCGTCAGCGGATCAGCAGCGAAAACGACTGGTATGAGAAAGAATAAAAAGAGATCCCGCGTTGAAGAAACACGCCCGGGTTTTGTGATTGTAGATCTCAAAGCTAACAAGACGTTGGATATCACATTTGTTTATCAGAATTCGGAAATTAATATACCGGATAAAAAAGGTAGGATAAAGCAGAATAACTGGGTTTTTGACCAATCAGGAAAGTTGTCAGCCAAGGAGTGAAATCGGGACAAAACGAACCTGATGCAGTCATGTCCTCAACGTATATGCCGAACGGTTGACTTTAATCTGGAGTAAGGCCGCGGTAGCAGCATTAGATTTAAGTTTTATCGACTTATAATGTTGAAAGAGAAGGTTTTACTCTTGTTTCTTTCTGCGCCATTTAACTGACTTGTTGATAGGCACAGGAAAAAGGGAATTTTAAATGACTTAACTCAAGGATATGAGAATTATTTGCACGCTCGCGTTTTTGCTGCTCGTCAATTTAGGCTATGGCCAGGCTACGGAAACTTACCTTGTCGATCCCGCTTCAGAAGTACATCAAGGTGTTCCAAAAGGCGAAATAATGAAGTTTACGCTCGACAGTTCCAGAATTTTTCCCGGTACAAGCCGCGATTATTGGGTATATGTTCCTGCGCAGTATAAGCCGGAAAAACCTGCTTGCGTATATATAAATCAGGATGGAATTCAATGGAATGCACCGGTAGTTTTCGACAATCTGATCAATTCAGGTGATATGCCTGTCACGATCGGTGTGTTTGTAATGCATGGGAAAGTAAAGGCAAGTTCTGACGAAGCGGTAGACCGTTTCAATCGGAGCTTTGAATATGACGGATTAGGTGACAATTATGCCAGATTTATTTTGGATGAGCTGCTGCCTTTAATTGAGGGAAAGAAAACGAGTGACGGCAGGGTCATTCATTTATCAAAAAGTGGTAATGACCGGGCCATTGGGGGTTCCAGCAGCGGGGCCGTTTGCGCCTTCACCGCGGCTTGGGAGCGACCAGATGCTTTTTCGAGAGTGTTTAGCACGATTGGCACCTATGTCGGGCTGAGAGGCGCCGACCGTTACCCTACTTTAATTCGCAAATTTGAGCCGAAACCTCTGCGTGTATACCTTCAGGATGGAGCCAACGACCTCAATATATATGCCGGTGACTGGTGGATGGCCAATCAGATGATGCTTCGGGCGCTCACTTTTGCGGGATATGAAGTAACCTACCAATGGGGTGAAGGGGGCCATAATGGCAAACAGGGGACCGCACTTTTCCCGGCAGCTATGAAGTATTTATGGAAGGACTGGCCTAAACCCGTGGCCAAGGGCAACTCTCAAAATCAATTTCTTTCAGCGCTGCTGCTGCCCGCAGAGGACTGGCAATTAGTGGGAGAGGGGTATCGATTTACGGAAGGTCCGTCGGCGAACGCTGCCGGGGAGGTATTTTTCCAGGATATACCTAATAATAAAACTTACAAATCGACAGAAAAAGGTGGGTTAACGCTTGTCAACGAAGATACTAAAAATGCCACATCGATCGAATTTGATAAAGACGGGAACCGATACGAATATGCGAGGGAAATTGCCTCCGTTTTAAAATATTCGCCTCATGGGAAAAAAGAAGTGGTCGTGAAAGATGTTCTGGGTAATGACCTGACGGTCGCCTTTAATGGAAACATATACCTGACTGCGCCTGATGGAAGAGAAAAACCCTCGAGCCTTTTTCTAATTCGGCCAAACGGCGAGAAAGTGCTGGTAGATTCTGGTATTTTGTTTGCCAATGGCGTCGCGCTTTCCCCGGATCAATCTACACTGTACGTGACAGAATCGACATCACATTGGGTTTATGCGTATCATATTCAACCTGATGGGCTCCTTTCGGGTAAACAGAAATATGGTTGGCTACACGTCCGAGATCAGGATAATAACGCTTGGCCGGACGGATTAACTTGTGATGCAGAAGGACGTGTGTATGTTGCGACGAAGGCGGGAATTCAGATATTGGATCAAACAGGAAGAGTAAATGCCATCCTCCCGACGCCGAATGGAAACGCCTCGAACGTTGCATTTGGCGGATCCAATTTTGATATCCTGTACGTTACTGCCAACGATAAGGTATATAAACGAAAGCTGAAAACCACTGGAGCGAACAATTGGGCAAGACCGTTTAAACCAGCTGCACCAAAGTTGTAGCAGCAGTTCCGAATAATCTTGATAGTTCGATCAATATTTTGGAATTTTCCTGAACTATAAAATTCCAAGATGCGTATTTTTGATAGTTAATAATTGAAATTATTAAGTGTATATTTGAAAAACAATTTTATTAGTAAGCTGCTTGGCAATCTGTTGACCTTTAAGCTTTAACCTTTTGACCAAACGCTTGATATTCATTCCTAATCCATTAAAAATTTGAACCAGTTCAGCTTTTTGGCGAGTGTCGCTATTCTATCAACGCTGTTTATTAGCTCTCAGCCGCTTCGGGAGTCAGCTATTTTTGTCAATGAGTCTATAACTGATGCGGAGAAAACTCAGTTTCCATCAGCAAATCCTGTGCGTATTGGCCCAGACTCCAGCCGATTTTCGTTTACAACGCTTGCCTCAGGGTTGGATGAGCCGATGGAAATGGCGATTTTACCTGATTACAGTATCGTGATTGTGGAGCGAAAAGGAGCAGTTCGCTACTATGATAATGCAACTAAAACTTTGAGTACGATTGCTCATCTGAATGTTTTCAGTGGTATTGAGGACGGGCTGCTGGGTGTCGCTGCTGATCCCAAATTCAGCGAAAATCATTGGCTCTATCTCTATTATGGAGTGGGCGGAAACAGAAATGTGAGTGAATTGGCTCGCTATGAATTTAAAAATAAGCAGCTGGATATCTCATCAAAAAAGGTATTACTGGAGGTGCCGACGCAACGTTCATATTGTTGTCATTCAGCTGGTTATCTAACATTTAGTTCGGAAGGTTTGCTCTATTTGTCAATCGGCGACAATACCAATGCAGAGGAAATCGAAGGACACAATCCGACGGATGAACGACCGGGGCGCGAACTGGCCGACGATCAGGCATCGACTGCCAATAGCAATGACTTACGCGGAAAGATTTTGAGGATAAAACCCGAAGCGGATGGCTCATATAGTATCCCGGATGGAAATTTGTTTCCCAAAGATGGATCACAGGGCAGACCAGAGGTCTTTGCGATGGGACTCAGGAATCCGTTTCGTGTGTCGGTCGATCCCAAAAATCATTACGTCTATTGGGGAGATGTCGGTCCGGATACGGAGATTCAGGCGAGTGAAGGGAAATTGAGTTACGATGAAATAAATCAGGCACGCAAACCCGGTTTTTTTGGATATCCTTATTTTTTGGGTGCAAACGAGGTTTTTCCGAAGTATGATTTCGCTACCAAAAAGGAAGGTCCTGGTCAGGATCCTGCTCATCCGGTCAATAATTCGCCCAATAATACAGGTGTAAAGAATCTGCCGCCGGCCCAGCCAGCAATGATATGGTATGGAAAAGGTCCGTCCAAAAATTGGCCGTTAGTAGGAAAAGGCGGGGCAAGTGCGATGGCCGGCCCGGTTTATTACAGTGATCTATATCAAAAAGCGCCGTACAAATTGCCGGAATATTACCATGGTAAACTGTTTATATATGACTGGGTTCGCAAGTGGATTATGGCAGTGACCCTTGATGAAAATGGTAATTACGTTTCAATGGAGCCATTCTTGCGCCAACTGAAGGTAGTCGCGCCGATGGATATGCAAATTACCCCTGACGGTGCGGTTTATTTATTGGCATATGGTACTAACTGGTTTGCAAAAAACACGGATTCAGGCATTATCAGAGTTGAATATTCGGAAGGAAACCGCAACCCTGTAGCGTCAGCGAGGGCCAGTAAAACAGTGGGTGGCGTTCCGTTAACTGTTTCATTTTCAGGAAAGGAATCAAAGGATTTTGATCAAAACGATAAGCTAACTTACGATTGGACAATCGGCGCCAAAAATTACAAAGGGCAGGATATCGTGCATACTTTTGATAAGCCGGGAGTATATCAGGTCGTATTAACAGTTGCTGATCAAAATGGAGGTAAGTCATCGTCCACAACAACTGTCAGGGTGGGGAATACTCCGCCTGAAGTGAGTATAAAAAGTGCATCTAATACTAGTTTTTATTTTGATAAAAGCAGTCTGAATTATAGGGTATCAGTGAAGGATAAGGAGGATAAAGTAATTGATAATCAAAAGGTTGTTGTTTCTTTCAATTATATTCCTTTTGGAAAAGATCTGGCGAGTGGCTTGTCTGCGGGCCATGGTGGAAACGCTGAATTTGCTGGGGCCGAAAAGTTGTACGCATCGCTCGACTGCAAGGCCTGCCACACGCTGGATACCAAATCAATTGGCCCGGCTCTGAAAGCGGTTTCAAAAAAGTATATCGACAAAAACGGTGCTGCAGACATGCTCGCTTCCAAGATTATTAAAGGTGGGAGTGGGAATTGGGGAACTTACCCCATGCCTCCTCATGCTGATTTGTCGGCACAAGACGCGAACCTTTTAGCAAGGTATATTCTCTCGCTTGAAGCGCCTCGAAAAAGCATTCCACCTACGGGGACTATCAATCTAACGACACACCAGGGTAAAGGTCGCGAAGGTGCATATTTACTACAGGCGAGTTATACAGACAGAGGTGCAAACGGCATAGAGCCCTTCACGACGAGCAGTCAAATTGTGCTACGAGATCCGTTGATCCAGATGGAAGATTATGAGGAAGGAAACGCGGGCGTAGTAATTGCAACCAAGAATACCGGATATATTTCCTATTTGGCTAATATCACAAACGGCAAGTTCGCCAGGTTTAACCAGATTGATTTAAAAGGCTTGAAATCAATTCGTTTCAGAATTCAGGAGCAGGGTGCCGGTGGAACGCTTGAAGTAAGACAAAACGGAAAAGATGGCATATTGCTCGGATCGGTTAAGATACCCGCCGGGAAAGTCAACGACCCGATCCTGGATTGGAAAGAAATCGATATGCCTATAACGCCTTCCATTTCGAAAGGTGATCTATATTTCTTATTCAAAAATCCTGACTCAAAAGGATCATTGTATCACTTGGATTGGATGCGATTTGAGCGGTAAGGAACTTGCAATATATTCTTTTACCATTCAGGAATTAAGAAAGTTCAGACCTAAAATTTCTTAATTCCTGAATGGTGAAAAATCGTTTACCGTATTCGGTTTTGCTCGTCTTCGTTACCTGATCTTCTGTTTCTGGCGGCCTTTATATCGTTACTTCCGAATCGATATGTGAAATTTAATTTAACCATTCTTCCTTCAAATTTGAATCTCAGATCGGTGGCAATTCCTGCATATTCTGAATGATATCCACCGTGGGCGGTGCGTAACAAGTCGCTCATTGACAGCTTTATAGTGGCGTTGTCTTTCCAGAATTTCTTTTGAACTCCAGCATCCATCATACCCATAGCGGAGTTGTAGTCTATCCGTCTGTAAGGAGAATTGTACCAGCCAGATAACTCGAAAGTCCAGCTTTTCCCGACTTTAAAAGTGTTTTGTGAATTAAAATTAAATGCAGTTGTGGGGTTATCGATGATCAGACCATTGTCCAGTTTTGCCTGCCATATGCTATGATACCCACTAACATTTATAGTCGTAGTCCACCATTTGGTAATCGAAGCAGAGTAACTGATATCGAGGTTATAACCCGTTGAATGATCGAGATTATCGGTAAAAAAATAGGTGCGGCTATCATCATATGGAATTCGGATCGTCGCCACCGGAAATTTAGTCCGCATAAAACCGAGCGAGGTCGTCAATTGCCCCTTATAGACGTGCGTCAACTTAAACGTATTGGCATATTCGGGTTTCAAAAATGGATTTCCTTTCGAATATACCAGCTCATCGATTCGATATTCAAACGGGTTCAGGTTTTGATAAGTAGGTCTGTTGATCCTCCGGCCATAGTTTAAACTGAAATTATGTTTATCACTCGCCTTGTATGAAAGCGAGCCGCTGGGAAACAGGTTTAAATAGGTTGTATCAACTTTATTGAGCGCATTTTCTTTGTAGCTCTTTAAATCCCCGATAGACTTGGTATTCTCCAACCTCAAACCAGCCTGAACATTCCATTTTTTTGCAAAAGATTTATTGTAATTAACATACCCTGCATACACCCGCTCGGTATATTTAAATCTGTTGCTTCGTTCAATATCAAGAACAGGTTGCTCATTTTCAACAGTATAGAAATCGAAAGTATTGTCCGACGTAACATCTGCCAGTTTAAAACCATATCCCAGCTTTCCTTTTATGAACGGCTGTTCATAATCGGCTTTTAAGGATTTTATGGTGATATCAACAGGAGTATTTGTTACATAATTTCGTTCAATATCGGCACTTTCTCCACCCAGAAAATGGTAAGTATTGGGCTGAAAACTTTTCCGTCTAGATCTGAAAATGCCATAGTCAGCGTCCACATTCAGCTCGTGGCCGGTCGTGTCGGCATATCTATAATTAAGGTTGAAATTCCAGTTTTGGCTCTTTGTGGGGTTGCTTGTTTTTGAGTCAAGTGTTACTGAATCAGCTTCATAGTTTCGATATTTGCTGATAGTAGTTTTACTTTCCCCGCCGCCATTCTGGTCACTCATTCGACCGTTCGCGTTGACACCGATCGTACTTTTTGAAGTGAGGAAATAGTCGGTTCCCAAACGCATATTGTGCGTTGTGTCGCGCCATATACCGTTCCAAAGCTTTTTGTAACTGATATTGTTCAGAATCTGATCGTCGTTCGTGGTATTGTGCCACGCTCCCTGATTATACCCATAAGTCCCAAAAACATTGATCTTTTTGTCTCGATGGTTGAGTGTCACGGAGCCGTTGTATTTGGGTGTAATTCCGAAATTCGCATTGGCCGAAATGCTGCCATTTGTACCCAGATTTTTGTTCTTTTTAAGTCGGATATTGATAATACCCAGGTCGCCGGCCGCGTCGTATTTGGCTGATGGGTTGGTGATTACCTCAATCGCTTCGATATCAGCAGAGTTCATGCTTTTCAAAATAGAGGCAAGATCCTGTCCTGACATCTGGCTCGGTCGGCCATCAATATAGATCCGTACACCCTGTTTTCCTTTCACAAGAATATTTTCATCCTTGTCAATTTGTACTCCGGGCACTTTTCTAAGCAATTCCAAACCTGTCGATCCTGCGGCGGTGATACTGCTTTCGACGTTAAAGACAATTTTGTCGTTCTGAACCTCGATCAATGGTTTTGTAGCTGTAACTTTTACTTCGTTCAATGTTTGGGCGGAAGGGAGAAGCGTGAATGGTTCAAGACGGGAATTTTCGGCTCCAACCTCAAATTTTTCCGACTGAAAATTTAGAAAACCAATGGATGAAACTCGAATGAAATATTGACCGGCAGCAACTCCAATAAATTTGAAAATACCTTTTTCATCCGCAATTTCAGATTTGACAAGCAACGAATCTGTGGATGTATAGAGCGATATGCCAGCAAATGGCTGAGCATCTTTGTTTTGATTTTGTACAATACCTTCAATTGCACCGGTCTGTGCAAAGCAAAAGGTAGCAATAATCATAAATAGGGGAGTGAGTAGCAATTTTTTCATTAAAGGTGAGTTTCATGGCTATAAATAGAGTTATCTCATAGTGGAGAAAAACTGTCTTTATGTTGCATGATGACTCACCTTTTATTTTGACTTGCCGGAATGGATGTTGTCAATCGTTGCCGTAATGATCATTGATCAGGAGAAAAAAATATGAGACCGGAGAATGTACGCTATCATGTTTCTCCGATCTCAGGAATGATGTTCGATATGATCTAGTTTTAAAATGTCAGGCAGTATGTCCTAGCTTCCCCATCAAAAAGTGAAGAAACAAGGCAAGTATAGTCCAGTAGACCGCAAATCCGATCAAAAAGAATGGCGGTGGTGTGTCAGGGTCTTGCTGTAAGAATTTAATAAATGGCAACAGGGGCCCTATCAAAATGATTTTGATTGGTGAAAGTACTGACGATACTGCCGACTGCCAGCCGAGCTGAGAATCAGTTCCCAAAAACGACTGAGGTGCCTGTTCCAAAACTCCAGTGGAGAAGAAAAGGAAGGCGAACGCAAAAACAAGAAAGAAGGAGACGAATTTAACCTTTGAGATTTTCATGATAATTAGCGTTTAATATTAAAAGTACTTTGCATTGCAAAGTGAATTATAAAATCTTGTATTTGCAAGTGAGGGGATGGAAATTTTTACAGCTTATTGTTGATTCGGTACAAGGCCATGTAACCACTAAATGGTTCTATTTTTCAGTTCAGGGTATTTAGCTGTAATAGTGTCAGTCCTTCGGACTTTCTAAGATCTCGTCGTTTGAACCATCTAGCTTTGATAATGTCAATTGCTTTAACTATCGACAACCACGACGTGGTGATATTATTATAGAAAGAAATATTTTCTGCACGGGAACAACCATGAAAGGGGTGACACAAGCGAAATGAGTTGAAACGTGTCTAATGTCCATAGAGAGTCCGATAGATTCAATTTGCTGGATATGAGGGACATGATTGAATGGTATTGGCCTGGCTGTAGTTGAAAGCGATATTCTTGTCGCTGATAAACTACCGTTGTGGATAGGATGGTACCGTCGTTGATTTCCAAGGTTCTGTCAGTATGTTCAGATTTCGAAAGACGTTTAAATGTAATTCTTTTTGTCAAAAAGAGTATCAATCCTATTCTCCTGCATCTTAGGATCGAAAGAAATATTGGTCAGTTGCGGAAATGGCAGATCAATCATTTTCTTTCAATGAATTCGTGAAGATTTTCCATTGTATTGAAAAGAAAGCACCAAATAAAAATTGGCTGGATTTTGAGAAAAAGTAGTGCCGAATGAGGGTATTGACAAGTCATTACCTGTCCTTATCCCAAGGGATTGGATCAATCGATAAAGCCTTTAAAAACAACAATATTCCTGAAAATATAACCTTTAACCATATCAGATGAAACGTCGAGATGCACTCAAGGATTTGTCATTGCTTCCACTCGCAGGAGGTTTTGTGCTACCTAAAACGACTGAAAATAAGGAAACTAAAATTGACGCAGCTGCCAGCAAGGCACTATATCAATCCATTGGTGTTGAGCCGTTGATCAATTGTCGCGGTACTTTTACGATCATCGGCGGCTCTATTGAAAGACCGGAAGTACGTGCGGCGATGGATGCTGCTGCGCAGTCATTTGTCCAGTATGACGAACTCGCTTTCGGCGTAGGTAAACGGTTGGCTGAACTGACAGGCGCGGAGTGGGGATTGGTATCATCTGGCTGTGCTGCGGGCATGAAACATATTACCGTTGCTTGTGTTACGGGCGGAAATCCTGAAAAACTGATCAGGATACCAGATCTGACAGGCTTTGAAAAAACTGAGGTGATTATACCGAATTACTCACGGAATGTATATGACCATGCGATCCGTAATGTAGGGGTAACAATTATTACGGTCAACGATATTAAGGAGCTTGAAAACGCAATCAGCTCACGGACGGCGATGATCTATATCATGGCAGGCGGGCCTTCGGAATCAGGGCCATTTTCGACCGAAGCAATCTCCAAAATAGCGAATGCAAAGAAAATTCCTGTGATGGTTGATGCCGCGGCAGAGGACCTGACCATTCCTAATGTCCATTTGCAAAGAGGGGCTGCGGTGGTTGTATATAGCGGTGGAAAAGTGCTTTGTGGCCCGCAATGCGCCGGTTTGGTATTGGGTAAAAAAGATTTGCTGATGTCGGCATGGCAGGCAAGCGCTCCACACCATGGCCCGGGACGCGATAATAAAGTTGGGCGCGAAGAGGCGATGGGTATGGTAGCGGCAGTTGAGGCATGGACCAAACGCGACCATGCAGCAGACTGGAAAAAATGGCTGACCTGGCTCGACAATATTTCCAAAAGATTGGCACCAATTGACGGTCTTAAGATGACAGTCGTTGAGCCGAAAGATCTTTCGAACCGTACGCCTTCGCTTCGTGTAAGTTGGGACCCTGCAAAACTGAATATTACGGGAGAGGAGATCGCCGAAACTTTCGGAAGAACAAAACCTCGTATAGCATTGGGAGGAGGATCCCGGGACAACGCGACTTTTGTTTCGATTACGACAGGGCAGATGCAGCCGGGAGACGACAAGGTGGTGGCAGACAGATTATTCGAAACTTTGTCCAAAAAATATGAACCTAAGAAAACAGATATGGCTGCGGCAGGCGCCGATTTGAAGGGTCATTGGGACGTGGATCTGGAGTTCTTTACCAGCACAAGCAAGCAGACTTTCATTATCGAGCAAGACGGAAACTGGTTGCAGGGTTCGCACAAAGGCGAGTATTCGGTGCGTGAATTGAATGGTACCATTGAAGGAAATGAAATCAAAATCCGGACTTCGGATCGTCAGGCTGCCGACAATATTACCTTCAGTTTTTCAGGAACGGTGAAGGATAACGTCATCACGGGCTCGGTGTATATGGGTGAATATCTGACTGCCAAATTCACGGCAAAACGCCATACCTTCAAGGGCAAACGCGAAAAAATCATGATTCCGGGTGGACCGCCTTTAGCGACCTAGTTCTTCGATGAAGGTGAAATTACTTTGGCAGGGAGATTCCAAGACATGTTGGAGAGATACTATTTGGCATTCGAACCTTCATTTCGTGGTGTATTTGTGGCAAAACAATAGTTACTGAAATTCAAGTCAAAAGGTTGGTATAATGTACATCAGGCTGTTCCGCGCATCGTGGGGCAGCCTGTTTTTATGTAATTATTTTACCGCATTTAATCGACCGACAACCGGGATATTGGTGTGAAAAATATACCAACAGCGATTAATAGGGTTACTTGAAATGAGCGATTGCGGCACTTCCATTGCGGCACTTCCTATTGCGCTAACGTATTCACTCCGACGGGTCGATACCTTTTGAAAAGGAATAATTGTTTATGAATCAATTATCTGGCGCTGAAAGTCACTAAATACCCGACTTCGGATAATACCAAAAACAGTTCTCGGAATACGGCACCAAATTCGCTCCTGTCTTTCCTTTCCTGTATCTCGAGCTTCATTTCTCCATTCAATAATATTTTTTATTTTTTTAAATCTTCAAAATCTTCAGTTTCTCTCCAGTTTTGGGTGGCAACTTTGAATCGTCGGTACGAAGAAGGCAGAGGCAGGAAGGCCAATCACCCGTTCCGGATACGACACTAATTCTTAGCTACTAACCAAAATTAAGTCATGTTAAAAAACTCAAAATTCGGACAATTAACTCCTCTGGTATTGGCAGCTGCTATCTTCGGAGGCACTTCTTATGCAGCATATGATCATTTTTCCAAGCCTGATTCGCTGACGAATTGGATAAATAAAGCACCCATCGTTCAAGCAAAATATGATGGCAAAGTGCCGGGCAAAACGGCGATGATCCCGGCAGACTTTACTTTCGCTTCCGAAAAGGCGACCGCAGCCGTTGTACATATCAAATCAACCATGAAGGCCGAACGCAACGTCAGCCGGATGGAAGTTCCGGATGCTTTTAAGGATTTCTTTGGAGGCCAGGATCCGTTCGGAGGGCGACAGCCACAGCAACGACCAGAAAAAGCTCAGGCAAGCGGATCTGGGGTAATCATTAACCCGGACGGATATATCGTTACCAACAACCACGTGATTCAAGATGCTGAATCTTTGGAAGTTACGCTTGCTGACCATCGTACATTCAAAGCGAAAGTGATCGGCTCTGACCCGAATACAGATATCGCCTTGATTCAAATTGATGCTAAAAATTTACCATCGCTCTCTTTCGGAAATTCTGAAAATGTGAAAGTCGGTGAGTGGGTGCTGGCAGTTGGTAACCCCTACAACCTTACCTCAACCGTTACGGCAGGTATCGTAAGTGCTAAAGGTCGGAATATCAATATATTAGGTGAAAATGCGAAGGCTCCCATTGAGTCATTTATTCAAACTGATGCAGCAGTAAACCCCGGTAACTCGGGTGGTGCGCTGGTAGATCTGGAAGGAAACCTGATAGGAATCAATACTGCAATCGCGAGTCAAACCGGCTCTTTCGCAGGATATTCATTCGCGGTTCCGTCGAGCATTGCGCATAAGGTAGTAGAAGATTTGTCGAAATATGGTACGGTTCAAAGAGGTTTTCTCGGAGTCGGGATCAGCGATGTAACTGGGGAAAAAGTTAAAAGCTTTGACCTGAAGGTTTCTGAGGGCGTTCGTGTTGAAAACTTCGCTGAAGTAAGTGCTGCCAAAGAAGCAGGAATAAAAATCGGGGACGTGATTACAAAAGTGGAGGGCCATAAAATCGTTTCTGTCGCTCAACTGCAAGAGGCGGTCGCACAGCACAAACCGAACGACAAGGTTGCGCTGACTATCGATAGAGATGGAACAGTGAAGGATATCACAGTGACATTGAAGGCAAATTCAGGAGCGTTGGTAGCGGCAAACGAAAAACCGGTGACGATGGATCAGCTGGGTATTGAACTTCAGAATTTGAGCAATAAAGAAAAGGTTGCGATTGGAGTAGAAAACGGAGTGCAGGTAAGCCAGATTTTCGCCGGAAAAATTCGTCAGGGAACGGATATGGAAGAGGGGTTTGTGCTTACCAAAATTGATAAAAAGCCTGTCAATAGTGCAGAGGAAGCTATAAAGCTGCTTTCTACTAAAAAAGGTGGCGTGATGCTCGAAGGGGTTTATCCCGGAAACGCGGAGGTTCAGTATTATGCGATTGGGCTTTGATTAATGAGTGTATTTTGAATTAGTGAATGAAAAGTGAGCCGGGTTTGTGATGAGTGAGTGGAAAGGGTGGGAGTGAGTGAATTGATGAAATGGAGGGTCATTCATGAAGAGACTGCCGGGAAGTTTCTTTCCTTCTACCTTTCCTTCTTTAAAGTGAAATATAAATTGACCAGTAAACATCAAAAACTATGAAAACGATAATAATTTGGGTGGGGCTGCTGTTGGTCGTTGCAGTTCCTTCCTTTGCAAAAGACCGCAAAATGGTCCTTCCAGCCAGCAGTCAAAGTTACAATTGGATGTTTCCTGATATGAAAACTTCCAACAATCCTCTGTACAATAACGCATATGCCAGACAACATATTCAGAAGGCGTTCGATGCTGCGCTGAATCAGAAAGGGCTGGTGAGGAATACCAATAACCCTGATTTGCTGCTTCAATTTCACACCTTCACTCAGAGGGTAAGAAGGAATTACTACGGTGGAGGCGGGTACCCAATGTATGGCTGGGGCTATCCGATGTACCGAATGGGATATTGGGGAATGCCCAACGGCGGATACGGTTACGGCTATCCATATAGCAGCACCAGTACAAAAGGCACGCTGATATTAGACATCACAGATGCGAAAACGGGAGAGATATTGTGGCAACAAGCCATATCGGGGGATGTGAGTAACACCAACAGACTAGAAAAACAAATTACAAAAGGTGTTAAAAAGTTAATGAAAAGCTTCCCTGAACGTCATGTTTGACACGTGAGTGAAGTTGAAAATCAGGAAATGAAAAACCTCTTTAAAAATGAAAAAGGATTGGAAAGGATTTATGGTGGAAGGTTTGTCCATCGGAATCAATCGGAAATTTAGAAATGTTCTGCTGGCCACACTTCTGGTAGGAGGTACTCCGGTGATGTTGTTTGCTCAGGATCAAAATAATACGGAAAATTTTGATCAAATAGATAAAAGTATTCTTAGCTCAATCGCTCCATATAATTCCGAAGTGAGGGAGAATATTCTGATCGCCAGTCAGTATCCTCAGATTCTGACAAAATTGGTAGACATTCATGATCAGGCGAGCCAACGGTTTCAGGAAACGGTTAGAGACTTTAGTCAAAAAAAACAAAAAT
Organism: Dyadobacter sp. HNCC25DJ184; assembly: GCF_056895215.1. Taxonomy (NCBI): domain Bacteria; kingdom Pseudomonadati; phylum Bacteroidota; class Cytophagia; order Cytophagales; family Spirosomataceae; genus Dyadobacter; species Dyadobacter sp. HNCC25DJ184. The sequence continues at coordinate 325,714 of NZ_JBXHAQ010000002.1, read as the reverse complement.
GGTTTTATGATGTATCACGGTTTCCCGACTTGATGCACGCTCTGGCAACAGAACCAAAGGGGGCGTCAAAGGACAAAATTCAAAGCTTTGTAAAAACCAATGATGCGGATTTGAAAGAGGCTGCGTGGAAATTGTATCGTCAGGAACACAATGATCTTGTTTTGGTTGATACCATGAATCAAAATGCGGAAAGGGCTTTTGAATCGTTGATCGGTGGCTTGAATGAGATCGCACAGAATGCTTTTTACAAATTGCTCGACTCACCCGATGTTCTTTCGCTGTTGAATGAACATATGGATTTGACAGCACGTTTGGGTCAGAAATTCCAGGACAGTCCAAACGATATCAGGCAGGCTCTGGCAACCGAACATGACCGTCTGGATGCACAAAATCGTGACGAGTTGGCGACTTACAAAGACAATATGGCCAAAGATCCGCAGGCTATGGAGGATTTGAGAAGAGCATCCGAACAATATGCCAAAGAGACCGGATATAGTTACCCTGCTCCGGCAGCCGACACGGTTATCAATACCTATGCCTATAATCCATATTCATACTGGTTTGGATATCCATACTGGTTCGGCTCACCCATGTGGTATCCCGGAATGGGCTTTGGATCAGGATTTTACTTCGGTTTAGGTGGTGGATCCATATATGGCCTTCCTTCCTTCGGATTCTCTTCCTGGTTTTTCGGAGGTGCCTATCGTTACTATCCGCATCTGTATCGTTCTTACAACCATGTCTATCGTGACAACGTAGTTCGGAACAATGTGATTGGCAGAGGCAATACGGGATTTATGCGGGCTGCAAACCAACATTTTAATCCTACCTATGGCGCACGTTCGATTTATGGTGGAGGGAACAGCAGTCGTTCTATGAGTGGTAATCCAAATTGGCGAGGTTATTCACAACCTGCTCAACGCCAGACATATAACAGAAGTTACACTCCAAACAATTATCGTGCACCGTCCAGCGGCATGAGTCGTGGTGGATATGGTGGAGGATTTGGAGGCGGTATGAGCTCTCGGGGAGGTTTCGGCGGCGGCGGAATGAGAGGCGGCGGAAGAAGATAAGAGGTTAAAAGTGAGTGGTTTGAGAAAGTGTAAAGGCGGTCTTCGGGTTTTGCTTTTACACTTTTTGTATTATACGCGAGCTAACTTCGATTTGCAATCGAAGTTGTAATGTCTAGCGTTTGCAACGCCTTCTTTTGATTATAAATGAAAGTTTAATATTTCAGACGCGTTACAAACGCTAAACCAAAGGGAACCGATTGCAAATCGGTTCCAGCCGGAGCTAACTTGGATTTGCAATCGAAGTTGAATGGTCTAGCGTTTACAACGCCTTTTTTTGACCTAAAAATGAAAGTTTAATATTTCAAACGCGTTGCAAACGCTAAACCAAAGGGAACCGATTGCAAATCGGCTCCAACCATAGCTCCAGCCCCAGCCAAATTCCAGCAATTGTTACTTGATATAATCCTTAATTGTTTAGTTTGCTGCGGGGGTTAGCTTAGAAATGCGAGAGAAAAAACGGATTTCATATAGCTCCTGATTTTTCCCAGGCAGATATGGTTTTTGAGATTTTTTAAGCACTAACTGTTTGTCGTCTAATTTAAGAATCTGGTATTTCCCTAATTCTTTTCCAGTCGAATCCTGATATATGACTGTATCTGCAGCGGTTACCCGATATTCCCGTTTTCGGAATGCATCCTGCCGTCGCTCAAACAATGCGCCATCTTTTCTATACTCAAACCGTGACCAATGTTCGTCATATACATTATTGGTATAACTCCGTCCGTTGACAAAATTGGAAATAGAATCAGTTTGCCACAAACCCACAATTTTTTCCTTCCGGTATTTTTCAGTGGATTCGCAGGCGAGTAGAAGAAGAAGGATGGGCAGATATTTCAAGAGCTGTTAGCGATTAGTTTAGAGGGCACAAAGGGCAACTTTCGGGAAGTCACTTCTTTCACGTATTTCGATAATACGAAATCGTAATATTTTGAATTGAGTACTGAAAATCAGCGATTAGCGACGGAACTTACGCCGTCACTAATCGCTTAATCTGAGCAGCTAGATGCTCAATAATTTGGATTTTGTATCAATACCCCGTTGCTCAAATCCACTTCGCGTTGTGGGAGTGGGAAATAGTAGTGCTTCGGTTTGATGAAATTACGGCTTGGTTTATATGGTCCACGGGCGATTTTGTAATGGGCCGCGATGTCGATCAGGCCAGCTTTGTCCCAACGCATCAGATCCTGATGACGTTCATTTTCACCTGCCAATTCAACACGACGCTCGTGCATAATATCCGACATTTTCGCTCCTGTTATCGCTTTTAATCCAGCTCTGGTTCTCACCGCATTCAACTCAGCATCGCCACTCACACCTGAACGGATTTTTGCTTCGGCGGCCAATAAGTATACATCCGCAGAACGAAGGAAAGGAGCATTTAAGCTTTGACTCATATCACCTGCGTCCGTAAAGGTGGTATACTTTTTAAAAGCATATCCTGTCACACGTGTCATATCCGCTGTGAACTCTGATTTTCCCAATGCACCACGTTCAACCTGGTCGCCCGGAGCGTAAATTGACGAGGCTCTACGAACATCACCCTTTTCAAACTCCTGTACCAAATCTTCAATTGGTTCATGAAAACCCCAACCGCCATATACCTGGGGTGTATGGTAAAAAGTCGGTGAATTGTCTGTTGTCCAGCCGGTTTCGTATTGAAGAGAGAATAATATCTCAGGATTATTTTCAGTAGTCAACTCGAAATTCTCGTTAAAAGAGCTTGCCAATTTGTATAGCGGATTATTCACAACATGTCCGGCAGCCTCAATCGCACTTGCCCAGTTTTCCTGATATACATATAGTTTAGCCAGGAAGCCATAAGCAGCTCCCTGCGTAGCGCGACCGGCATCGTCCGCGTCATAGGAAGCAGGCAATAACTCTGCAGCTTTTTTGAAATCAGCTTCCGCCTGAGCGCGAACTTCTGCAACAGTTGATTTGGCTTTGTTAAAATTCAGGTTGATCGCGTCGTCTTCAACCAAAATCGGCACCTCGCCGTATATCAGTGAAAGTCTCCAATACACAAACCCTCTCAGAAAATAAGCCTCGCCCATACTTCTGTTTTTCAACGTCTCATCCATCGTCACTTTTGGAGCATTGATCAATAAAGCGTTCGCACGGGATATCACTTCGTATTTTGTTGACCATGTCGCCAGAATATGCGAGTTGGAGGCATCGAAAGTGAATAGCTCCAGCGATGTTTCATCGGCGTGGTCACCGGCACGGTTCATATCGTCCGAGCAGTTGTCGAATGTGTATTCCGTGTGGGCAAAACCGTCTTCGTTCAACAATGGGGCATATATGGCGTTCGCCGCCGAGACAACATCATCACCATTGCGCCAATATTGGGCTGAGGTAACTTGTCCGTAAGGAGTAGTTTCGAGCAGGTCGTCGTTACAACTGGTCAATGCTGCCAGTAAAAACCATCCTGCAAGTGAAAATATCTTTTTCATATGAATTTATTCTTCTTGAAAGTCTGGATTTTAGAATGTTAGTGTCGCGCCGATAGTCCAGGTCCTTGCCAATGGATATTGGGCATAATCCACGTTCAGCTGGTTATACTGACCCGAATTACGATCGCCGCCGACATAGCCTAACTCCGGGTTCAGACCGGAATACTTGGTTATTGTGATCAAATTTTGACCCGTTATATAAAAACGTGCAGCCGAAAGTTTGACTTTTTCAGTGATCGAACGAGGGATGTTATAGCCCAGTGTCATGTTCTTCAAACGGAAGAAATCGCCTTTTTCAATGAACAGATCAGAAGGCCTGAAATTCCGGTTCGCGTTGTCAATACTCAATCTTGGGATGCTGTTGCTGCTTCCTTCACCATGCCAGCGTTCGTTCGCATCGGCATATAAGTTGAAGGAATAACTCGCATCAAGTCCTTGCATACGGTCGGCATTGTATATCGAGACGCCACCAACACCTACAAAAAACAGATTGAGATCGAATCCCTTATAGTTCAACCCTGCATTCAAGCCATAGTTGATTTTCGGCTGAGGACTTCCCAATATCGTCCGATCCTGATCATTTACGATACCATCTTTGTTGAGGTCAACAAAACGAACGTCTCCCGGAGCAATCAAACCATCGGTTTTTCTGGAATCGTTGGCAATGTTCGGATCCGAATCGATCGCGCTTTGGTTCTGGTAAATTCCATCCGTTTTATATCCGTAAAAAGTGCCATATGGATGTCCTTCATACGTCCTTACAATTTCCTGCTGACCGCGACCATACAATTGCGAGGCCAAAAAGCCACCCGGCGTTGCAAGTTTGGTAATCCTGTTTTTAATGAAAGTTGCATTTCCACTCACATTGAAAGTCAGGTCACCAAAAGAATGACGGTAAGTGGCCTCAATTTCAAGTCCCTGGTTACGCAGCTGACCAACATTCTGATCTGGAATAGATGCCGTTCCCACCGTTCCGAAAGTAGGAGGGGACAACAACATATTTTTAGTATCCTTGATAAAATAGTTCAAAGATAGGTAAAGAGCGTTTTTCCAGAGTCCGGCTTCCACACCGAAGTTGCTCATTTCGGCCGTTTCCCAACCTATTTTTGTATTTGGCAATTTGCTCTGAGCAGACCCCGAAATGTGATTTTGCGTTCCACCCATACCAAGTGCATATCTATAGGATGAGTTGATCAAAGCCAGATATTGGAGCGAACCGACGTTTTGGTTACCCAAACGGCCCCAGCCCCCTGTAAGTTTGAAATTGCTGAATACTGGTAATGCATTCTTGAAAAAAGCTTCTTCAGATAAACGCCAGCCCAAAGAAAAGGCAGGGAAATAACCCCACTGGTTACCCGGCGCAAATTTCGAAGAACCATCCGCACGGAAAGTCGCGGTGACCAGATATCGATCTTTGAATGAGTAGTTAGCCCGGCCAAACCACGAGGCAAGTGCATCGTAACTTCTACCGCCATCGCCCCCTGTGCCAGTGCCTATACTAACAATAGTTCCGGCGTACTGAAGGTATCGTAGCGTGGGATCTTCGCTTGAAAATTCCCTTCCTCTCTGGTTCGAATATCTCCCGTTGAATGTCTGCGAGGTATATCCTCCCACCAGATTTACTGAATGCTGGCCAAATACTTTGTCATAAGAAAGGAAATATTCCTGCAAAAACGACCAGTATTTGGTATGCCCAAGGTCTAGCTGGTTGTATGAATTCGTACGAAACTGATCGGTTACTTTTACATCAAAATTGCTTGTTTCTCCAAAAGTGGCGTCTTCGGCAAGGTTTGCGCGGAGTTTAAAGCCTTTCACAATTTCATATTCACCCGTTAGGCTTGCCAAAAACCGATTCCGAATATTCGTTTGGTCCTGAACATCAACAGTATATATCGGATTATTAATATCTCCGAAAGCACCAATTCCTTTTGTAGACCCATATGATCCGTCCGGGTTTTTGACAGGTAATCCGGGATGAAAGCGAATGGCGCTCCACAACAAACCTGTTTGAGAAGAGGTGGTATTAGGCGCGTTGCTTTGGGTATTGGTAAATTGTAAATTCTGCCCAATTTTGATTTTGGAGCCTATTTTGTGGTCGGAATTGATTCGGAAGGTATATCTTTTATAATATGATTTTCCGATTATTCCCTTTTCGCTATAATGTCCGCCAGAAAGAGAAAAAGACGAATATTTGCCGCCACCTCTGATCGAAGCGTCATAATTTTGCGTAACACCTTGTTTCAGAAGCTCTTCCTGCCAGTTGGTTTTTTGAGTCTGATATTGTGTATCGTTCCAGATGTCGGGTATTGGAAGACCATCATTGGTATATGCTTCCCTTTTCAGAGAAGCATATGTTGGCGCATTCAAAACATCCAGGATTTTAATTTTGTTGGTCACACCCGCATAGCCGTTGAGTGTCACAGAAAGTGGCTTATCGAATCCGCCACGTTTGGTTGTGATAATAACCACGCCGTTAGCAGCTCGGGTTCCATAAATTGCTGATGCAGAAGCGTCCTTTAGTATTTCGATTGATTCGATATCATTCGGATTTACATCGTTCATCGAACCTGCAGGTACTCCGTCAATCACGACCAGCGGATCCGCATTGTTAACCGTACCGAAACCTCTGATTTGAATTGTTCCGGCATCTCCCGGTGCTCCACCGTTACGCACGATGTTTACCCCAGCCGCTCTTCCTTGTAAAGCCTGTTGGGCTCCACCCGTCGGAAGGTTCTGAAAATCAGAGCCTTTTACCGAGGAAACTGCTCCTGTTACGTCTTTTTTCTCCTGAGTACCATACCCCACGACCACCACTTCCTTCAACGCATTAACATCCGGTTCGAGTGTGACATTAATGGTAGTTTCATTGCCAACAATCGCATCATGACTGATGTATCCTATAAAAGAGAATCGCAATGTGTTTGACCCATTTGGAAGCGATATCTTGTAATTTCCATCCTGGTCAGTAGTAGTTCCTTGCTGTGTTCCTACGATCAGAATGTTAACTCCCGGGAGTGCTGAGCCTTTTTCATCCAATACTTTTCCGGTAACTGCTTTGTCGAACCTGAGTATACCGGCCGAAGATTTTGGTTTGGCTTGTTCACTGTCTTCCGGCTTTTTCCGAAGCAGAATCCGTGTATTGTCAATCACCTCATAGCTGACGTTAAGGGGGGTAAGTATCTGATCCAGAACTTTGTTCAAAGTACCTTGCAGGTTTCCCGTTGCAACTGTTTGGGCGCTCTGGATACTGTTCGTGCTGAAAACGAACCTGACGTCTGTCTGCTTTTCAATTTGTTTCAGAACTTGCCTGATCCCGTTGCTTTCAACTTTAAGGGATACTTGTTTGTTGAGAAGTTCCTGCGCATGAATTCCATTCGCCATCGAGATTCCACAGCAGAGAAGCGCAATGACGAATTGTCGAAAAGTGATGGTCATAATCTTGTAAAAAACCCGGTTGAGGGGTCGTTTTTTCTTCATAATATTAACGGTTTTTGGGGTTAAACGAACAACTTAAAATCAAACAAATCTATGGTGCAATATTTCCATCTTTTACCGACAACCCTCTCCATGTATAAACAGGCTGGATCCTCTTCTTTCGTAAGAGCCATTTACCGACCGACAAAGGAGATCCAACTGCTCAAACATCGAGAGATTATTCAAATCACCGGTAAACAGGCATTTCTCAAATGCGTCGCTTTCTGCGATAATATCAATACCATATACTGCTTCCAACGCAATAAGTACCTCCCCAACAGGCTTGTCTTCGAATTCAAACAGGCTTTTTGATTGAATTGGTTTAATAGCTGTAGGGCGGGATACGATTCCAAATTCGATTTTTCGCGATTTCTTATTGAAAACGATTCTCTGATTTGGTGTTAAAATAACGCCGTTGTTAGTTTCCGGTTTTTTCTCGCTATTGTCAAATACAGAAACTTTCCCCGTTGCAACTTCCACTTCGATCGACTCCCTGTTTTCATAGGACTTGATAGAAAAACTGGTTCCTAATACCTGGGTTGTCAGCCCGTCAGTCATCACCAGAAACGGTTTTGACGGATTCCGTTTGATATTGAAGAATGCCTCGCCGCGGAGCTGCACCTGACGATTTTTTTCATCAAAATGTTCGGGATAGCTGATCTGAGAGTTCGGCTGTAAGGTAACCGTACTTCCATCTTCAAGTGTAACTGTCCTGATTTGCTTTGATGTATTTGTTATTTCTAAATCCCCTGATTTACTGTTGGTTATAGCTGATAAAAAGGAGATTTTAGACACCTCTGGTTTGAAAATCAGGTAACTGGATATTAATCCTGCTGTAAGGCAAGCCGCCACACCAAGCCAAATAAATGCCCTTCTCGGCTGACGAAGCCCAACGCTAACCATCAACTTATTTTTGATACGCTCTCCGATTTCATGTCGCTCGTCCGTAAATACAGGAGCATCTTCAAAAGGATTTTCATTAAAATATTGCTCAACCGCTATCCCTTCCTGCTCGGATATATCACCCGCCAGGTATTTTCGAAAAAGTATATCCATTTCATTATTTTCCATACGCCACTGTTAGGATTGCCAATTTTTTTAATTGTCGGAGTGAAACATCCAAAGTCGTTTATTGAGAATTTTTTGTGTTTTGGTCAAATGGTATTCAACAGCTTTTTCAGTCAAATTAAATTGCTTGGCGATATCCTTGACCGACATTCCTTCAAACCTGCTAAGGTGAAAAATAGCACTTGTCTTTTCTGGTAAATCCAGCATTATTTTTTCCACCGCGTTTTGCAAATCTGAAAAGCCGACGATTTCGTCTGTTGAATAACTTTGCTGTATCTTATTCAATATCAGATAGTCGCGGTACTTTTTCCAGGTAATCTGCGATTTGATATAATTGGCGATCAGATACTTCATCGATAGAACCAGATATACACCCAAGTTTCTGATTTGCGTATCTTCGCGCTTGGTCCATATACTTTCGAAAAGATCATGAACCAGTTCTTCTGCTTCTTCTTTTGATCCCAGTTTGTGATAGGCAATGCAGAATAAATTATACCAATATCGTTCATAGATTACCTCAAAAGCACTTTTATTGCTTTTTCTGAGATGCTCTACCAACTGTTCGTCAGTATAAGATTTACTCATTTTATGATCTGGATAGGGTTATCACATGTATAGTCAATCAGCTGCCGCAAATCCCTAAACGAACTGAAAAGTTTTTTACGGCTTGCTCAGAAATTTGCCAAATTCGGAGTCAATCTGAAAGTCTTTTACGCCAGTGGATATCATTTTATTGATGTCATTTTTAGCGTCGGCCATCATATTCGCAGACTTTCGATAATGAAATTTGTTCACTGCCGCCACGGTCATAATATGCTTTTGGTCAGCCCATTGAATATCCTCTTGGGTGAGATTGGCAGGTCGGTCGAAAAGGAAATAATGATCGGGATTAAAACCAGTAAGAAGCATATTGACCTCCAGTTGCTTGCGCGTGCAGCTCAGTCTTATTTTGCCGGTAAAAAAATCTGTAGATTCATCGGTGCCAATCATCAGTGCAGTTGATCTCAGACCATATTTATCTAGCAGCGCGATCAGTTGGTTAAATGCCTGAACGGGCAATCCATCAATCTTGTTGTCGAGCATAACGCTCAAATTATTCTTCTTACAGAGGCGAAAAACCTCCTCAATTTTGAGAATCGAATTCTGGTCTTTACTACTTTTAAGGGTGCTGATCTTACTCCAATCGGTATCTTTTACAAGCCAGGGTTTGCCATAGTACCGCTTTAAATCTGCATCATGATTGGCGATCAGAACACCATCTTTCGTTAATCGCACATCAATTTCAATTGCCTGATATCCCAGCTCGGCTGCTTTGAGCAAAGCTGTCTTCCCGTTTTCAGTATACGTGCTGTCAACGACTCCGCCGCGGTGCGCTATAATAATTTGCTGCTGCGCAATTGCAAAGGTAAACGATGATATCGTTGCTGCGAAAATTAGCAAATATTTGATCATAGGTTTGGTCTTTGGCAAGACAAAGTACTGCATATTTTTTTGCTATAGTTTATGCCTGTATTAAATTGCGCGGTAGAGCGAAAACAGAAAACCTTTCAAATCTGTCAGACTTGAAAGGTTTTTTTTTAATTAAGATATCAAGCAGTTGCCGAAGCGGGAGTTGACTTTCTGTATTTATGGAGGTTGATAAGCAATACGCTACCCAATATGATTACAAGTCCGAGAATCTGAATGAGGGATATACTTTCATTGGCGAAGAAAATTCCAAGCATCACTGCCACCACAGGGTTCACATATGCATAAGTACTTACTTTAGTCGCAGGTTGAACTTTCAGCAACCAAACATATGCACTGAATCCAGCTATGGATCCAAATATGATCAGATATAACACGGATAACCAGGATTCAAGCGCGATCGTTTCGGGATGAAAGGTAGCCGACTCGCCAGTTAGAAATACAAATGGGAAAAAGGCTAAACCGGCAGTTAGCATCTGCCAGGTAGAATTGACAGTAGCCGAATTTCCGGCTGACTTGTATTTGGAGTATATCGAGCCCCCTGCCCATGAGGCCGAACCGAAAATCAATAAAGCCATTCCAAAAAGATCCCGGCCGCTGTTCATAGAGGTGAGGGCCGTCGATATTCGTTCAGAGAATAACAATAAAACACCGCCAAAACCGATAATCAGTCCGACGATCGTCGATCGGTTGCTCAAATTTTCTTTCCATTTTGGTATATCCAAAAGCACAAACCAAATGGGAGAGGACGATATCATAATCGCCACCATTGCACTTGGAAGGAATTGTTCAACCCATATCACGACGCCGTTTCCGATAAAAAGCAGCAAAAATCCGCTCACTGCCGCCGGCAGGATCTGTTTTTTATTAAAAACATCTTCTCCATTCAATAAAGCCCAGCTCATCATCAGTAAACCTGCGACGATGAAACGAAATGATCCTAAAATAAATGGGGGAAATCCTTCCAGCGCTCTTTGAATAAAGAAATAAGTGGAGCCCCAGACGATATAAACGGTGGCAAACGCCAGCACGACCAATGCAGTAGACGGAGTATTGCTTTCAGAATTCATGGTAAAATTATTTTTCAGATAGTACGAGTTGTTGCTCTTCTTTCACAGTTTCCAGCACGATTGTCGTTCTGGTGGATAATATATTCGGGATTTTGCTAAAAGACTCACGCATGAGCTTCATCAGGGATGCAGAATCCTCGGTCCGCACTTTGATCAGGTAACAATAGTCGCCAGCGATATGGTGAACTTCCTGCACTTCGGGAATTTTGGCCAGTTCTTTTGCCGATGCGTCATAACCCATTCCATCAGCCGACTTCATGGAAATAAAAGCAAGCAGTTTTCTGTGAACCGCATCGGGGTTGATCTTGGCAGTATATTTCATAATCACATTCTTCTGCTCAAGCTTTCTGACGCGCTCAAGAACTGCTGAAGGTGCCATATCCAATTCTCTGGCAATATCTGCGTTACTAATCCTTCCGTTTTCCTGCATCAGGCGGAGAATTGTGAAGTCGATTTTATCTAAAACTAGTTCTGTTTCCATTCTATTCGTACAATATGTTTAACTAACAGAATGAAGTTCATTTTAAGTTCTATAGATAGAATAAAATTCGATAATATTTAATACTATAAGAATATTATTCTGAATCTGCTTTGAATGAGTTCTAATTTTTCGAGGATATGTACTATTATCAGTAGGGTATTATATTTCCCGGTAATTTGTAGAGCGATTAGTTTTTAGCTATCGGCCTCTTTTGGATATTTGACATACTACGAATTAGGAAGCTTGTGGCTCAAGCGCTTATGTTAATCAAGAAATGGATCTGTTTCTTTCTAGGCAAATTTTGTCTTGAAGATCCCAACTAATTCCCAAGCCCAAAAATTGATATGAACATTTTTAGATTAATTGCCTTGTATTCCAGCTTGCTCGTTTTTTCAACTACCGGATATGCGCAGATCGATAAAAAAGCTTCAAAAGAAACCAAAGCTTTGTATCGGAATTTGAAAAAGTATGTAAAGGATAGAATTCTTTTCGGACACCACGGTGCCACTTTATATGGACACGGCTGGAGCGGAGAAGAGGATCGCTCGGATGTGAAATCGGTGGTTGGTTCACATCCCGCTGTGGTGGGTGTGGACTTCATGGGGCTTTCAGGGAAATCAGACGAGAGTATTGCCAAAGAGAAGATCCGGCTTCGGAAAAATATCGAGGCCACATATGACAGGGGAGGACTGACCACTGTTTCATGGCATTTGAGTAACCCGGCTTCTGCCGGAGATTTTTATTGGAAAGATTCTGTTTCCGTGGCAGCAATGAAACTGATCAAGCCGGGTGGCAGTCATCATGAAAAGTATAAGGAAATATTAAACACCATCGGCGAATTTGCGAAAACTGTAAAAGGCAGGGATGGCACGTCGGCGCCGATGATCTTCAGGCCGTTCCACGAGTTCGACGGCGACTGGTTTTGGTGGGGTAGAAGGCATACTTCACGCGAGGATTTTATCGACGTTTGGCGATTTACGGTATCCTATTTACGTGACAGTCTGGAAGTTCACAACTTCATATACGCGTTTTCACCAGACTGTAAATTCAACTCGGAAGTCGAGTTTGCGGAAAGATATCCCGGTAACGATTTCGTCGATATGGTTGGGATGGATGACTATGCCGATTTTGGCCGTGACGGGAAATACAACCTGGAAGCTGGCCTGGAAAAGCTAAAAATTGTATCGGGCTTTGCGCAGAAAAATGGCAAATTAGCCGCATTTACTGAAACTGGGCTGGAGACCATTCCGAATGCGACATGGTGGACTGGAACGTTGTTAAAAACACTGAAAGCCTCAGATATACACCTCGCATATGTGATGGTATGGCGTAATGACTCCAAAAGTCCAACTCATTATTACGCACCCTTCCCTGGACAACTTAGCGTGCCAGACTTCAAAATCTTTTATGACGATCCGTATACTGTTTTTGAAAAGGATTTGAAAGGGTTGTATAAGTGAAATGGTGAAGACATTTGACCACAACAAACTATGTCATCCCTTCGGGATTGATTTGCTGGGGTTGTTCTTATTTCTATAATCATTCCATCCCTTCGGGATTTTACAGCTTATGACAAGTCCATGAGTCAGTCAATCAGTAAGCATAAAAAAGCGTGAATGGCTGACAAGATTATAGATCTTATTTCCATAATTATTCCATCCCTTCGGGATTTTACAGCTTATGTCAACTCCATGAGTCAGTCAATCAGTAAGCATAAATAAGCCTGAATGGCTGACAAGAGTATAGTTCTTATTTCCATAATCATTCCATCCCTTCGGGATTTTACAGCTTATGACAACACCATTAATCAGTCAATCGGTGCTAAGCATAAAAAAGCCTGAAAGGCTGACAAGATTATAGATCTTATTTCCATAATCATTCCATCCCTTTGGGACTTTACGCCTTATGACAACTCTATGAATCAGTCAATCAGTGCTAAGCATAAAAAAGCCTTAGAGGCTGACAAGATTATAGTTCTTATTTCTATCATCATTCCATGCCTTTGGGACTTTACGCCTTATGAAAACTCTATGAATCAGTCAATCAGTGCTAAGCATAAAAAGCCTTAGAGGCTGACAAGATTATAGTTCTTATTTCTATCATCATTCCATCCCTTCGGGATTTTACAGCTTATGACAGCTCCATGAATCAGTCAATCAGTGCCAAGCATAAAAAAGCCTTAGAGGCTGACAAGATTATAGTTCTTATTTCTATCATCATTCCATGCCTTTGGGACTTTACGCCTTATGAAAACTCTATGAATCAGTCAATCAGTGCTAAGCATAAAAAGCCTGAAAGGCTGACAAGATTATAGTTCTTATTTCTATCATCATTCCATGCCTTCGGGACTTTACAGCTTATGACAACTCTATGAATCAGTCAATCAGTGCCAAGCATAAAAAAGCCTGAAAGGCTGACAAGATTATAGAAAGTAAAAATCGTTGGAAATCATAGAACCCCGAAGGGGTGACACAGCCAGTCATAACGATTATAAATACGAATTCAAAAAAGAACTCATTTCCTAAAACTTACCGCCTAAACTTCCCGAACTCAGGTATGGTAATTGCCTGTCATATTGCATAAATTTGTTTATGCAGCCCGATTTCAAGGATACCGTTAGGTTATTGAGAATTCCATTCTCGTTTTTTCTACTTCCACTTTTTCTGTTTGCTGCCAGTCAGGCTGACAAGGTAGTGATCAGCAGTGCGTTGTGGTCCTTTATTATTATCCATTTTTTGGTATATCCTGCCAGTAACGGATATAATAGTTATATAGACCGCGATGAAGGTAGTATTGGAGGTTTGGAAAAACCACCGCTGCCGACTATTCAGTTGTTTTATGTAACGCTGACTTTGGACTTTACTGCTATTTTGTTGTCGGCAATTGCTGTCAATAATGCGTTTGCAGTATGTATCGCAGTCTATATACTGGCTTCCAGGGCTTACAGTTCTCGCGCCATACGTCTCAAAAAATATCCAATCGTCGGTTTTATGACTGTCGTTTTTTTTCAAGGTGCTTTCACTTATTATATGGCGCTTATCGGGATTGGTGACGGGCTGCCTGTTTTGCGGCCATCCACCCTTTGGGTTTTAGCAGGCTGTTCTTTTCAGATTGCAGGGGCGTATCCGCTTACGCAAGTATACCAACATGAGGCAGACTTGAAAGACGGTGTAGTGACACTAAGTTACTTGTTGGGATATCGGGGTACGTTCGCTTTCACTGCCACGATGTTCTTTTTTTGCAACGTATTTTACTATCTGTACTTTCAAAGCACCGGTCAGGGAATGATTTTTTATATTGTTCAGTCGTTCTTTCTGCCGATAATCGTATATTTTGTGTACTGGTACATGCAGGTGGAAAAGAACACAACGAATGCAAATTTTAAAAACACGATGCGAATGAACAAAATGGCGGCGGTTTGCATGAACAGCTGTTTTCTCGTTCTCATCATAATCAGTCATTTCCTTTGAGTTACATCAACGCCATTTCGACGTCAGTTCCAGAATATTGTTTTACGCAGGAAGTATTATCCGATTTCTACATCAGATCGACGGACGATATTTTATCGCAGAGGAAAATTAAAGTTGTCGCGGGGAAGAGTGGTATAAATACAAGATATTCAGTCGTTTCGGACTATGGAAAACCTTTTGATGAGTACGAATTTTTCAATAGAAGTCAAGACTTACTGCCTGAACCGTCACTGTCGAAACGGATGGATATTTACCAGAAAGAGGCACTCGCACTTTCGTTGAATGCCATAAAAGGATTGTCGGATTATGATATAGATTTGTCGAAAGTTACGCACCTTATTACAGTAACCTGTACAGGACTTTTCGCGCCTGGTCTGGACATAGAAATCATACGTGCCCTCAAACTCTCCCCATCGATCCAGCGAAGTTCTGTGAATTTCATGGGTTGTAATGCCGCGATTCTGGCAGTAAAAAATGCGGATATGATATGTCGCTCCACTCCAAACGCGCAGGTCCTGGTTGTTTGTACGGAGTTGTGCACAATACATTTTCAAAAAAGGTTTAATGACGACTATATCCTTTCTAATTTGCTTTTTGGAGATGGAGCTGCCGCAATAGTTATCGGAAGTGAGACTCAGGCCAGTTTTGAGCATTCTATTAAAATTGAGCAATTCAATTCCTTGTTACTGCATGAAGGATATTCGGATATGGCCTGGCAACTTTCAGAAACGGGCTTTGTCATGAATCTTTCGTCTTACGTCCCAACCTTGATTAAAAACAATATTCGAAAGATGATTCTGAATGCCGGAATCAATCCCGATGATATCAGGCATTGGGCGATTCATCCTGGCGGTAAGAAAATCCTTGACGATTTCGCCTTGGCTTTCGATCTGGATAAATGCAGTCTTTCCCCATCCTACAAGGTTTTGAAAGAGTATGGGAATATGTCGTCGTCTACTATACTTTTTGTATTGAAAGAACTTTTTAAAAGTATTAAACCTGAGTATAGAAATGATAGAGTTCTTACGGCGGCTTTCGGGCCTGGTTTGAGTATTGAAACCATGAGCCTACGCTATGTTTAAGCGTCGAAGCAGAGAAAAAGAGCTTTTGGATAACGAGGATATACCTCGTAATGATTTGATTATCAACCTGAAAGAGCTCGATTTTATCAATCACTGGCTGGGAGGATATCAGATATCTTTTGCTGCTTTAAAAAAAGTTCTGATAAAAAGGCAGACATACACTTTAGTAGATATTGGCAGCGGAGGCGGAGACACCTTAAAGCGTATCAGTAGGTGGAGTAAAAAGTCCGCAGGCGATATTCACCTGATTGGCGTTGATATTAAACCTGTTTGCGTTAAATACGCTGTACAAAACACAGAAGGTCTTGGAATTCAGTTTATTTGTGATGATTACCGGAATGTTGGTAACCATATCCCCCAAATTGATATCCTTCACGCGAGTTTGTTTTGCCACCATTTACCAGAAAGTGATCTGATTGAGCTTGTGAAGTTTGCGATAAATATGAATAGCGTATTGATTATCAATGATTTGGAGAGAAATCCACTCGCATATTATTCCATTAAATGGCTGACTGCGTTGTTTTCAAACTCATATCTTGTTAAAAATGACGCGCCGCTCTCAGTTTTGAGAGGATTCAAAAAGAAAGAATGGGGGGATATTCTCTCACAGGCTGGCGCAAAAAAATATACCATACTTAACAAATGGGCGTTTCGCCACGAAGTGATCGTATATGGCTGACGAGACTAAAATATATGGTTGTGCGATCATTGGCGGCGGGCTTGCCGGCCTGGCCCTGTCTATTGAATTGGCTCGGAAAGGGGTCGAGGTTGTGCTTTTTGAGAAGAATCAGTATCCATTCCATCGTGTTTGTGGCGAGTACATCTCGATGGAGAGTTGGGATTATCTGGCACGTTTGGGTGTTCCGTTAGCGGATATGGAGCTTCCGAGAATCCAGAAATTAGGAGTTAGTTCGGAACTTGGATTCATGCTCAACCATAATCTGGATCCAGGCGGCTTTGGTATTAGTCGATACACTTTAGATGAAAGATTATATCAAATTGCTGTTTATCAAGGAGTTGAGGTGAAATGCGGCTTATCTGTGAGGAATGCGGCCAAGGACGGTGATAGCTGGGTGATCGACACATCGAAAGGTGTTTTTTATTCCAAAATAGTTTGCGGGAGTTTTGGGAAATATACGCCTTCGTTTTTACACGAATCGGAAAATCAATCTCCGAAAGTTGGCTCACTCAATTATATTGGGGTCAAATACCATATCAAAACAGATCTTCCTTCGGATCGCATTGAATTGCATAATTTTCAGGATGGGTACTGCGGTGTTTCGAAAGTCGATCAGGATCGCTATTGTCTTTGCTACCTTACAGCGTCAAAGAATTTGCTTGATAACCAGAAAGATATCAAAGCGATGGAGCGCCAGGTGCTTTACAAAAATCCATATTTGAAACGATATTTTACCGAATCCGATTTTCTGTTTGAGCATCCTGTTGTTGTCAGTAATGTGGAATTTCGGAAAAAGCAAACAGATATTGGCGGCATTTTCATGCTGGGAGACGCGGCAGGTTCCATAACACCGCTTTGTGGAAATGGCATGAGTATGGCACTACGCGGTGCGCATATACTTTCTAAATGTATATCACACCACGTCGGCGGACATAAATCGCTTCAGCAAGCAACCGTGACTTACCGCAAAGAGTGGGACAATGCTTTCAATCGAAGAATCACTACGGGCTACTATTTGCAGCATTTGTTCGGCAAAAAAACAACAACAGACCTGGCATTACGCTTTTTAGCATTCACACCAGGTTTAACGAAACACCTCGTCGCGCTGACGCACGGGAAAATTTTTTAAATCTATTTAGCGATACCAGCGCCTATATTCTTAAAAACCTTGTCGATGCATATCTTGAACCACTCGGTATATGAATCCGGGTTTTCTTTCATGTCGGCCAATAAATCCGCTTTTGAAATATATTTATAGGCAGCAACCTCCCTTTTGTCAACCGCAGGAATTTCATTAGATATTCCCCAGAATATATGATCTAACTCATTCTCTTTCAGTCCATTGTCGAATTCGACACAATATTGGAAACTGAAAAGGAAATTAAGTTCCGAGTGGATTCCCATTTCCTGCCAAAGTCGTCGCTGGGCGGCTTCGCTGGTTTTTTCTCCTGAATATGGGTGGCTACAGCAAGTATTTGTCCAGAGGCCTCCAGAGTGATACTTGTCATGTTGGCGCTGTTGCAACAATAATTCTCCGGATCTATTAAAAATGAAAACAGAAATTGCTCTGTGAAGAGCTCCCTTTTCGTGCGCTTCGAGTTTTGGCATTAGGCCAACAGGTTCGTCATTTTCATCTACCAATACTACCTGTTCTTTCATGATTTTATGTGGGTTATTAAGTTCTTTATACGTTAAGCTGCTTTTCAGTGCACATGGCTTGACAAAAAATACGTGTAGCTACAACAAAAATACGTCGGAAAAGATCGTTGTCAGCCGAAAAATTTGCCCCTTTCGATCTGAAAATATATGTCAATATAACAATATATAAGGGATGTTGCTGGTTATGAATACTTTTTGAAAAATAAAAAACATGTGAAATATTTTAAGTATCAAAAAAATTTATAATTTTGATACTATTGGTATCTGTTATAATTCTCAATATTATGAAAAGTCACGATATATTTTGGGCAGGCAACATCAAATTCCTTCGCCAACGCGAGAAACTGAGTCAGGAGGCGCTGGCGGAAAAGCTGGGTATTTCCAGGGTTAAGCTAAATGCGCACGAAAGTGGACGTACTTCCAACCCGACTATCGAGGATCTGATCAAATTTTCTGAGTTTTTCAGAATGAGTATTGATAGTCTTTTAAAAATGGAACTGCCCAAACTTTCTGAGCAGAAACTCAAAGATCTTGAGGAAGGCAGCGAGATATTTATGAAAGGTGCGCAGATCCGCGTTTTAGCTATTACAGTTGACAGTGATGAAAACGAGAACGTGGAGTATGTGCCTGTAAAAGCTAAGGCAGGATATAGGTCGGGTTACAGTGATCCGGAATTTCTGGCTACACTTCCCAAGTTCAATATTCCTAACTTACCAAGGAACGGAACCTTCCGAATGTTTCCAACCGTAGGTGATAGTATGCTGCCTGTTCCTGAGGGTAGTGATATTGTTGCCCGCTATATTCAAGACTGGACAAAAATTAAAGCAGAAACACCTTGTATCGTCATTTTGAGGGGCGATCAGGATTTCGTTTTCAAGCAGGTCACGATTGGGAAAGATGGCAACGTTATCCTCCAGTCTTTTAACAAGCAATACTTTGCCTATACGGTCCCGGTGTCGGATGTAATCGAGATATGGGAATACTATAGCTTTCATAGCAAGCAGCTTCCTGAGCCGCAAACCGATATGCAGCAATTGATGAAAATGCTTCAGGAGATGCAACAGGAGATTAAAACCCTTAAAAACGGATCTTCTCTGAAGTAATGCGGTATTGATTTTGTTATATTTTCAATTTTTGATCGAAAAGATTTAATTGTCTTGTAATCGAATCAATATAATCAATTTTCTTACGGGTATGTACTAAATCAGCGTTCTTTACTACTTTTATTTGTGAATATTTTTAATAAGTATGTAGGAGGGCTTGTAGCATAGAGGCCGTATTTAGGCTATGAGGTTTGTGGAGATATTTGAAAAGTGCAAACTGAGATATTTCTTAACCCCAGAAATTCTAAAATACACCCCAAAAATGTTATCGGTGACATTCTTTATTTTGCGACGGTATGTGACGTATCTAGTTTAGTTGAGTGAACAAACTCTCTCAACTAGTTATGAAAAAATTATCAAGTACACTTTTATCGCTTTTTGCGCTGAGTCTTATCGGTAGCAAAGCATTATTTGCCCAAAGTCCCACAGCAGCAGCCGGAAATTTCAACATCTTTATCAAAGGTGACGCCGTTTTGAATTCTAATGAAACTGAGGGCCCCGTAGCAATTGGCGGCAATGTTACTACAAATCAGTATCAAATAAGTTTCAATTCTGATCTTGGAGTATATAAAAAAGGGAATACCTCTATAGGACTTGCAGTCCGGGGCGGGGTTAACCTCAATAACGGGACGCTTACCATAAATGGGAACAATTATCTGAAGGTTGGAAATTGTACGACACCGACCGATCTGAAAATATGGTATCGTGATAATAACAATGCTGCTTCTACCATCCGTATCACAGCTCAGGGAAAGCAATATTGGGAGCAACCCGGCATATTGATCAACAGTAATATTAACACATGGGGTAGTCCGGCAGTTGGTGATGACAATAATCCAGTTTGTGAAAATGTGTTCGGAACAGGGGCAGGTCAAATTGATATCGATGGCGCGTTTGAAACGATGACCCAGAAGTCGACGCAGCTAACTGCATTGGCAGACAACTTGCCGATCCGGGATCAGAATGGGAATATTATTTCCTCCGCAGCAATGGGTCCATATCTGACAACAGGGGTATTCGGAAACAATCCAAAAATTATTGTTAATCCTAATATAGTCAACGTTTTAACTGTTTCAGCAGCAGTTTGGAATTCGTTAGGAAATATTAATATAGAGGGAGTTCCCGATGGACCTTCACAGGTTGGCGGAACGGTGCCAAATTCTAAATTTGCATTGGTAATCAATATCGTTAACTATCCGGCTTTCAATCAGAAAGTTAACTTCCCGGGATTTGGCGGTTTATCTGATTCAAAAGGTAGCTATATCATTTACAATTTTGCAGATGCAACGGGTAACCTAACTATTGGAGGCAATACCGCGATTTATGGTGCTCTATTTGCTCCGCAGGCTAATCTGATCAAAGAAAACAACGGGAACATTAACGGTCAGGTGATTGCAAAATATTTTGAGCACAAAAGTGATGAAGTGCATTTCTGGCCTTTCCAGCCGAGCATTCCTTTAGAACCGGCTAAACCAACACCAAGTATCGCCATTGATGGAAGCAGTAAGTGTGAGAACAACGCAGCATATCTGGTTTATAACATCACTCCCAATTTTGATGCAACTGGTAAGACGGCAAAAATCGAATGGCTTAACTCCGGCGGAACCGTCGTGAAGACTCAGACGGATATGCCTTTAACAGGACAGATTCTATATCCAGGCGCGGACGTTGACGGGAACGGAGAAGGTGTTGCCTGGCCAGGATGGCAGCAGGTGGATGGTAAATATCTTACAGTCAATGACTTGACGTCCTCTATCAGAGATGCTGGTTCGAAGGTAAGAATTACTGTGGATGCTACTTCAACCTATGATATCAGCTATCCTGCTTCGACAGGCTCATGTTTTACAGATCCTCAACGTAAAATAACCGTGGTGAGCTCATCGAAATGTGAAAAGGATGCGCCCTATCTGACGTATACCTTAACACCAAATTTTGACGCCAGCACAACGACTGCGAAAGTGGAATGGTTAAGTCCTGATGATGTTGTTATTAAAACCGAAGACGGTCTTCCGTTGAGCGGTCAATTGTTATATCCTGGTGCGGCTGTAGACGAAAATGGCAAAGGTATAGCCTGGCCGGGATGGGTGCAGCAAGACGGAAAATGGACTGCAGTGAAAGACGCTAATAGTTCGATCAGGTCGGCTGGTGCCAAAGTAAGAATTTCAGTAAACCCTTCAGAAACATTTAATATTACGTACCCTCCATCTATTTCAGGTTGTCTTACTGATCCGCCGATTGAAACGTCTTTGCCAGTTACCCTGGCGTCGTTCTCGGCGGAGAAAGTAGACTGCTCGGTTAAGCTGACCTGGACAGTGGCCGATGCCAAGTCATTCTCTCATTTCGTGGTGGAAAGATCTTCGGATGCGAAAACTTTTACCAGTGTGGGCGATGTAAAATATTCTGAATCACAGTCGGTTTACAGTTTTTACGATAACCCCTTTGCTTCAGAAGCGAGAGTCGGAAGAACCCAGTATTATCGTCTAAAAGAAGTGGATTTGGATGAAACGGTGGATTACAGCACGATCCGTACGGTATCCGCAGGCAGTTGTGTATCCGAAAATAGTGTGACTGTATATCCGAATCCGGCAACTTCAGAACTTAAAATTGATGCAAATTCGGAATTGAAACTGGTGGAGATCTTCACTCAAAACGGAGTTAAAGTATATAACAATACTCCTTCAAAGGATTCTTTGCAGGCAAAAGTGAACGTGTCTGCCTTGCCGCAGGGAATTTATCTTCTTAGAGTTGAAGATACCGAAGGGGCAAGAACAATCAAGCTAATAAAGAAATAGGTTACTCGACGTATGAAAAATCAAGGGGCGCTGATTTCGCGCCCCTTTTTGCTTTATTGCAGTTCCCGGCCTTTCCATCTATAGGTCGGTTTTTGCGCAACCAGCCCGAAGAGACAGACATATAAAGGATATATAATTTGCGTTACAGGAATGAAGACCCACGATTTTTTCTTGCCAAGAAATGCAAGAATCATACCGAGAAAGAGCCATTCCGGTATACATTTAATTAATATCATTACTGCCAGCGAACATATTGAAATGCTGTTGAAGAAGAACAGCGGTATGGTCAAAAGCAGAGACAGATTGGATCCGAAAATAAACACCGCTAGAATGAGCGGTGTTTTACTTTGATAATGTTTCCACTTGCTGGCCCACCTTTTCCTTTGGTTAAAAAACGATATCCAGTTATCATGTGCTTGAGTGGACACAATGGCATCTCTGTTCTTCAGGAAACTGATTTGTCCGGGGAATTTCGTCGCAATTTTGTGCATCAGAAACTCATCGTCACCAGATGCCAGATGGTCAACACCTTCAAAACCATGTACTTCGAGAAAAGCAGATTTTTCATACATCAAATTCGCACCATTGCACATGCTCGGATATCCAGCCTCCATCGAAGCTGCGCCGCTACCGATCAAACTAGCAAATTCGACTGTCTGCAGATGATCCGAAATCTGGTATTCTTTTGTAAAAGTCACAGGCCCGCTAATCAATTTGGATCGTGTCGTCGAGTAATGCGATGCGAAGGCTGAAAGCCAATTTGCGCCGACGCGACAATCGCCATCTGTCGTGACGATCAGATTTCCAGTCGATTCTGAAATCCCTTTTTCGATCGCGCGCTTTTTGGGAGACTTTGAGCCATCATCGGGGAGGGATATGAGCCGGATATGGATTTCGGAATTGTCAATAAAACGATTGACAATAGCAGCGGTGTTGTCTGTAGAATGATCGTCCATGATCAGTACTTCAAAAAGTTCACCCGGATAGGTTTGTTGACTCAGATCCTGAAGCAAATTTTTTATATTCTCTTCTTCATTTCTGACTGGTACAATCACCGTTATTTTGTCATTCAGTGCTGAAAATGAGGTGGGAGCGACTTTTATTTTTGACCACAAATAGGTGATAATCAACGTGAATGCGCCATATGCTATAATGAAGATCCAGCATAAGAATGCGAGGATTTGGCCGAATGCAGGGAGTATATCATATGTCATCTGTTCTTCCATTTATATTTCCAGATCAGAAAGATACCGACCAGAATGGGTCCGACAATATTCAATATCCAGATCAAAAATGTGCCCGCAATGACTTGTTCAGAGGGAAGATTGAACTGATGAAAGACGAAAAGAGCGGTAAATTCCCGAAGTCCCAAGTCTCCCAAAACATTAACAGCCGGTATGAGTGTTTTGGCCAGAAATATAAGCGAAACGCAAGCGCTTAGTGTCAGGATTTCAAGGTGAAAATTGAATAGGGAAAGCGTGATGACGAATTGTGACAGAAATACCACATATCTTACAAAACCCAATGTTGTCGCATAAAGCATATCCCGACCGGAATAGACTCCGATAATTTTAACCATATCATAAGCCTTCTTCTGCCATGCTTTCGTTGGGTGAATTCTTAGAATCCGGTGTCTGAACTGAAATAGCGAAACTCCTCCCAGCAGAATAATTAAAAAGAGAGAAATGAGCAGATGCTGAGAAGCATCCGGTAATTCCAGAGACTGGCCCAGATAATACCAGCCCATTGCTCCTCCTAAAACAGAAACATAAAACTGTATTCCGTTTGAAATAATAGCTGCTCCAATCGTCGCCAGTCTGTTTTTTGAACGAAGGGCGCCAACTCTTCCGATGGTATCTCCCAATTGAGCGGGAACGGCGACGCCTACAGCCAACCCGGTCAGGGTGCTGCGGAACGCTTCTCCAAAAGTGATATCAGTTGCCTTTGAGGCCAGCTTTTGCCATTTCAGACTTTCCAATGCCCAGTTGACAGGAACAAGCAATAGCAGAAAGATCAGAATAGGAGACTTTTCCTTTACCAATATACCTGAAAGCACGGCACCGACATCGGAAATACCTTTTTGCTCATTATTAAATGTGCGGTATATATAGGTTATAATCAGCACGGTTACCACAGCCTTCGCCACCGGGAGCAGTTTTCGCCAGATGCTTTTTTCTTTTGCCGGTACGAGTTCTTTATCTTGCAGCATGATTAAAATGCAGGAGGCAAATACAACCGAAAAGATTATCATTGGAGTTGATCCCGGTACCCAGGTGACGGGTTACGGGGTAATTTCGGTCAAAGGCCAGAACATTACTTTGGTTCAGTATGGTGTGATTCATCTGAGCAAATATAGCACGCACGAATTAAAACTGAAGAAAATCTTTGAGCGTATCACACAGCTCATTACCGAATATCTTCCGGACGAAATGGCCATTGAAGATCCTTTTTATGGCAAAAATCCACAATCGATGTTGAAGCTCGGGCGTGCTCAGGGAGTGGCGATGGCTGCGGCTTTGGCACGCGATATACCTATAGTAGAGTACTCTCCCAAGAAAGTGAAACAATCGGTTACCGGAAGCGGAAGTGCGTCCAAAGAACAGGTTGCTTATATGCTGGAGAAAATTCTGAAAATGGAGTTGAGCCGCGAGTTTCTCGACGCCACCGACGGTATTGCTATCGCGATCTGTCATCATTACCACCTGAACTCACCTGCGGCCAGTACCTCATCTACTTCCGGCAAGAAGCATAAAAAAGGTGGGTGGGGAGCGTTCGTTGCCGAAAATCCCGACAGGCTGAAATAGCTTCTCCTGTCCTGATATGTAACCAATTCTTCGATAGGTTACTACTAGTCAATTATACTTTTCTTATAGTAGCTTCGGACATTTTGAGGATGTTTCGGTCGCCTTCTTGATTTCTGATACTTTTTCAGCAATAATCCTGTACTATATTGTTGGAAAAGTTATATTAAAAAATAACATAGACATATTAAATGATTTTAATCTCGATATTAAAACATTTTAATGGTATTAAACTAATGTTTGTTTGATTTAATCAAACGTATGTTTATGAAAATCAAACAAACGTTTGATTTTGTATTTTTTTGTGTCTACTTTTGATGCGTTATTTCTAAGGTGCTGATCGATGCGGGTCAGTATAGGGTGAAAGACAAAAGGAAATGGACTATAATATCAAACAACTACAGATCATCGAAGTCGCGGAAAAACTCTTTGCCGACAAGGGCTTTGCTGGTACGTCGATCAGGGACATAGCGCATAATGCGGATATTAATGTGTCAATGATCTCTTACTATTTTGGTTCAAAAGAGAAGTTGATCGAGGCACTTTTTGAAGTGAGAATGAACGAATCCAGGTCTAATCTGGAGACAATACTTTTCAATCAGGAACTGGCTCCTCTTCAAAAGATCTTTATCTGGATCGACATGGTGCTTGACAAACTGACCAAGAATCGTTGCTTCTACAATATCATGTTACGCGAGCAACTTTCCACCGATTCGACGCCTACGATTTCGGATCATATTATGGCTTTGAAATTGAGAAATGTCGAGCTCATCTCGCAACTGATCAAGGAAGGTCAGGAGACGGGGATTTTCAGAAAAAACCTGGACCATAGTCTCCTGATCACGACACTATATGGGACTATCAATCAGGCAGTTGCTAACGAATCTTTTTATCGGAAGGTCAATAAACTGGAGCATCTGACTGCCGAGGAATTCCAAATTCATATCAAACACGCACTAAGTGCGCATCTGAAAAATATATTTAAATTAATTGTATCAAATGAAAACAATATTCAGAACTAAAAGAATAAAAGCACTTGCATTATGTGCAGCTCTTTTGTCCGGTTCGACTCACTTGTTTGCTCAGACATCACGCGCACTATCTTTAGAAGAAGCTATTGCGATGAGTATTCAAAATAGCAAACAGCTGAAACTGGGACAATCGAATGTCGATCTGGCCGGTTTGGAAATCCGTCAGATCAAGGATAATCAGCTTCCGTCACTGAGTGTTTCAGGGTCATATCTGCGATTAAACACGCCCAATATCAATCTGAAATCTTCCTCGTCAGAAGGGGATAGCAGCACAGGTGGTTTTCCTAAAGTTAACCAGGCGGCTTATGGAATGCTAAGTGCTTCCGTTCCGATTTTTTCCGGTTTTCGTTTTAAATATGGATTGGAGTCTGCCAAATATTTGGAACAGGCTGCCAGACTCGATGTAGAAAATGATAAGATGGCGGTTATCCAAAACACAGTAGCTGCATACGGAAATCTGTACAAGGCTAAAAAAGCTGTGGAACTGGTCGCCGAAAACCTTAAAAGCGAGCACGAACGTGTTGAAGAGTTCACTAATCGTGAAAAAAACGGGATGCTTGCGCGCAACGATTTAATGAAAGCCAAGTTGCAGGAGTCAAATATAGAACTGGCACTTCTGGATGCGGAGAATGATCTGAAATTGACTACGGTGAATATAAATTTGTTGATCGGATTGCCAGAAGCAACTGAGCTTATTGTAGATGAAAAAAGCTTTGGAGATTTAAAAGACGCAGGGGCTTTGAGTGAATGGGAAGAAAGAGCAATGACGAATAGAAGAGATATCTCAGCAAATGTCATACGTCAGAAAGCCGCGAGTACTAATATAAAAGTGGCAAAAGCGGATCTATATCCAAGTGTAGCTTTGACAGGCGGATATGTGGCCTTGACCATTCCGGGTGTCGTGACAGTTCCGAACGCAATGAATATTGGAGTCGGCGTTAAATTTGATATTGCTTCCTTATGGAAATCCGGTGCGAAAATTGCCGAGGCCAAAACGAGAGAATATCAGGTGCAGACGAATCAGGAAATGCTTTTTGACAAGGTGCACATGGAAATCAATACTGCATATTACAATTACCTATTGAGCCGAAGAAGAATCGAGGTGCTATCGAAAGCGGTGGAACAAGCGGACGAAAATTACCGCATTTCGAAAAATAAATATGACAATAGTCTGATGACGACGACTGATCTTTTGGATGCTGATGTGGCGCAGATCAAATCGAAAATTGATTACGAAAATGCAAAAGCAGATGCAGTTGTTGCTTTCAAAAAACTAGAGCAAGTGTCGGGGGTTATTAATTAGACTATCGGCCAGCGTTCACAACAAATTTTATATCAAAACATTACAGAAAATTCAATCTTTAAGATAATGGAAACGAAACAAAATTCCACACTTAGTGAAGAGGCTCAGGCTCCAAAAAAGACTAACAAACGCTTTATAATCATTCTCGCGGTACTGATCATCGGAGGAGGAAGCTGGGGATTCAGCAAGTACAATCACGGTCAGCATCATGAAGAAACAGACGATGCACAGGTGGATGCAAATATCAGCCCGGTTATACCTCGTATATCAGGGTACGTGACTGA
The DNA here is from genome assembly GCF_056895215.1 of Dyadobacter sp. HNCC25DJ184. Taxonomy (NCBI): domain Bacteria; kingdom Pseudomonadati; phylum Bacteroidota; class Cytophagia; order Cytophagales; family Spirosomataceae; genus Dyadobacter; species Dyadobacter sp. HNCC25DJ184. The sequence goes on along the minus strand of NZ_JBXHAQ010000002.1, from coordinate 298,427 downwards.
AATTAAAGTAAAAGATAACCAGGTGGTTCACAAAGGCGATACCCTGATTGTATTAGACAATCGCGACCAGATGATCAAACTAGAGCAGGCGAAAGCAGGGCTTTTAGGGTCAGAAAGTAATTTAACAGTAGCGAATGCCACTACTTTCGCTTCCGAGGCGGCCGGTGGTACTTACAAAGCCAACGTTTCAGTTGTTCAGGCTCAGATTGAAGAGGCAAAAGTGAACGTATGGAGAGCCAATCAGGACTTTGCGAGATATGAGAATTTGATAAAAGACCACTCGATCACTCAGCAGGAATTTGAACAGGCTCAGGCTACGAAGCAAAAAGCAGAAAGAGGCTTGGCGGTATTGGAAGCTCAGAAAAATGCGGCTGAAAGACAAGCAAAAGCGGCTGGTTCACAAACCAGTGCGACTTCAACTCAGAAACAAGTGGCAGGTGCGAATATCAAGTCACGTCAGGCTGATATTGATAACGCGGAGTTACTTTTGTCATATACTGTGATCACTGCTCCAACAGATGGACGGGTCTCTAAAATCAATGCACAATTAGGTCAATATCTACAGGCTGGACAGACTTTATTCAGTATCATTTCGGCTTCTGAGCCATGGGTAGTTGCGAATTTTAAAGAAACTCAGTTAACGAGAATTAAAGAAGGTCAGAAAGTTAAAGTACATGTTGATGCATATCCCGATCATGTTTTTGACGCAACTGTAGCTTCATTTTCACCTGCAACTGGAGCTCGTTTCGCTCTTTTACCTCCTGATAACGCTAGTGGTAACTTTGTGAAAGTGGTGCAACGTCTTCCGGTTCGTATTGAATTCAAAGAAGGGAAAGATGAATTCATATCGCAACTTCGCCCGGGCATGAATGTGTTTGTGGATGTGGAGCTTGACTAGTAAGATAACGTTTATAAAGAACAGACTACGGCAGCATTGTCCGGACGTCTGTTCCTTGAACCATTTGACTTTTTAAAAAATGGAATTACAGGAATCTTTGGTAGAATACGGTTTCCGACGGGTTATTATCACCATCACCGCGGTGCTTTGCGCTCTTCTTGAAATTGTCGATACCACAATTGTAAACGTTGCGCTGAACGATATGCGTGGGAACCTTGGCGGTACACTTTCCGAAGTGAGCTGGGTCATCACCGCATATGCAATCGGTAACGTAATCGTCGTGCCCATGACGAGCTGGTTGTCCCAGCAGTTTGGCCGTCGAAACTATTTCGCCGCTTCGATTATCATTTTTACAGTCGCTTCATTCGCCTGCGGACAGGCCGATAATATCTGGGAACTGGTTTTCTTCCGGTTAATTCAAGGTTTAGGCGGGGGAGCATTGCTGGTAACGGCTCAAACGCTTATTACCGAAAGTTACCCACCTGAAAAAAGAGGTATTGCTCAAGCCATATATGGCCTTGGGGTAATTGTTGGGCCTACTTTGGGTCCGCCGCTTGGAGGATATATCGTTGATAATTATGCATGGCCATATATTTTTTATATCAATATTCCGCTCGGTATTATTGCTACTTTGCTGACGATAGAATTTGTAAGAAGTCCTAAATTTTCAAATAAAAAATCTGCAAGTGAGATTGACTGGTGGGGTATAATTTTGCTGGCAATCTCGGTAGGATCGCTTCAATATGTGCTCGAAAGAGGTCAGGAGGATGATTGGTTTAATGATGAAGCGATAATAGTACTAACCATATCAGCTGTGCTCGGTTTTTTCTTCTTTATTTGGAGAGAATGGACATACGCCAACCCGATCGTGAATTTAAGAGTATTGCGAAATGGAAACCTCCGCGTGGGCACGGTACTATCCTTCATCCTCGGTTTTGGTTTATATGGGTCTACGTTCATTATTCCATTATATACCCAGGCAACTCTTGGGTGGACAGCCACCCAATCGGGGATGCTGATGGTGCCCGCAGCAATTGTCACGGCCATGATGATGCCCGTCGTAGGGCAGCTCATACAGCGTGGTGTTAAACAGCAGTATTTGGTAGCAGCCGGGATGATATTCTTTTTCATATATAGTTTCTGGGGTTATAAAATCCTGACTCCGGACACTGGTTCTGATGCGTTTTTTAACATGTTGATTGTGAGGGGTATAGGTCTTGGGTTGCTTTTTGTTCCCATCACAACGTTGGCATTGTCCACATTGAAAGGAAGAGATATCGGAGAAGGAGCGGCCTTTACCGGGATGATGCGTCAATTGGGTGGGTCGTTTGGTGTAGCGGTAATTACTACCTTTATAGCCCGGAGAAATATGATGCATCGCAACGATTTGGTGAGTAGTCTTGATATCAATAATCCTGCAGTTCAGCAGCGCGTGGAAGGATTACAGCGAACGTTTATGGGCAAAGGGATGACTCCGGACATGGCGTTAAACAGCGGATATAAGTTGCTGGATTTTACAGTTTCAAAGCAGGCCATGGTGATGTCATATATGGATGTTTTCCTTTATCTTGGGTTAATGTTTTTGATATGCGTACCTTTCGTGCTCTGGACGAGAAGTGGTAAAACTAAAATCGATCCTTCGTCTGTACATTAATTCAAGAAATCAAGGTTTTTAGGCCTTTTAAGATAAGTGTAGTGGTAATAAGGAAGAAGCTCCGACGGTTTGCGTGGGAGTTTCTCTTTTTATATAGGGTTGATTTTTAATACTTCTTAGCACTTAAATTTTCTGACATTTCCGGAAATTACTTGGCTGGTGGTTTTCAGGCAAAGCAAATAAATTAAAAATGAGAAAGCACGCGAAATATGAACGATTGCCACCTTTGCGACATTTACTTTACCTTATTTTGCTTTGCGTGAGACATTGACAGAATATATATTAGCCGGATAATTTTATATTGGCTCAAGATACAGAGTGTAAAAGATAGTGTTGACAACATATCATTAACGATCCCAGATCTAAAACTAAAAGCTAACCGCTAAACAGCCATGGAAAAAGACATTGAAAACGAAAGACTCCTTGCTGCAAAAGAGGCAGTAAAATATATTCTGGATGGGCAAATAGTTGGTTTGGGCACGGGCTCCACAGCTTCATATGCCGTTCGGGAAATAGGGGAGATGGTAAAAAATGGTCTGCAGATTAAGGGAATACCGACTTCCAACAAAACCAAAGATTTGGCCGAATCGCTGAATATACCCATCATCGATATTAATACCGTAACCTCTATCGACGTAACGATCGATGGGGCGGACGAGTTTACCTCTGATCTGATACTGATCAAAGGAGGTGGGGGAGCACTGTTGCGCGAGAAAATCGTAGCTTCAATGACCAGGAAGGAAATCATCATTACCGATTCCAAGAAGAAGGTTGATCTGGTTGGAAAATTCAGAGTGCCGGTTGAGGTAGTACCTTTTGGAGTTCAGTATGTGATGCGGCGGCTTGAATCGTTGGGTGCATTGGGCACGGTCAGAGAAAAGGATGGGATTCCGTTTATTACCGATGAGGGAAATCTGCTGATCGACGCAGATTTTGGTTTAATTTCCGATCCTCAGAAGGTGGCGGATAGTTTGACTGGGATCGTTGGTATTGTGGGGCACGGGCTGTTTATCAATCTGGCCACCCATGTAATTATGGGTAGTGGAAATTCTACGGTTACATTTTAGCGTGTTCTGATGCCGTAATCGTGATGCCGTTGGTCGTCAGTTTTAACGAATACTGACGACTGATAAACCGTAGCTCACTTCGCAAGATCATTGTAAAATATCGTGATTTGGCTCCGGCAATTCTCCTTTCATTATTTTTTCCCGATGCATCATTCCCCATTCGCTCAGTGACTCTATCACCTTCTCTAATGTTTGGCAATAAGACGTAAGTTCGTATTCAATCGTTACCGGGTATCCTGTGTTGACGTGCCGCTTTAAAAATCCGTTCATTTCCATATCCTTAAGTTCATTGGAGAGTACTCTGGCGGAGATCCCTGTTACGACACGCTGCAGGTCGTTGAATCGCATATTGCCTGACGAGAGCGCTACGATGATCCTTAATTTCCATTTTCCTCCGACTGCATATATTGCATCTCCGACAGCATTGAGGCTGGCGACACACTGATGCGCTGTGGGTTTCTTTTTTTCTGAAAACACTTTCTTAATTGATAGTTACTATGATGATTGAACGCACTTACCTTTTGGTTACTGCTAACAAAATGTAAGCGAATATACGATATTTTTGTAAGCTCAATTACTTAATCTAACGTCTATTATGAAAGCAAAGAAAATCGCTGTTATTGCGTTCACTGCCATTGCCTCCCTACTGGTCATTTTCAGTGGTATTATGAAATTAACGGCCAATCCTGATGTAGTAAAGATGCTCACGTCGTATGGAGTGGGAGACCATATAGCACTTCTTGGTATCATGGAAATCGTTTTCGCACTCCTGTTTGCTTACCCTCTGACCCGAAAAATCGGTTTTATTCTTCTGTGCTGCTATTTTGCTGGCGCCATGGCGACCGACCTTTCTCACGGAGCAGATATCTCACATCCGCTACTGCCGATGGTTTTGATTTGGGTCGCCGCTTTTTTAAACGACAAATATATATTTCTGCCTGGGTCAGAAGTCAAATAATGACTTCACTCAGACTATGTTTATTTAGAAGCCCGGGAAAGCCGGGCTTTAGTTTTTTCTATAATATTAAATTCACGATGGAGTGCTTTAGCTATTCGTGATGTCCGTCATGATGTTATTGTTAGCTTTTAAATGTGCAACGAATCTGTTCCAATGTGAGGGCAACAATTACAACCACTGTCGGAAAAGAAAGACCGCTGGAAATATCCGTATATCCTTATCCGGTTTGTGCTGCTCGTGGCCGATAGCCGACTACCATGGATCAATTCAAAAATTTGGGATAGGGTTGAAGCTTTTGTCTGACAACGAGTTCAGCTGGACACCCTGAAAAAGGGAACGCGGTGTAGCAATATGCTACCCGCGTCATCTGCGTGTATAATGTTCTGAGGATTATTGAGTTATGCTAGTTTTGTTTGTGACGATCACACTTTATTAACGTCTAGACCAAAAAAAGTTAATAAAATGAATTTCAGCAATGGAAACTTTCACAAGAATCTCCTTGGATCTGGCACTAGGACATCCCGTTTGGGCGATCATTTTATGCGTCTGGTTCGCGGGGCTGCTAATAATAAACAGTTATATTTTTATTGAAATACAAGACCTTGGCTCAGACTAGATCGGCGCTTACCAACACAAATTAACTGGATTATGCTAACCAAAACGACTCTTTGTAATAACATGACTACTTCGGTTAGAAGGAATAAAAAAAACCTATAGAAATTTCTATAGGTTTTCTGAATTATTATAACCCACTATTAAAACCTTTATATATAAACACCTTTTAAAATCTGATCTCAATTTTAATGCATAATTAATAGAAATAGTTTTAAAATTTAAATTAATAAAGTGTTTTTTCTGTAATAACTATTCTACCATATTGCTTTTTTCGATATAACTAATTGATATACAGGACTATATGTCTAATTTTCTCAATAAAAATTTCTTTTGATTCGAGAGGATTATTTGCTTTTATGTGACGAAAAATAAGCAATAAAAGAAGGACATTTTAGTTGATTCAATTTGAATGTTTTTCAATCGAATTAATGTTGTTACATGTAAATGTAGAATGATTGCGAATTAGTTTTAAAATAAGTTTAGTATAAATGGCGGTAAATGTAGAGGGAACTAAAGTCACCGAAATTCTGGTTACACAGGCTAAGCGAGAAATTGCGGAGCGAAGTTGGGTGTAGTGAATTGGGTGAAAAGTTGTAGGTAGGTTTTGTCTGGATTTTGGGAATTCAATTGTTTTATGGGGTTTACACTATTTCTTAGACTTCGCGTCTTTCTGTTGTGTTTAGGCTGTCCTCTCGCGGCGCTGTGTCAGGCTTTAAAACCTGGTCTGAAGGGAACTTCGCCTTCGCAATGGATTACATTTAAAAATACCCACGCATTTGGCAGAGCCTATGATTTCGATAATAAAGGTGTGAAAACCTTTACCCAAGAGGAGCTATATGTAAGAGCCTGGCTTCCTGTTTTTAAGAAGGAGAAATTGACTGTGATATTAGGTCCTCATTATCGAACGGAGAAATGGGAGCTAAAAAGTGGCGGAGAAAATCCGATACCGGATTTGGCGAACTGGAAATTGAGGACGTACGGGGTTGATATCCGGGCTTTGGTGACACTGAACAGCTCCTCGTGGCTTGTATTGTCATCCAATTTTAACAAAAGCGGCAATTACGCCGATCTGACGAACAAACAAATACCGTTGAACTATACCTTTTCCACAGCTTATTTAAAAAGATATTCTGATAACAAGGAGGCTGGTTTTGGAGTATTGATTAATAAAAGCTACAAGGTCACCGTACTTCCCGCTTTCATTTTTAACTACAATTTTTCGGATAATTTAGGAATTGAGTTAATGTTGCCAAAGAGTTTTGCGCTAAGAAAAAATTTATCGGCGACTGGCATTCTGAATCTGAAGGCTGAATCCGTTACCAGAACATATTATATCAAGAATCCTTTGGACGGTGGGCTGGGGGTATGCAGAAGAGTTGATGTCGATATGGGTATGTCTTATAACAAAAAGCTTGGTAACTCTGCTGGTTTTGAGATTTTCGGTGGATATCGAAAAATGCTCACTAATAAATTAGTTCATGGAGCTACGCCTGTCAACAACTCCGGTTTAACTTTCACTGCCGAGTTCTACGTACAACCGCCTCAGTTCAGGAGGAAGCGTTAATTATCTTGAAAATTGCATTCGGAGAAAACAAAAAAATCGCCTGAGAGTTTTGCAGCTCTCAGGCGATTTTTAATTCAATAACACTTGACGATTTACGTCGTTAAATCAGGATTTCCAAGCAATATATTTTACATGGTCAATGAAACGTCTAGGCGTCCTCGGCCAATGCCTGACAAATATTGACTGCATAATCTTCTAGTACCCAGCATTCTGCACCAAATACCCGGGAAGGTTTGATGCTCCGTCGATAGCAGTTTGCGGTATCGGGAATATCCGTTTTTTTACATCATTGTTAGTCTTTTCAGTCCATTTGCCTTCGTACTTATTAAACCGAATCATATCTGAACGACGTAACATTTCCCAGTAGAATTCAAACCCACGTTCACGGAAAAGTAAATCCAGATCAATAGAAGTCAAAGGCGGAGGAGCAAGGGTCGCTGTACGAGCTGCGCGCACAATATTTACATCGGCCAAAGCACCCGCGGCGTCATTACTTTTACGAAGTTTCGCTTCTGCGCGCATCATGTAAATATCCGCCAAACGTAGAATTGAGATATCTGCCTGGCCCATGTTTCTGCCAGAAGTGGATGCGGTGCTAAACTCGTATTTCTCAACACGATATCCCGAGCTGTAGCCACTTCCAGCGGTGGTGAAGTCAACTTGTTCGGTAAAAATTACTGGTAAGTCTGCACGGTTTCTAGAGAGATTGGTCAGTTTTCCAACCTTCAACTTTCCATCCGGGCATCTTAGGAATACACCATTTACGCGAATCGCACCATATTGTTGTCCGCGAAGAATACCCCTGTTGATCTTGTAGGTCGCGTCGGTGATACATGTGTCAGCTGCATTGGAATATACAGACATGTTTTCCTGATAAAAACGTGGATCACGTTTCGGATCTACGGCGCCATATGCTGAAACCCATGATTGGTAAAAATCAGGTGTGATGGCAGGTCCGTCAGTACCATTTGCTGCAGGATATGCCGCCAGGGGGAACTGGTCACCTGACAGAGAGAAATAGGCCATACGGTTGTGTCCGTTCAGGTCTGGCCTCTGATCCACTGCAAAGATTAATTCGGAGTTGGTATGGTTGTCATTTCCAAAAATTGAAAAATAATCTGGCGACAAAGAATACTCACCAGAACTGATAATCTTGTCAGTATACTGGATCACTTTGTCCATATCGGCAGCATCGAAAGCAAATTGTCCGGTATTGTAAATGTTCTTGTACACTGTCGAATTGAGATACAATCTGGCCAGCAAACCATAAACAGCAGCTTTTGTCATACGTCCAGAGCCTACCGCCGCTTTGTTGGATAGTGCCGGTTCAGCCGCCAAAAGTTCGCTTTCGATATATGCAACGGCGTCAGCACCTCTAACAATCGTCGACGTTGTACCGGGATCTTCCTTTATAAATGCAATACCGAAAAGATCCAGCGTAACGAGGTTATAATAAGCTCTCATTGCCCGGGCTTCTGCCAGGTATAGCGCAGCGTTGGTTTGGGTAGAGCCTTTCAAAGATGTAATTGCTGTAAGGCATCTTGATATACCTTGTGTCAGGAAGCCCCAGGTATTCCTGATGTTCGGGTCGGTACTGGTCGAAGTATGCCCGTGTAAAGCGAGGTAGATACCATTGTCGCCCCAGTCAGTACCGCCACGGTATGGCAGAATAGCTTCATCGGTAGATATTTCCTGCAACGCAAAGTAGGTCGTATGTTGGAACAAAGACGGTAAAAGCGCATAAACAGGAGCGATAAGCCCGTTTGCCTTTTCATCTTCAGTCAGATCTGTACTGAGGGTTTCGTCTAATACTTGTTCTTCCAGGTCGGTGCAGGCATTTGTCAGGAACAACATGCCGGCAACAGTTAGTATATATGGTAATTTCTTGTACATGATAATAATGTTAAAAACCGATGTTAAGACCAAAGATTACAGATCTTGCTTTTGGATAGCTCAGGTAATCAATCCCGTAAGACGTGATACCGTTGATTGACCTGTCGTTGCTCACCTCAGGGTCATATCCGTTGTATTTCGTTGCAACGAATAAGTTTTGACCCGTTACCGATAGACGGATGGTGCGAACCCAATCGTTGATTCCAAGTTTGGCGGTATTGAAATTGTAGCCGAGTGCCAGGTTGTTCAATCTGAAGAACGCACCGTCTTTCAGGTACCTTGTCGAAACAGGAGCGGAGTTGTTAACCGATTCTTCTGGATTCTCGATTGCTTCATGCGTAACGTTCAGTCCTTTTGATAAACGTAGCTTATAAAAGTTCGAATTGGCGGTGTTGTCATATACTTTGTTTCCAGACACGCCATTGAAATTCGCGGTTAGGTCAAAGCCTTTATAGCTTACGTTTCCGTTAAAATTGAACATTTTGGTTGGCAATGCAGATCCGGCTGCAATACGGTCTTTATCCGTGATGAGTCCGTCACCATCTGTATCTTTGAAAGTGCTGATTCCTTTGTCATCAAAGCCGGTAAACTCTTTCAGATAGAACGTTCCGATAGGTTGGCCGTTCAGATATCCATTCACAGTTGCAGAAGTAAGTCCTGACCCGGAAGCCGATCCCGACGGAATTACGGTGTAAGGTGAATTCTTAACCTCGTTTTTGATAAATGTTATATTACCACCCAGTGAATAGTGCAGACCGTTGTCGAGCGTTTTTCTATAGTTCAATTCAAGTTCCAGACCCTGGTTAATGATTTTCATATTGTCCACGTTGGTCCAGAAAGTACCTGCCGGTTGAACAGGATCAGCTGGAATCACTTCAAGCAATATCTTTTGTGACGTTTTGCTGAAATAGTCAATTTCTCCACTCAGAGCACCTTTGAATAAACCAAACTCAAGGCCTACGTCGGACTGAGCAGATACTTCCCACTGAATATCGGGGTTGGCAAGGCGAGAATAGGTTGTTCCTGCCGGATAGGTGCTGCCGTTGTCGAGCGGATAACTTGTAGTTCCGGAAATAACCGACGTAAAACGAGCCTGTGTAATTTTTGCCGGAATTTCCTGATTCCCTGTACGTCCCCAGCCAGCGCGAAGTTTAAGATCGCTGAAAGGGGTGGATTTCATGAAATTTTCTTCGGAGATTCTCCATCCCAAAGAGAATGAAGGGAAAGTTCCGTACTTGTTATTTGATCCGAATTTAGAGGAACCGTCGACACGGACAGTCGCAGTCGCCAGATATTTGTCTTTATAGCTATATGTTGCACGTGAGAAAAACGATTGCAACTCATTGATTGTCGCGCTCCCTGTCGGCTTATTGTTGATCAGCGTCAAATCCTGCCCAGTTCCCGGATTGTAAATTGGCTCAACATCCGAAATTGGAAATTTGTTGATGCTGTACATTCGATCCTGAACAAATATCTTCTGATAGGAATGCCCCGCTAAAATTGAGAAACTATGAACTTTGCTGTTGAAAGTATAAGTGATATAATTTTCGATCAGACGGTTTGTATTCTTCTTATCCCTTGTTTCCAAACGGCCCTCGATATAAGGTTGAGTACTTGGACGTCTCTGAATATCGCGGGACGAAGTCGAATTGTCGATCCCGAAATTAAGCTTGTATACTAATCCTTCAATGATTTTAACAGAAGGTGATATACTTGCAAGGACGCGATTGGTTGTGGTTACATCCTTGTCCAAAGCCAGACTGATCAGCGGATTTGTTCCATCCGGATATTGGTATGGATTTCCATCGGCATCGTAGGCAGGATAGGTTGGATTTGCGGATATGGCACTGCCTATCAAACCTAGTCCACTGGCTCCGTTCAGATCATCGGAAACAGGGCGTTGATTCTTTGTGTTTGTGGCATTCAGGTTAAGATCAACTGTCACACGGTCGTTCAGCAGCTTCTGGCTCAAATTGATTCTGCCGGTATATCGATCCAAATTGCTACCTTTCAAAATACCCTCTTGCTTCTGAGAACCAAACGAGCCATAGTAAGTCAATTTGTCTGTGCCTCCGCCCATGGAGATATTGTGATTATGGGTCTGAGCAACGCGGGAAATCTCTTTCTGCCAGTCGGTATTTCCTTTTTCATCAATCAAAGTACCGTCCAATTTTGGAACTTCCTGGCGGAATTCATCCGCCGTAAGCAGATCCAGTGGTCGGGCCATTTTAGAAAGACCGAAGCTACCCGAATAGTTAACGGATGCTTTGCCTGATTTTCCTTTCTTAGTGGTGATAAGGATAACGCCATTCGCTCCCCGTGCACCATAAATAGCCGTCGCGGAAGCATCCTTAAGCACATCCATCGATTCGATATCTGACGGGTTGAGGAAGTTAAGCGGATTGCCGGAGCCGGTTGCGCTATTGTCCAATGCCATACCGTCTACCACGAAGAGCGGCGTGCTTCCGGTACGGATACCACCAGGGCCACGTACCGTAATATTCTGAGCACCACCAGGTTCTCCTGTGGAAGACGTAACGTTCACACCGGATACCTTACCTTGCAAGAGCTGCTCAGGCGAGTTGATAATACCACTATTGAATTCGGCACTTTTCAATGACTTCACCGATCCGGTCACATCTTTTTTATTGGACGTACCATATCCGACCACGACTACTTCGGCAAGATCTGCGGCCGACTCTTTAAGCGTCACCGAGAGCGAGTTTTTGTTCTGCTCTGTTAAAACAAAGCTATCGATCGACTGCTTTTCATATCCGATAAAACTGAACTCAAATTTATAGGTTCTGCCTGTTTCGAGGTTGCTGAATGAAAAATCTCCGTTTTCATTTGTGGTCGTTCCTTGCTTGTTTGAGCCGTCTACATTACTGATAATAACAGTTACTCCCGGCAGACCATCCTGAGATGCCATGAGAACTTTTCCTTTCAGCGTGGTTTGCTCTGCTGTTATCAATCGCGTTTGCGTCTGAAAGGCCGGTCTTGGAGCGTCAGCGAAAACTTGAGGACTAATTGCAATGACTGAGACCATGGATAAGGCCAGACATTGAAATCCCCTGTTCCTGACTACTTGAGTCAACGTTCTGTTCATAAAGGTGGATTATTGGTTAAAAAATTAATAGATATTCCTGGTGAGTAAAAAAGCATAGAAGCTGCGCAATTCCGTACAAGAATACTAATTGTATTATTAAAATAAAAAATATAACATAGTGGATGGTTCGTGCAAACGTTTGAAAATTTTTTGCAAACGTTTGAAATTAATTTAAGCGGTTGGATGAGTGACTTTCGGGCACTTTTACATCTGTAACATTTACAGGGATTCGGGAGCGGCTTGGCATTTTGGAGTGAAAAGATGAGTAAATGGTCGTGCGAAGATAGTTTCTGACTGTTACCCCAATGTTAATTTGGTCAAGTAGTTCTCCAATTAAGCTGCCAAAACGAAAGAGGCTCGATCGTTTCCGCATCGAGCCTCTTTCAGTATCAACCAGTTAGATTAAACTTCCGTTTTATCTTAAACTTGAGAATTTCTCACACGTCCTGCCGCAGCACATCCAAAGGTGATCTATTTAAAATTCCACGGCTATTGGCCAGCCCGATGATCACGGTTAAGGCGGTGACGAACACAAATATGCCCGCGGTTGGTAAGAAAGCCGGTTTGAATTGCGTCTCAAAACTAAATTTCGCCAATGCCCAACTTCCTATAAGAGAGATGAATATACCTGTAAATGCCGCCAGGAATCCGAGGAAGAGATACTCCATAGCAGTAATCAGAAATATCTGCCTGCGACTTGCTCCGATCGTTCTTAGCAATACACTTTCCTGTAGTCGTTGATATTTACTGATGAGTACCGAAGCGATCAACACGATAATGCCTGTAAGGATACTAAATCCAGCCATAAACTGAATAGCAAACCCTATTTTGGTGAATATCTCGTTCAATACCTTTAGCACCAATGCCAGGTCGATTACTGAGATATTGGGATATTGCCGAACAATGGCACTTTGAAATCGTGCGGACACTGCCGTACTCGGAACATGGGTCAGCATGACATGAAACTGCGGCGCGTCTTCCAACACACCTTTTGGAAACACGACCAGAAAATTCGTCCTTACTTCACTCCAGTTGACTTCACGCATGCTGGCAACCACTGTATTCATCATCGTTCCCTGGACGTTAAACACCAGCGTGTCACCCAGTTCAATACGGCTTCTTTTGGCGAAGCCTTCTTCTATTGAAATGGGTATCAGCGCTTCTTTTGATGCATATTCTCCCTGCCATTTACCTTTCGTAACGGTTTCTGAAGAAGTGGTTGAATCTCTGAAAGTTACGCGATATTCCCGCCCGAAAATACGTCTCGATTGTTCCGCGGCTGAGTCGCCTTGAAAGTCGCCGGCTGTTTTTCCGTTGATCTCCTCCAAACGCATGTTCACGATTGGTACATTTTGATTGACAGGAATATGGAAAGATTTTGCGATGGAAATAACTCCCTCTTTTTGAGAGGATTGTATATCAAACAAAACGATATTGGGTTGATCGTCGCTGGTCGATAGTCGTACACGCTCCAATAAAATATCCTGTATAAAAAATAGGGTACATATCAGCGAGGTTCCCAGACCAATGGAGACAATCAGAATAGCAGTCTGATTATGAGGTCGGTATAAATTCGCCAGTCCCTGACGATATAGGTAACTCCAGGAGGTCGGGAAATTTCTCCGAACCAGCCACATCAGTAAAATCGCCATTCCATATAATATCACAAATGCTCCTGCGATGCTTAAAGTGAATGCAAGTGCCTGAACAAAGCCGTCGGTTAACAAATAGGAGAAGCCATAAATGAAAAGGAGGATCACGAAGTAGGTTCCCCATATCCATGGATCTTTCGGCGTGGGCTCATCGGCGACGTTTCTCAAAACATTTAACGGTGATATCTTGCGAATGGATAATAATGGAGGAAGCGCAAACAGAATGGAAACCAATGTGCCGATTAAAAGTCCTTCTCCGATGGCGATCCAGGAGAGATCGGTATTCAGGTCAAAGGGTAGAAATTCTTTGATGACGACGGGCAGATATTGTTGAATGACGACCCCTAAAATTACGCCGAGCACTGAACCAATAAACCCGATACCAATGATTTGAATGAGGTATATCAGGAATGCCTGAATCGGTTTTACGCCCAGACAACGTAATATCGCAATGCTGTTCAGTTTTTCTTTGATATAGATATGAATTGCGCTGGCGACACCAATACAACCCAAAAGCAGTGCAATGAACCCAACGAGTGACAGGAAGCGCGTCAAATCTTTGAATGACCTTCCAGTACTTTCCTTTTGGGTTTCAATCGTATTATAATCAAGATCTGCTGCTTCGAAACGAGGTTCCAGCTTTTTTACGAGCTCTTCAACTTTTGTTTTGGGGGCAAATTTAAAGTAATAGCGATATGCCACACGACTGCCTTTTTGCATTAAACCGGTTGCGTCCAGATATTGCATCGGGATATACACTGTCGGCGCAATGGAGCTCGTCAACCCATTTTGACCAGGAGCTTTTTCCAATATTCCGTCGATGACAAAAGTTACCTCACCAATTTTTACAGAATCACCGACCTTGGCCTGATATTGGAGCATCAACGTCTGGTCAACAAGTGCCGCTTTTTTGGTTCGAAAAGTTGTGTTGGCTTCGAGCGGGACAGTTTCAAACTTCCCATAATATGGGAAATCACCTTGTAGTGCCTTTACCTGCGCCAGTCGGTTTCCACCATTTTTTACAAAATATACCATGGATGCAAAGCTCCGTTCTTCTGAGCTTACCTGTCCCAAACTGTCAACCATTTTCTTCACTTTCCCTTCCACAGGTCGGTTGCCATATAGTGAAAGATCGGCTCCGATTAATGTGGCAGCCTGATCGTCGATGCTTTGACGCAGATTGTCTCCCAAAGAAAAAATAGCGACGACTGCGGCAATGCCGAGGATAATGGATGAGATAAAAAGAAAGAGCCGCGATCTGCTCCGACGACTATCGCGCCAAGCCATTTGAAGGAGCCAGGGGAAATTTATATTATAATTTTTCATTCCTAATTTGGCTCGTTTACTGGTTTAAGGTATCGGAAATGATTTTGCCTCCTTTAATTCGGACAATCCGCTGGGTTTTCGCCGCCAGATCAAGGTCGTGGGTGACGAGTACGAGCGTGGTTCCAGCTTCCCGGTTGAGCTCGAAAATAAGTTTGACCACCTTTTCGCTCGTTTCAGCATCCAGATTTCCGGTCGGTTCATCTGCAAAAAGTATTTGTGGGCGATTTGAAAAAGCACGGGCAAGCGAAACCCGTTGTTGTTCGCCGCCGCTCAGCTGGGTGGGATAATGATGTCCTCTTTCTGCCAGACCGACTTTTTCTAAAAGGTCAATAGCCCGTGCTTTGATATTCTTTTCACCACGTAACTCAAGTGGTACCATTACGTTTTCAAGCGCAGTGAGGGTAGGCAGGAGCTGGAAATTTTGGAAAATAAACCCGACATATTCATTGCGGACAGAGGCAAGTTGATCTTCATTGAGATTATTGAGTATCGTTCCATGAAGAGCAACAGTGCCGGTGCTAGCACGGTCAAGGCCAGCGCAGAGGCCTAGTAATGTAGTTTTGCCACTTCCCGATGGTCCGACGATGGATATTGTAGAACCGGCTTCAACAGAAAGGTTGATGTCTTCCAACACGGCAAGAGAGCGCGAACCGCTTTTGTACGTTTTACCAACCTGCTGGAGGTCTAGTATATGATTCATTAAATTATTCGTTTTGATGATTTATGAGCGGTTGGTAGCTTAACCAACCGTGTTTATGTAAATTTGAATGTAACCTTTAATTATCACAAAAAATATAGGTCAAAAGGAAGAATCAAGTATATGGCCGGCCAGAAATGGCTTTTTATACAAAGCTCTCTTGCCTACAAACGATACTCGAATCAAAAAAATCTAGGTAAAGTACGCAATGGGATCGTCAACTTAGCGTTCTTTTGCGTTTATCTTGCCCTGCTTTGTATGACTTCTCAGAACCTTCAATTCGTAAAACCGACTAATCTAATAGCTAACTGCCAACAACTAACACCCCAAAATGATACGACTCCGCTCTCTATATATATTATTGACAATGGCACTCTTCATGAGCGCATGTGGAAATGAAAAAAAGGATTCTAATAATGCTGACGAAGTAAAACAAAAGACCGATTCGCCCGCTGGTGCCAAAAAGGTAATCGTTTTTTTTGGGAATAGCCTGACGGCCGGGTACGGTCTTGATGACCCTTCCGACGCATTTGCCGGGCTGATCCAGAAGCGGATTGATTCTTTACGGCTAAATTATAAAGTAATCAACGCAGGTGTGAGCGGAGAAACCACTGCTGGCGGTAATGCCCGGATCGATTGGCTATTGAAGCAACATCTGGATGTGTTCGTTCTGGAACTGGGTGGAAATGACGGTCTTCGGGGAATTGCAGTGAGTGACACGAGAAAGAACCTCCAGGAAATTCTGGACAAAGTAAAAGCCAAATATCCCAATGCAAAAAGAGTTCTGGCCGGTATGCAGATTCCGCCGAATATCGGTCAGAAATATACCTCGGAATTTCGTAAAGTATATCCGGAATTAGCAAAGAAAAATGATGTGACTTTCATTCCATTTTTGCTGGAAGGTGTTGGTGGTGAGCCAAGCCTTAATATTCAGGATGGAATTCATCCTAATGAGAAAGGACACAAAATTGTGGCGGAAAATGTATGGTCGGTTTTAAAGGATCAGCTATAATCAGTCTGGCCTGATTTTCATCCACAATTCAATTTTTGCCTGGTGAATTTCCTTTTTCGAAATGATATTCTCATGCAGCGTTTTATGATCTGAACTTTTAATTTTCTCGAAAAATACCGGATCAGAAAACGGATCAAACCAGGTTTCAGACGTAGGTTCCTTAACATGAATAAGGTAGCCCCAATTGGTCACATTTTGATGAAGGTATAACCAAACAGATACCTTTACGCGTAGTCCGTTTGCTCTTTTATAGATTTTTTCGTGTGTCATAAATATGGTCTGAGGTTGCGGCTGTGACCCTAACATGCATGTATCAAATTACAGAAAGGTTACAAAAAAAGCAAGCCAACAGGATCTGTAGCAACATAGCAATTTGGCGCATCAAACTTTTAAAAACCGTTTCAACTCTACTATTGTCTCTTCTATACCGTTTTCTGTTTTATAGAAATCATGGTCGCCATGAAGAGTTTTGCGTTGAAGGTTTTTCTCGTTATACCAGTTTGCATCAGGACGGAGGTTGTCCTGGTTTCCGAATAATGTGAATATGGGACAATGTGGCGTCGCAACCTCAAATCGTAGTCTCGTCGACGATACGCAGACTATCTTTGTTGGGCTGGCTCTTCCCAGCATAGCTTTCCAAATGATGGTTCCACCAATGCTGAATCCCAAGAGATTTGGTCCCAATTCGTAGTTTTTTGTTAGATTATCTACGGCGGTTTTTATTCCGCCTTTGATCATTTTATCATGAATTTCGTCGGGCGTAAATTTTAGGTAATCAATATCAGCAAGCTCAAGTGAATTGAGGAGTATTATTTCAAATTTAGATTGTAATTCCTTGCAGTAACGATCGATCCATTCGCAGTTGGAAAATCCGTTAATGTCGGACAGTATCAGCAATTTCTCCATTTATAGTAGTGTAGTTTTTTTAATTTTAGTAAAGGGAGGTTTTCTTTATATACTGCAAAATACAAAAAAAACAAGCATCCTGTTGAAAGATGCTTGTTTCTGCCATCCAATAAAATATTCCGGAGACTGACTTTTTATGAATCTCAAAAATTGAATTGCTGACTAAATTATTCAAATGGTTTTTAGTTCAGATTTCTCGAGTTCAATGGCTAATATTAGTGTGTATATAATGTAATAGCGTGTGTATTCTTTTAAATTAAATGCAATATCAGACCACCCTGTCCCCGCGAATAACGCGTAAAATAACGGCTATAACTGCGATTACTAGTAGAATATGTATAACGTTGCCCATGCCGAAGCTGGCGAATCCGAAATAACCAATCAACCATAGAATGACCAGGATTACTGCTATGGTATAAAGTAGATTTCCCATTGTATAAGAGTTTTGTGAAACGATTGTTTGAAAGAAAGGATACAAATGGGATGCCAAAAGGAAATAAAACCCCGATGTATGGGAAAACTGTATTTTTAATGGTTGAGATGTGTGGTGGATGTAGAAAATATATCTCATTCCTTCCCATTTTGGTAAATCCTATTTTTAAAGTAACATCCCACTCTTCTTGTCTTTGAAGAATAAAAAGAATTCGATGAAGATATGCCTCCGTTTATTCGTGCTGCTGTTTTGTAGTCAGACATTGTTTGCCCAATTACCACCTTCCGAAAGGTTACCCGATATAATGATCTTTAATAACGGGAGCAGGGTGACTTCGAAAGCCGACTGGCAGAAAAGACGGAAGGAGATTCTTGAGATTATGACGCATGAGATGTATGGCATATCACCTGCCCGTCCCGCGAACATGACCTTCCGCGTTTTTGACAATGAACCGAACGCACTCGGCGGAAAGGCTACTCGGAAGCAGGTTACGGTACATATGAAAGTAAATGATCATGAAGCAGAGTTCGATCTTCTGATATATATCCCAAACAAAGCAAAACATCCCGTTCCTGCGATTGTCGGTATAAACTTCATTGGAAATCAGGCTGTGAATGCTGATCCGGGAATTAAGCTTACCGAGGCCTGGACAGAGAATAGCAAAATGTTTCCGTGTGCAATTGATGGAAAAGCAACTGAAAAATGCAGGGGTGTAAACGCGAGCATGTGGCCAGTAGATAGCATTTTGGATGCGGGCTTTGCGCTGGTCACGATGTACCGCGAAGAAATTGCCTCAGATCGCAAAGAGGAAATGTTTACAAAAGGTGTGCACACCTTATATCCCGAACTTCAAAACCGCGAGGACAATTTCAGTACAATGGCAGCCTGGGCGTGGGCTATGAGCCGCGCGGTGGACTATCTGGAAACGGATAAGGATATCGACAAAAATATGATCGCCGCCTTTGGATTTTCTCGCTTGGGAAAAGCAGCATTGTGGGCAGCAGCGACCGACACACGGTTCGCGGCTGTGCTGAGTAACGAGTCGGGAGCGGGTGGGGGTAAGCAATTCCGGCGGGGTATTGGTGAAAATATCGAAAGACTTTCCACCGTTTTTCCGCATTGGTATGCGAAGTCATTCCGGAACTATATCGATAAGGATACACTCCTTCCTTTCGACCAGCATTTTGTGTTGGCACTCATAGCACCTCGACCGGTATATCTCGCCACGGCAGAGGATGATCGCATGGCAGATCCGCCAGGGGAGTTTGAAACGGCAAAGGCTTCGAGTGAAATTTACAAATTTTTGGGTACCACGGGATTTACAGGAAAAACGTTTCCGCCTCTTAATCAGCCAATTTACGGTCCGATAGGTTTTCATATTCGCCCGGGCGGACACGATGTAAAAAACTTTGATTGGAAACAGTTTTTAAATTTTACTACTTTACACTTTGGGAAATAGAATAAACAGAATAATTAATAATATAAAATCCTAAACATGACCTCTTCCCCCCCACAGGGCGCCGCGAAGGCCCCTGCCAAATTTACCGACAAGAAATACCTAATTACTTTAATCTTTGTGACTTCCCTGTTTATGTTCTGGGGAATCGCCATCACGATGGGAGATGTTTTGAACAAACATTTTCAACATGTATTAAGTCTTACCAAAACGCAGTCTGCATTCGTGCAATTTGCTATTTTCGGGGCATACGGGGTAATGGGTATACCCGCAGGATTATTCATGAAGCGGTTCGGGTATAAAAACGGCGTATTGCTCGGACTGGGCCTGTTTGCCTCAGGGGCGTTTTTATTTGTTCCCGCTGCCGCAGCGGCCTCTTTTCCATTTTTCGGAACTGCCTTGTTTATCCTGGGTTGCGGCCTTTCCACCTTGGAAACTGTGGCTCACCCTTTTGTAGCTTCTCTGGGCGATCAACGTACCAGCGATCAGCGAATCAATTTTGCGCAGGCGTTTAATGCGCTGGGTACCATCATCGGACCTGCCGTTGGTTCTTACTTTTTATTGAGAAATAATGTAGAAGGTAGTACGGATCTGACCTCTGTAAAAACATTGTATATCGTAATTGGTGGTGTAATCGCGACGATTGCAGTTTTATTCTCATTTGTGAAAGTACCTGCTCTGACCGATCCTCATGGTACTGTCGATCCGGAAGCAGCCAATGTTGATACCCATCCTGAAAAAGGTCTTTTTGAGCATAGACATTTTAAATGGGCAGTTTTAGCGCAGTTTTTCAACGTGGCAGCTCAAGCCGGAACCTGGGCATTCTTTATCAATTATGGGCATGAAAAGATGGGTTTCACAGATGCGGTTGCCGGCAACTATATGATCCTCTTTTTCGTCTTGATGCTTACCGGGCGTTTTGTGGGTACATTCCTGATGCGTTTTATCGCACCGCACACGCTCCTTGCCATCTTCGCAGCATGTAATATTGTAATGTGTCTTATCATTACACAAAGCCTTGGCTGGCCTTCATTCATCGCGTTGTTGATGCTGAATTTCTTTTTCAGTATTATGTTCCCGACCATATTCAGTCTGGGATTAAAAAACCTGGGAGCACATACACAACAAGCTTCTTCATTTATCTCAATGGGAGTTGTTGGCGGAGCACTTTTCCCATTTGCGATGGGGGCGGTTGCAGAGCACGATGTGGCATATGCATACTATCTGCCGATCATTTGCTATGCAGTTATATTTTTGTTCGGATATAAGTTTTATAAAGTTGAGTAAACGTCAGTTAGCTTATTAAAGAATCGTATTAAATTTTAAGTGTTTTTATAGAATGAAACTTTGGGGAATAGATTTAGGAGGTACAAAGATTGAATGTGCCGTTTTGGATTCTGAAAATGATATGCAGGTAGTAGCCAGGAGACGACTGCCGACAGAATCCCCGAAAGGATATTATCACATTCTTTCTCAAATAAAAAAACTCATCGATGAAGTTGCGGAAGAGATAGGGGAGCAGCCGTCAAAAGTGGGTTTCGCCACCCCGGGCGTCCTTGAACCGACGACTCATCTGATGAAAAACTCGAATACTACATGTCTGAACGGGAAGCCTCTTGGAGCGGATCTGGAGCGCGTGTTAGGTGTGCCTGTAAAACTAGCCAATGACGCCAATTGCTTTGCTTTGGCAGAAGCACTGATGGGAGCAGGAAAAGAATACCCTGAAGCCGAAGTTGTTTTCGGCGTGATCATGGGAACAGGAGTTGGTGGAGGCTTAGTCGTTCATAATCAAATCATTGGTGGCCATCATGGAATTGGAGGAGAGTGGGGGCACAATGTGCTGGAAGAAAATGGAGACGCATGTTATTGTGGAAAAGCAGGTTGTGTGGAGCAAGTAATATCCGGGCCAGCATTGGAGCGTTTCTACGAAAAGGTGAGCGGTTCGAAAGAGTCAATGAAGACTATTCTAGAGCAATATAAAGCTGGCGGAAATGAATTTGCCGACAAAACGATCGACCGGTTGCTTGAATATTATGGCAAGGCAATTTCAACTTTGATCAACGTACTGGATCCTGGACTCATCGTAATTGGCGGTGGAGTGGGAAATGTGGATTTGCTGTATACCGAAGGGTATGAGCGTATCAAAAAGTATATTTTCAATAATGGGACGGTAACTACACCGATTTTGAAACCAAAATTGGGAGACAGCGCCGGCGTTTTTGGTGCAGCATTATTATAAGATTTAAAGGTCAAAAAATCGGATTTCTTAATAGCTTAGGCTTTTCAGAAGTCCGATTTTTGTTTGCACTGACTTCGATTTGGAATCGAAGTTGAGTGTTTAAGCGTTTGCAACGGGGTTTTTTGATAAAAGAGCATTTAATCTGATTCTCTAATTAGCTGGCTTGGCGTCTTGTTTTAAAATCATCTCACCTCCTCAAAAACACAACGGCGGTCGCAATCAACAGCCCGGCTCCCATACTAATACCTGCCGCAAAAGGAAAGAAGTAGATGATTTCCACGACGCCGAAAACAGTATATGCAAAGCCAGTGGGTATCAACAATTTACCAGCTTGATACGGCAGTTTTTCAATCATGCTGGCAATTGTGAGCAGCAGCCATATTGACATGATGTACACCACAAACATTAGCGTGCTATATCCCTCAAAATAGTCTCCCATACTTCGCAATGCACCCATAAATGGAAAGTCGTGTGAGGTCATTTGATTGATCACTTCCTGCTTCACCGGATCTTTTGTTTCTTTCCAAGTGAAGTGGCCTAGCGAATGACCCAGAAGATGAATTAAAATAAAACCAGCGGCGAGACGAAGAAGTAATTTTGGGCTCATATAAGTTGGTCTTGAAATAGGTTCTCTTTCCAGATATTGATTGAGGTTATTTAATTCGCTCGCCATACTATCTTCAATGCTACGGCAGTTTTGAATTTTGATATGGTTAACTTCAATCCGTTACTTACAGATATATTCTCCTAATCTTTCCAATTCATAACGACTGACTGGAAACTTTCCAATTTTGGTAATACGAATGAGATGTGTCCTTTGTCCCAGGTAAAATCCAAATTTGTTCCATCTGTCAAAGTGAATATGCGGACGGGTTTGATGGGAAGGGGAAGTTTGAATTTTATTGAATAGACTGGTAACGGCTCAAAATAAGTTGTCCCGCTGACGCCAGTCAGATTTGTCAAATGGAGGATATAGCCGTCGGAGACCGACTTGTTATTTTCTGTGTTTTTGGCATAGTCAGTCAACAGGGTCTCCACTCGTGCGGGTGCATTTGTCTGGATTTGTAGAGAAGCATCAGGGCATAAATGATCGATCAAATCAAGAATGATCTGCTTATGTTCCTGATATCCATGGATATAATAAAGCTTGCCAACATTAATGGGCAATATAGCAGCTTGGCCAGCCGAATTTTTCTTGATGGCTAATCCGTAATTTCCGGTGGGACTATGTCCGCCAATAATCTCGGGAGGCCCCGGTCTGCCTTTGGTTAAAATGGGCAAATATCTTTCGTCAGCGCCAGTCATATCATATATGCCCAGATTGAACTTCCAGAAGAGCATGGTTTGCCCAGCGAAATGTTTGAATATCTTTCGGTTATCGGGCACGAGATAGTTACCTGCACCATCGTTGTCTTTTTCGATAATTTTGACACCAAATATCTGTTTTAAGGATCCGGGATCATCGAAAAAAGTGCGATTGGTTGCAATTAAATTTGTCCCGGTCAAATTGACATCGTGTAATATTTTGATCGCCTGAGGTTTCAAATATGTGATTTCCGGTAGTATTATCAGCTTATAGTTCTTGATTTTGGCTTGCAGATTTTCAATCTGACTATCCTCGATAATATCAAAAGGGATATGAGCTTCACGCAACATCAATTGAATGCCGCGATATTCCTGCATCGGATCGCCACTTGGCCATGCTCCCGGAGCGATGATCGCAACTTTTGCTATGGATTTATACTTTCCAAAATAGAGTTCATTCTTTTTGTGAAAGTCATATACCTCTTTAAAAACCGGATAGTTGCGCTCATCTTCATAGCCGCGCATATCACCCATCATGCTCAAATCCAGACCAGATCCGTTGGCGATATTTTCAAAAAGCCTGATACGCGCTTCAGGTGGCTCCACGGCGTTGTACCTGGATTGAAACGATATTTGCTGAATACTCGCATTGCTGATGATATGTTCCGGAAATGAATTGACAGCATTTCCAACATTGTCAGACGCGGTATATGGCCAATAGGGAAGGGAGGTCATGCTTTGCGACTCGTGGCGGATGATATCGACAAATTTGTCTGAATAGGTGCAGATCGCAATCTGCGGATTCTTCGCTTTCACGATTTTATGTAGCTTTTCTGACCATTGCTCTACTGTTGTTTTCTTGAATTCCAGATACTTTTGAAAAAGAGTATCTGCTTTATTCTCTTCTTTTGGTAGAGGCCATCCACCACTAAATTTGGAAAAGGCCTCTTTATCATAATCGTTCTGATCTATTCCGTGGTATTGATTTTCATAGGGATTACGAACCTGATATCCAGGCATATTCAGGAAAATGCCATCAATTGGAAACTGATCCATTACCTCCTCCACAATTTTGAAAGCTTTTTCCTGCACATATGGCCCGTTTATAGAAACTACGTACATATCGGTATTAATCATTCGTTCGCCCTTTGATGATATATAGCACCAATCGGGATGCGCGCTATATATGCTCTCGTGTATACGGCTGAAATCAAAACGCACAATCACGCGGATTTTGTTCTGATGGCATTTTTGAACGATGTCACCCAAAACACCGGGCTTCATATATGGGTTGGTATAATGAAAATCCAGTTTTGACGGGTAGAAAGCCATGATGCCACCAGCATTGATTATCAAGGTATTGGCAGAATAATGGACGAGGTCGGCGACAACGGAATCGGCATTCAGACTTGCTGCTTCGTAGTCGGGCAGATTCATTTGAATGATTCTCAGATTATTTCTTTTCCACCAAAAGGTTTTACCAGATGCGTCTTTTTGAGCAATGGCAAAATCCGGAACGGCAAACAGTAGCAGGAGTATCAGGCAATATTTTTTCATCTGAGGCTTTTGATTGTCCTCAAAATAAAGATTTTAATATTGTTCGCCTACTGTTTGGGATCAGTTTATTTGTCGAGATCCACTGCTAACTTCGATTTGCAATCGAAGTTGGTTGGTCTAGCGTTTGCAACGCGTTTTCTTGCCAGGTAGCTTAAAAATAATGTCATATTTCCTTCGCGTTGCAAACGCTAAGCCACTATGAACAGATTGCAAATCTATTCCAGCTAAGTCCAGCCAAGTTTGTTAAGCTGCTAACTTCGATTTGTAATCGAAGTTGGTTAGTCCAGCGTTTGCAACGCGTTTTCTTGCCCGGTAGCTTAAAAATAATGTAATATTTCCTTCGCGTTGCAAACGCTAAACCACTAGGAACAGATTGCAAATCTGTTCCAGCTAAGTCCAGCCAAGTCTGTTAAGCTGCGAACTTCGATTTGCAATCGAAGTTGGTTAGTCCAGCGTTTTTAACGCGTTTTCTGACACCATTAGAAGAAAATAAATCCCTGATACTCGTTGCAAACGCTACACCATACGAAACCGATTACAAATCGGTTCCAGCGGCAACACTTTCAGCGATCTTTATATGTAAAGGCGACGATCAGCAATAATAATCCTACAAGGCCCAAGGCGAACGGAAGAGAAGATGCTTCGGCGATGACACCTATCGCAGCCGGTCCGGCTAATTGGCCCGTATACCCCAGTGTGGTTACGGCGGGCAGGGAAACAGAAGCCGGTACGTTAGGAACATTGCCGGCTGCAGTAAAAAATACAGGCACGACATTGGCGGCTCCTAGCCCAACCAGCACAAAGCCAAGGATCGCTGCAACTGGCGACGGAATTGAAGTGGCAATGAAATATCCAGCAGCGGCGATCAGAGCTCCATATTGTACTACTTTTTGAGAGCCTAATTTATGAACGATGCCGTCGCCAGTTAGGCGCATAATAGCCATAGCCAGTGAAAAGGCTGCATATCCTACTCCTGAAAATGATGGATCAAAATTGCGGTTGAATTGCAGGAAAACTGCACTCCAGTCCAGTAATGCTCCTTCGGCCAAAAAGAAAGCAAAACACATAAATCCGAGTGCCAGCACGCGACCACGCGGCAATGTGAAAGAAAAAGAGTCTTCGGAATTTTCCTCTGTGTCCGGCAAAAGATTACGATATTGGGATAAAACAATTAATAATAAAAGGACGCCAATACTAACAGCCGCTGTGAATGGCGAAAGTCCAAATTTGATCAGGAAGCCGAGGCCGATTGAACCTATTAACCCACCTAGGCTAAACATTCCGTGAAAAGAGGACATGATATGCTTCCCGTACTGGTTTTGAACCAAGACCGCATGTGCGTTCATTGAAACGTCCACAGAACCAAGGGCAGATCCGAAGATGAAAAGGGCAATTGCTAATTGAATAGCAGAGTTTGATAGAAGCAACAGGGGAAGCATGACAGATACCACCGTCGAAGCCGTCACGATAACTTTGCGTGGTCCAAATTTTTTAATCAAAATACCCGTAAAGGGCATTGTCAATATAGCACCGGCACCAAGCGACAATAGCACCAGACCAAGCGTCGCGTCATCGAGTTGAAGTTTGGTTTTGGCAAAAGGAACCATCGGAGCCCAGCATGACAAAGCTATTCCGCAGATGAGGAATACTAGCAGACTGGATGATCTGGCTGCTTTTAATTCTTTTGATATGGTCGTTTGGCCTGCTTCCGTCATGGGGAGATTGGTAAGTAGTGTCTGGTATATTGTTGCACAAATATTGCAAAATATTGCAAAATCCCGCAGGATATTGGATTTATTTTTTACACAATATCGAATTTATCCATTGATTATCGTTTTTGCCTCGAAAACACGAAGGGACAAAGCTTCTTAATTTTAGGTCAGGTTTTGTCAGGACATGGTCATTCATTGTAGATTCTGCCATGAAAAAAACCAAATTGACATTTCATATACAGGACTCTACTTCTTGGATTGTCATGTTAAAACAACATTGACTGAAAACAAAAAAAGGATGCCTCTCCGACACCCTTCTGTTCGTAAGTGACTTCAGATTTTACAAGTCTGAATACTCAGTCGGACTTAAAAAGTATATGGTGTTTTTGGAAACGTTATTTTGGTATTCAGGATCTGCCTTTAGTTTGGTCCATTCTGGCGAAGCAAAAAATGCTTTCCAGAGTTCGTCGCGAGAAGATTTATCTGAAAAAGTGGTCATATACATCAAATTCGGCATATGGCTTCCGGAAATTACTGCGCCGTAGAATATGGAATTGAATCCAAGTCTTGAGAACAGCGGAATTTCACCACCCGCATTAAACATCTTTACCTTATTCATGTGAATTTTTTCGGACGCGCTTTCGTAGCTCCTTAATTCATAAATTCTCTGGCTTTTTGGAACACTCAATTTAGACGGAGTGATCACCGGAGCATCTTCAAATGCCTGCAAGACAATCGATTCGAAACGAACATACGGCGGAGTTTTATACTCTGCATCGATATAATCTTTCCCAGCTGCGACATATGCGGCATCTTTGCTCAGTTGTGCCGGTAGATTTGAAAGTTGATCAAGAGATTTCAAAGGAGTCAACACATAGATGAATTTTCCAAATGCGGCCGTGTCGCTGGCGACTGGCTTAAAAACTCCGACCGTTTTTGCGCCTAATCTGTGAAGTGCCGGTATATAGGCGTCTTTCAGATACTTTTCGACT
Source organism: Dyadobacter sp. HNCC25DJ184 (assembly GCF_056895215.1). Taxonomy (NCBI): domain Bacteria; kingdom Pseudomonadati; phylum Bacteroidota; class Cytophagia; order Cytophagales; family Spirosomataceae; genus Dyadobacter; species Dyadobacter sp. HNCC25DJ184. The sequence goes on along the minus strand of NZ_JBXHAQ010000002.1, from coordinate 271,385 downwards.
CTGGCTTCCTGGTCTTTGTCTTTGACAGTGTAAATTTTTATCTCGAAAAATTCCTTTTTGGGCGCCGCAGCAAAGGAGTGAACGCTGAAGGCGAACGATAATAAGATAAGAAGAGCAAATAGTTTGCGCGAATAAGAATTGATCATAAAAATGGACTTAATGTAAAAAAGCTGTTGTAACGACGATAGCCGACCCTCTTGTTTCGCCTGTTTTCCGCTCGAAAATTGATCGGGATGATTCAAAGAATGCAAAAGAATCGGACTATATATCAAAGCTGAAATACTAAAAAACTACCGGACACATCGATTGATTTTGTTCATATTCAATCACATCCTTACTTAGGGCTTATTCCGCATCACTTTTATTAACAGATTTTCATTACAAATAACCCTTTGTCCGATGAAGCCTTGGTTCGCCCTTCATAGCTACTAAAAAAGACAGGATCTTTTAAGTACGCATGATATCGTTCAAAGGATTGTCACCAAAACGGGTGCCTTGACCGACACCCGTTTATCATTTTGATATTTGCTAGATATTCTTCTTTTTAAATTCTTTTACTGCAAAATCAACTGCTCGGGCTGTAAATGCCATATAAGTCAGTGATGGATTGACGCAGGAGGCAGAGGTCATACTTGCTCCATCTGTTACGAATACGTTTTTCACCGAGTGAAGCTGGTTGTTGCCGTTGAGCACAGAAGTTTTTGGATCACGTCCCATCCGTGCCGTTCCCATTTCGTGGATTGCCATTCCGAGATATGACCCGTTGTCATGCGTTTTCACGTTTTTGACACCCGATTTTTCAAGCATTTCAGCTGCATCGTTCATCATATCCTTACGCATTTTATGCTCGTTTTCGCGTAAATCTGCATCGAAAACTACTGCTGGCATACCCCACTTGTCCTTTTTCTCTCTGTTGAGGTACATTTTGTTTTCATGGTACGGAAGCGTTTCTCCAAATCCACCAAAGCCAATTCCCCAGTTTCCTGGTGTAGTCAGTTCTTCTTTGAAGTCAGCACCAAACGCAAGTTCAGCTACGTTACGCTGCCATCCCTGGCGACTACCGCTTCCCTGATATCCAAATCCGCGCAGATAATCGCGCTTATCGTTTCCAAAGTTTTGATAACGAGGAATATAGATACCATTTGCTCTTCTTCCAAAATGATACTTATCCAGATCGCCCTCCCAGGTTCCACTGGCTCCTGTCCGGAAATGGTGGTCCATGAGGTTGTGTCCAAGCTCTCCTGAATCATTACCCATTCCATTTGGAAAACGATCGGAAATTGAATTCATCAACACGACAGTCGATCCGATGGTACTGGCGCAAACGAAAATCAGTTTTGCATGGAATTCCTTTTCCTCCATCGTCACCGAATCAATTATTTTGACGCCGGTGGCCTTCTGGGTTTTGTTATCGTAAACAATCTCACGAACAACACTGTCAGGTCGCAGGGTCAGCAGGCCGGTTTTCACAGCAGGAGGGAGCGTACTGGATTGCGTACTGAAATATGCGCCATAAGGACATCCCAGCGAACATTTGTTACGGTATTGACATGGAGAACGGCCCCCTTCAAGCTGTATCTTGGTGGGCTGAGAAAGGTTGGCAACACGTCCGATCGTCATCGTTCTGCCCGGGAATTCTTTTTCAAGACGTTTCCGGACTTCTTTTTCGACGAAATACATTTCCATCGGAGCAATGAAGTCGCTGTCCGGAAGCTGTGGAAGACCTAATTTTTCGCCTGATATACCCACATGTTTTTCGACATAAGAATACCAAGGCGCAATATCTTTATAGCGGATCGGCCAGTCTACCGCGATTCCGTCTTTCAGGTTTGCCTCAAAGTCCAGATCGCTCCAACGATAAGACTGACGGCCCCACATGATGGATTTTCCACCGACTATATTCGGGCGGAACCAGTCAAAACGCTTTTTTTCTTCATATGGAGAGTCTGAATCGTTCATCCAGTACTTCTCCGTCATTTCATTATATGGGTAGTCGCGGGAAAGAAACGGGTGAGTCTCTTTTTGTTTAACCGTCAGCCTGCCATTATATTGTGACTCCCACGGCGCTTTCAACGCGTTTTCATATCCGGTAACGTGCTCGAGGTTTTTTCCTTTTTCGAGCATTAATACTTTCAAGCCTTTTTCGGTGAGTTCTTTTGCTGCCCAGCCTCCTGACACGCCCGAGCCAATGACGATGGCATCGTACGATATCTCTTTTTTTGCATCAATATTTAAATTCGCCATTCTAAAACAGATTAATGGTTTACAGGGTTATCAGGAATTAAATTGCCCAGGTTTTCTGACCTTTCGGCATAGGCCAGGAGCCGTCAAATCTGCCCGGAATCGGCAGATAATCAAGTGCTTGTGTGGCGCCAATTTCGGAGGTGAAATATCCGGTGACCGTCAACCCTTTCAGCATTACGAAGAAGGGCTTGTCTGACAGTGTTAGCTTTTTGACCATCTCAATTTTCTGTGGCCCATCCAGACTTGCGAACCCTTTCTGATATGCCGCTTTACTATCGCTGTCCAGCTTTTCAAGACCGCCATAGAACTTCTTCTGGTCGTCTATCTGATAACAGTCACGCATCACCCTGACAATGAATTTCTCGGCGCCAGCAGCCTTTGCCCCCGGAGTGCCCGTGGTGGGTATGATTACATCGGCAACTTCAGCCAACAGTGCTTCCTGTTCGGTGGTGATGGTGAGGGAGGGGCCAAAATTCAGCTTTTCTCCCATCACCCCGGCCATAAGCGGAGCTGAAATCATACCACCCATCATGACGGTAATTTTTTCAATTGCTTCTCTACGGTTCATCAGTGATATCTAAATTAATTTTTGTAAAATGAGTTACTATTGATACGGAGTTCCAAAGTATCGTCCTCCAGATTAGTGCAAACTTCAAGATCGCATTGCACGACGTAATGCACCGGAAAAAAAGTGCGATGGTATCGGAGAAAATGTTTAGGAAGACTTGAAAATGCTGGGAGATAAGCGGGTAGTATAATTATTCATTATTAAAGGTTTAGTTGGATCATTTAACTTTCGAATATAGACGTTTTAGCGAAAAGATAAAACATATACCTGCTTTGTCGGGCTATTTTGGCGATATTGGAGAAGTTAATGGTCTTTGTCATTAACAGACATGATATCGGTCATAATTTGAATTGCGCGATGATTCGGATATTTGCCGGTTTCTTATCCGAATATTTTGAAGGATCAAGTCGCCAGCCACAAAACTTCAACACCCATGAAAATTGCACTATTCAGCGCAAAGAAATATGATCAGGATTTTTTTGACAGATATAACCCAGGCCATGATATTTCTTACTTTGTTGACTCACTCAACGAGGTAACAGCTTCTTTTACAAATGGATATGATGCGGTTTGTCTCTTTGTGAATGACGAGGCGACTGCAAATGTCCTTAAAATATTGAGTGAAAATGGGGTTAAATTGATTCTACTTCGTTGTGCCGGATATAATAATGTTGATATCAAAAGCGCAACAGATTTGAATCTGCTTGTCCTTCGCGTACCTGCTTATTCTCCCGAAGCGGTGGCTGAACATGCCCTCGCTCTCGTTCTGACCTTGAATCGCAAAACCCATAAAGCATATAATAGGGTACGGGAAGGAAATTTTTCACTGGATAAGTTATTGGGGTTCAACCTTCATAATTGTAAAGTGGCGGTGATCGGAACAGGTAATATCGGGAAAGCATTTTGTAGAATTATGAGGGGTTTTGGCTGCAAAATTATGGCATTTGATATTCATGAGGATCCAAGTTTGGCAGAAGCAGGTGTAATTTACGGTACGTTGGAAGATACGCTGGCCGACGCCGATATTGTTTCTCTGCACTGCCCGCTGATGGATTCCACCCGTCATATGATCAATGAAAAAACGTTAAAGTTGTTTAAAAAGGGCGCGATGTTGATCAATACGAGTCGTGGAGGTTTGGTGAATACTGTCGATGTGATTGAGGGGCTGAAGGCCGGCCAGCTTGGGTATATGGGACTGGATGTTTACGAGCATGAAGACGATCTTTTCTTTCATGATTATTCCGAAGATGTGATTCAGGATGATCTGATTACCAAGCTGATATCATTCCCTAATGTATTGATTACTTCGCACCAGGGATTCTTTACACATGAAGCGATGGAGCAAATCACTACCACAACATATAACAATGCAGCTGCTTTTCTGGCAAATGGGGAGCTGGTTAACAGAGTTATGAAGTGAAAGTCCCGAATTGTTTTTACAAGGTATTAATAGCTTTAATGGCTGTCAAAGCTGAAATTTGTACTCATAGCCCATTAGTATTGGTCTGAAAATTTCTAAATATAATGTATCGCATATCCTCTATATTCTTAAATAAATGCCCGAACTGTGGCAAAGGAGACTTTTTTGTTACGAAAGGAGCTTACACAAAAGGCTTCGATAAAATGCACTCAAAATGCTCTGCATGTGGTGAGAATTATTCACCTGAACCTGGATTTTACCAGGGCGCCCTATATGTAAGTTATGCGTTTTACGTGGCCTTTATGGTTATTTACTTCCTAATATTCGTCAATTTCTTCGAGGAGTATATCAACTATTTCCTGATCAGTATCATCCCGGTGATGATTATTTTGACTCCACTATTTTATAGAATGGCGCGCAGAGCCTGGTTTTCGATGTTGATGAAGACGCATACTACAGCGGGGAAGGGATGAGGGTTAAAGGCAAAAAGGTTAACGGTTAACGGTTAACGATGAGTTAATAGTTTTTATCGTGGCGGACTGTTTCCAAGTTTTTTTCACCTGGTTTTTGCATTTCGACGACGGGTTAAATAATAACGGACTTCCGCAATATTAAAAGAAGAGTGAAAGGACTAACGCCGGGTCAATTAGCCCGCTAGTCGTTAATCCTTTCACTATTAATCTTTTAACTCTTTTGAACTACCCTTCCGTCCGATAGTTAAAAGCATTCAAATGCTTTCTCAACATTCCTTCATATTTTTCGGCTGCACTAAATTGTTTGGCGCGTTTACAGGAATTTGCGAGCGTATTAAGGATATATAAGTCATTATTGATACTTACCAAAGCGGTATTAGGGTGGTTTAAAGCCCACGATAAGTTTTCATTTGACCGTTTAGCTAAGGTGTCTGCTATTTCAAGACCCTTTTTGTTATCTCCTACTTCAAAATAAATACCTGCAAATGAGGAAGATATGGCGTCAAAAGGAATTGAATCGTCGGGCATAACAGCGATCGCGCGGTCGGCAACTTTTTTGGCCATATCCAATTTGTTTTCTGCTACCAACTGGTTGGCCAGGCGTAAAAATGAAAGTCGGGAAGTTGTCACGGGCGAACGGCGATAAGTGTCGTCATAATATGATTTTTTGTTGTCCAGTTCACGCCACGCCATTTTGTTCATCATATTGGTGTACATAATGTCTGAGTTGACATATCCCTCTGAAGCTCCAGGAATTTTGGCTGGCAGCAATCGGTATGTAAATCCTTCGAGCTGCATAAACTCGCTCATCCCCAGATCATTGGTTTGCCCCATGGTGGTAGAAAAATAGATGGGACGTTTCCAGTTATTCGTCGAAATGATATCCAGTATTACCAGGTCGCTCTTAAACAGGCTCTTTTTACCAATGCTCCATGAAATTGAGTCTGAAACATATGGCAGAGCACTTTTTTGGACAATGTCAGATGCAATGACTGCTTCACGATCGACCGGCAGAAACAGAATGGACGATGGCATAATGGAGGTCATCTCCCCACTTGTCAGCGGCACCTGTATCGCAGGATTGTTCTGCTTGACCAATTCCAGATATTCTTTCAAATTAATACCACCTTTTACGCTCTCAATCTCATAAAAAGGAATATAGTCGTTCTTCCCGCGACCGTACTGTTCCATCGTTAACGAGGTTGCAATAGGCTCCGAATCGTTGATTTTTCTTTTCAATTGAGAGATATACCAATCGGAGGCCATGTAGGTTTGAACACATACCCTTACATCTTTTCGAAAACCTTCCACTTCCTGTACATACCAGAGCGGAAACGTATCATTGTCTCCGGCTGTAAAAAGAATGGCGTTTGGTGCGCAGGAATTGAGGATATTTCTCGCAAAATCCACAGAAAAATACCGGTTGCGGCGGTCATGATTATCCCATCCTTTCACACCCATGATAGCAGGAACGATCAGACAAGAGGCAGATACTAACGCGATTCTGACTGTTTTATTTGTCAAAACCATATGCAGACTTCTCGCTAATCCGATCACTCCAATGCCGATCCAGACGCAGAATACGTAGAATGAGCCCACATATATATAATCTCTTTCGCGTGGCTCCACAGGTGGAGAATTGAGGTATATCACGAGTGCAACGCCGGTCAGGACAAACAATAGTCCCAGGACGATCAGATCCTTTTTATTTCTAAAAGCCAAGAATGTTAATCCGATCAACCCAAGAGCCAGCGGCAGCATATAGTAATTATCATGTGCTTTATTGGCCGAGATAGTTGACGGATACTGGGTCGAAGATTGCCATGGAAACAGCGTTGCCGAGCCTTCGATATCGCTTTCACGTCCTGCAAAGTTCCAGAAGAAGTATCGCCAATACATATGACCCATCTGATACGAGAACAGGAAGGAAAGATTCTGAATCATACTCGGCTTCTGTCCTTCAGCCAATCCCAGCATCGACTTATAAATTTGAGCGTGATTATCCTGAACACTATACAGCCGCGGAAGTAACATATTGTCACCCGGCGCATATTCGTATTCCTGCTGATAATCCACGATTTTGTATTGATTTCCGGAGCGTTGATAAACGGGAGCAAGTTTTTTCAAACCTGTAGGTTGTGCAACGAACGAAGGTCCATATGCCAGCGGTCGGGAACCGTATTGTTCCCGTTTCAGATAAGAAACAAAACTCAGGACATCATTCGGACTATTTTCGTTGATGGGGGTATTGTAATTTGAACGAATTAAAACCATCAGATAAGTTGTATTGCCGAGCAGGACAAAAGCAAAACATAAGAGGCCGGTATTGAGTCTGAAATAGTTTTTCCTTTGTGAATAATATATCCCGCTGACAAGCGAAGCACACAGCAACAGAATAAAGAAACTAACGCCCGAGTTGAAAGGCAAACCCAGTGAATTGACAAAGAAAATTTCAAACTTTCCAGCTAATTCGGGAAGACCTGTAATAATACCTGAGTTGATCGTTGCCAGGATTAAAAGCCCTGAAATGAAAGCTAATATACCTCCCAAAAATGTGGGATTCGGATATTTTTTGAAATAGAATAAAAGCGCCAGTGCAGGAATTGTGACGAGGTTGAGTAAATGAACACCAATCGAAATTCCCACTAAAAAAGCGATCAGAATCAACCAGCGATTTTCCAATGCGGGATCTTCGATTTGCTCCCATTTAAAAAATGCCCAGATTACAATAGCCGTAAAAAAGGATGACATGGCGTATACTTCCGCCTCAGTCGCCGAAAACCAGAAGGAGTCAGACCAGGTGTAGCATAACGCACCAACTATTCCCGCAGCTATTATTGAGATAATTTCGGCAGAATCCGGCTGTTGCTTGTCCTTAATTATAACTTTTCCTGCGATTAGTGTGATAGTCCAGAAAAGGAATAGGATGGTAAATGCACTGCAAATGACCGAAAGCATATTAACCCAGTAAGCGACTTCGAGTACGTCCTCTCCAGCAATTAGTGCAAATAGTCTTCCCATTAAAAGAAAAAATGGGGCACCGGGTGGATGCGGAACTTCCAGTTTAAAAGCAGCGGCAATAAATTCGCCGCAATCCCAAAAACTGGCCGTTTTTTCCATCGTCACCGCATAAGTGGTCAGTGCGATCGAAAAAATGATCCATCCCACGACATTGTTAAAAAGTCTAAGTTTTTTCATTGAAATTTTGAAGGTTATGACATGGCAAATCGGCCGATGTCAGGTTTGGAAAAGTGAATAAAGTGGTTCACTTTTTTATCCTTCAAAACTAGGGCAGGCGAAATGGAAAGTTGCTGCAGGTTTTCTTAAAAAAGGTTAACGGGAAAGGGTTAGGGAGTTGATTTAACATAGTTTAACGAGGATGGGTCGAGACTTACCAAGTCTCGAAGACTTGGTAAGTCTTTCCTAATGACCTTGTTACTCTAAAACAATTTTCTCAGTGGATACCGAGCCATCTTTTTTCTCAAGTTTGAGGATATATACGCCTCCTTTCAACTGTTTCACATTCAGACCTTGAGCATTGACGGATGAGACTTTTAGCATTGTTTTGCCACTTGCGTTTACGATGCTCGCGGATTTAATCTTGTCGAATTCTGGTAAGAATATGTTGCCTGATGCCGGATTTGGATAGGCAGATGTAAGCGCGTCAGCCGAAATACTTGCCCTGCGACTGTAAGCAACCGAACCGTCTTTGTCGACCATTTTCAGGCGATAATAAGTAACTCCGCTAAGCGGCGTGTTGTCTGTGAAGGAATAGTTGACTTTTACTTTGGTGTCTCCGCTTGCAGCTTTTTGTCCGATATACAACCAGCTTTTTGCGTCGTTACTTCTTTCAATTTCAAATCGATCCGAATTGGATTCCTCGGTAGTGGACCAATTCAAAGTAGCCAAAAGACCCTCTTTCTTTACATTAAACGAAGAAAGTGTCACAGGTAAGGACAGGCATCCCTCGCCGGTGTTTTCAATTAAAACCTGGTTTGAGAACATCGGACAGGCTGCAGTGGTTGCCGTCGTAATCCGAAGTCTGTAATTACCTTGTTGCGTGGTCGAAAAAGTTACACCAGTACCCACATTGGTCCAGACGCCTGATATAGCTGACTCCCTCTGCCATTGATATGTATATTGTTCTGCGGGAAAGTCTCCGGTCAAGTCAAAAACTGCCTCACAATCAGTGCCTGCGGTTGATACAGTCGCATCGATCTGAGGTGAATACGCACGCACGCTCAAATTGTCGACACCAAGATCCCCGCCGGAGACAACTCTCTGTTCGTCCCTGAAAGCAATTATCAGATCACCAGCCGCACAACCAGTAGTGAAGTTGGCCGGGTAGGTATTCCATGTATTACCACCCATATCGCCCGTGCTGTAAAAGGAAGAAATTGTTGAAAGATCGCCATCTGAAGTCCCCGCTGGGGCTGTTACAAAGCCGACTTTCGCCGGAGAAATATCTTCTATGGAACTAAGCGTGAGGTCGACAAAGTCGGCGGTCACACGATAAGTCTGGCCAGGGACTAACGTTAGCGTTTCTTTGTAAAATATTCCGAGCTCGGCACCGGGGTCGGTTGGCGCGCCCGCATTCACTAGTAAGAAATAGCCCTCAGCTTCTGGTCCATTGTCCTGTATATCCACCCAACGATCGGGTGTGTTGGGTGCATTGAACATCCCGGTAGTAGCTGTAACCAAAGCGTATCCGCCGTTATTGACGTAGGAGTCATTCGTCGGAGGCGTGCAGGATGCGTCTATGGTCGCATCTTCGCCATCAAAATCCCAACGATAGGTTGTTTGCCCGGCGGGAAGCGGTTTTCCAACAATAACGCCCGGATTTACGCAGGTATTTGGTTGATAAGCATTGATGCCATATAGTAAGGTTCCTTCGCCATCACTATTTATTCCATCAACACCAACTGTTCCAAAAGAACCGTTAACCAGTAATTCTGGGCCTAACGATTGTCCATTTGCATAATTGGTTGCGACGCTGGCTCCTAGAGTAAAAAGGATACCGCATGTTCGGTAAATAAAAGAAGCATAAATAGATCTCATAGTTTTACTTTTAATTAGTGAATTATTTACTTAAAAGAAACAGTTACTGAGAGGGTTGACAATAGGCAACTATTGTAATAGATAATTATATTATTGTATACAAAAAAGTGTCTATACGTCGATATATTAATAATCTTTGTATGTCAAATACTTACTATAAATAGGAAGTTAGTTATTTAATTTTTTATTACAAGTAAACTGTGCCAAACTGAATAGGAATATTTTGTCGTAATAAATGGGCTTGGATTGGCCATAAATTTGACAAATAGCTATACGTAGAAAAGCAAAAATAGATGGCGAAAAATGTTGAAATAAGGGTCAAGCACTGGGTATATATTGATGACAATCGTTTTTTCGGACCCGGTCGTTTAGAATTACTTTTATTAATAGATAAAACTGGTTCTATTGCTCAGGCTGCAAAAGAAATGGGAATGTCTTATAAAAAAGCTTGGGTAATGGTCAACGAAATGAACACTTTGGGAAAGGCGCCTTACGTTGTGGCAAAGAAAGGCGGTACGAAGGGAGGCGGAGCCGAAGTGACACGGACGGCGTGGGAAGTTGTCAAAAATTACAATGAATTGGCTTCCAAATTGAAAGCACTTGTAGAAGTTGAAACCAAATTATTAGAAAGTATTTGATTGTTGTACAGCCATTGTTCAATACTTTTTACTTAATGCTCACGGTACATTTTCATTAACGATCTAAGAAGTATTTTTAACAATCAGTTTTCATATATTGCGATATGTTTTTAAGAATATATCGATTTATGAAGAAATTTCTGCTCGTTGCTCATGAATAATTCACTACTCAAATTTCTGATTGCATTTACCTTTCTGTTTTGTTTGAACAAATCAGAAATTTTTGCTCAAGATGCCAGTATCAGCATTCAGGGAGAAGTAACTACTCCGCTGACTCTATCGCTCGGAGATCTTGAAAAGTTTGAAAACCAAACGCTAAAGATTAAAGACCGTGATGGGAAAGAACACACGTTCGAGGGGCCGGCTCTGGCAGAATTACTCGAGAAAGCTGGAGTTACTTTGGGTGGTAGCCTCAGGGGAAAAAACCTTACCAAGTTTGTATTGGTACAGGCGGTGGATGGCTACGAGGTTGTCTATTCCCTGGCGGAGGTGGATCCTGAATTTTCAAAGGAGACTATCATACTTGCTATCAGGAAAGATGGTGCAGCTATTCCGGCTGGCGAAGGCCCATTCCGGATGATAGCGCCCGGTGACAAAAAGCCTGCACGATGGGTCAGAGAGGTAAGAACTATTAGGGTTTTATTCCCAAAACAATAGGTTTTACAGACTAACTTGTCAGTGTGAAGTTCTCATCCGGCGTGACAGGATTGTTTTTTTATTATATTGAAGCCAATATTTCTTGATGTATCGTTCAGGGTATTGGTTTTCAATATGAAACAACTTCAAACAGATGATCTTCGTAGCTTCGAAGCCCTTCGTGATGTTCCGGAGGATCAGCTTCAATGGCTTATTGATCAAAGTGACTGCCGGGTTTTCCAGATAGGTGAATATCTTTCCAAACCAACAGAACCGCTCGTCGGAACTCATTTTATCATCGATGGGCGTTTGGAGCTCTATCGTATGCAAGGCAATAACAAGTTCGTCGTCGACGAATTTTCGCAGGGCACCATAACTGGCATATTACCCTTTTCGCGAGGTCTGGTGGGTGTTGCCTTCGTTCAGGCGATGGAGGAAACGAGGATATTGACTTTCCCAAAAGAGGAACTAAAAAATCTGATTATTCACAATTACGAATTAACCCAGGCACTGGTAGTCGTTATGACTTCCAGGGTTCGGAAATTCACGGAGTTTGAGCAGCAAAATGAGAAGATGATGGCTTTGGGTAAACTCTCGGCTGGCCTCGCTCATGAGCTCAATAACCCTGCATCCGCGATTGTCCGTGGCTCTTTGTCTCTGAAAAAGCACCTGCAGTTAGAACCCGAAACTTTCAAGAAGCTGATGGCAGTCAAGCTGTCGGAAGGAGAAATTACCGAACTGAGTGATATCATGTTCGCGGCTCTTAATAAGCCGAGGCCTGTGCTAACTTTGATGCAACGATCTGAAAAAGAAGATGATGTGTCAGACTGGTTGTATGATGTGGGCATAGAAGACACGGGAGATATGGCCGATAATTTCGTCGAGTTTGGGTTTGAAGCGGAGGTTTTAGAAACACTTAAAAGCAAGATTCCGCCAGATTCGCTTGGCCCGGTTCTGGGTTGGATCAGTACGAATTTTACTACCGAGCGTATGGTTTCCGAAATTGAGGAAGCGTCGCGCCGGATCGCCGACCTGATATCTTCTGTGAAAACCTTCACGCATATGGATCGGGGAGGAGATAAGGATCAGATTGATGTTCGTACCGGAATCCGGAACACCCTTGTGATGTTAAATCATAAAATCAAGAAGGCGGGCGTGGATCTGGTCGAAGATTTTGAAGAGAATTTGCCAACTGTAATGGGAAAGGAAGGAGAGTTGAATCAGGTTTGGACCAATTTGATTGATAATGCGGCCGATGCGCTGGAGTCATTGCCGGGTGCCAGACTACAGATAAAAGCGTGGCGTGATAAAAAGTTTCTAAAGGTAGCCATTCAGGACAACGGCCCGGGAATCCCGGCTGATATCAAATCTAAAATTTTTGACCCCTTTTTTACCACAAAAGCAATTGGGAAGGGTACGGGCCTAGGCCTGGAAGTGGTTAACAAAATAGTAAAACAACATAATGGCTCAGTAACAGCCACTTCAGAACCGGGCAGAACCGAATTTTTGGTTTGTTTGCCGGTCGAGGAGGTATTGGTCTAAATATTAATTCGAATCATGGGTTTGCCAATCATTTTTTCTATTGACGACGATGCACAGGTTTTACGGGCACTCAACCGGGATCTGAAGACGCATTACAGAGAACAGTATCGGGTTTTGAGCACAACTTCTGTTAAGGAAGCAATGGAGAGCTTGCTCGATCTTCAAAATAGGGGCGAGGAAGTGGCGCTGTTTATTTCAGACCAGCGGATGCCTGAAATGCAGGGTGTTGACTTTTTGGAAAAGGCAATGCTGCTTTTTCCGGATGCAAAGAGGGTGCTACTCACTGCATATTCAGATACCGACGCGGCTATAAAAGCCATCAACGAAGTGCGTCTTGATTATTATTTGATGAAACCATGGGATCCGCCAGAGGAAAAATTATATCCACCGCTCGACGATTTGTTAATGGATTGGCAGGGAAATTACCGGCCTGATTTTAAAGGTATTAAAGTGATAGGCTATCAGTTTTCGCCACAATCGCACCTTATTAAAGATTTTCTGGCCAGTAATCTGGTTCCATATCTTTGGCTGGACGCTGCGTCTAATGAACAGGCAATTCAGCTGATTGCCAGTAATTCACTGGTTCCTAAAGACTTTCCAACCGTAATTTTTGAGGATGGCTCATTGCTGAAGACGCCTAAAATATTGGACGTTGCAGCAAAAATTGGGCTTAATTCAAAAGGAAAACAATCGATATATGATGTCGTGATCATCGGAGCAGGGCCTGCCGGTCTGGCGGCGTCGGTATATGGGGCCTCAGAGGGTTTAAGTACTTTATTGATTGAGCGTAAAGCTCCTGGCGGCCAGGCAGGTACCAGTTCAAGAATTGAGAATTATCTTGGCTTTCCGGCAGGTTTGAGCGGGGCGGAACTGACACGCCGCGCGATCACACAGGCAACCCGGTTCGGTACCGAATTTTTGTCTCCGCAATCTGTTCGCGAGATCAGACTGAAGGATCAATACAAGACTCTGGTACTGGAAGACGATAGCGAGATTAATGCGAAAGCGGTCGTCATCACCACCGGAGTCGATTATCGGATGCTTGACACGACAGGAATCGGGGAATTTACTGGAAGCGGTATATACTATGGTGCTGCGAGCACTGAAGCAGTAGCTTGTGGTAATAAGGAGGTGTTTGTGTTGGGTGGCGGAAATTCAGCAGGCCAGGCGGCGATGTATCTTTCTAAGTTTGCCAGAAAGGTCTCCATCATTGTACGAAAAACGGACTTATCTTCGTCCATGTCGGCATATCTGATTGACCAGATTAATAATACGCACAATATTGACATACTCGGATGTACGGAAATTCTTGAGGCGAAAGGCAATTCGAATTTGTCGCAACTCAGATTGGTTGATCTCAATTCTGCCGAGGAACGCTGGGTTGATGCCGATGCCTTATTTATTTTTATCGGTGCCAGGCCATATACCGACTGGGTTGGGTTAGAGATTATTAAAAACGACAAAGGATTTATAGAAACCGGACGGGAACTGAAAACTTATGATAATTTCAAGCTGGTTTGGAAAAGCAATCGCGATCCATTTCTTTTGGAAACAAGCTCTCCGGGTATATTCGCGGCGGGCGATGTTCGTGCCGGAGCAATGAACCGTGTGACGTCCGCAGTAGGCGAAGGATCGATGGCTATTAGTTTTGTGCATCAATATTTAAGTGAAATCTGATAGATTTTGTTAATCTCTTAACATAGTAATTTATGCAAACAACCTGCAAACATATCCAGCAGCTTGAAAGTATTATACAGCCCGTCGAACTGATTTGTGAAGAATGCGCGAAAACCGGTGGGCAATGGGTTCATTTACGGACATGCCAGAGCTGCGGAGCGACACTTTGCTGCGACAGTTCACCTTCCAAACATATGACCCGCCATTATTTGTCAACAAGCCATCCGGTTGTAATTTCGGCAGAACCGGGAGAAAAATGGTTGTGGTGTTACGAAGACAAAACCTTTGTTGAATACGAGTAATATTTGTTTTGCATGAATAAAAAGTCAACTAAGACGCGCCTAGGATTATTGTGGCCTTCTATAACTTTTGTTTTTTTGTTAGGACTGACATCCTGTGAAAAAAAGGCCAGTGACGGTACCGAAGCAGCAGCGTGGCTGACCGCCGTCCAAAGTTGGAAGATCGAGGAAATTAAGGTGAATGATAAACCTGTTTTCAAGGATGGAAAATCAATTCAGCAGTTCGGGAGTGTCGAATTTAGTCGTTATATGGAGACTGTGAATGTTCAAAAGGACGGACGTTTCGAAGGAAAGTATAATGAGGGCATCGCAGGCACCAAACTCAGATGGGATTCTAAACCAGATCAAATTGTAATTTCTGCTGCTGACACTACAGTTAAAGGGGGTGATTGGTCGATCTACACTAAAGATGTAACACCAGATCATTTCACAATGCAAACTACTACAACTGCCTACGACTTCCCTAATACCACAAAAATTGAGCTGATATACAAGGCTGAATAGTTTGTGCAACCCGAGTGGTTAAAATTACTAGATCGTTTGAGGTTAATGCTACAACGAAAAGTGCCATCGACTCATTACAGTGAGGAAATGACACTTTTTTTTGTGGCCTTATATTTTAGCCTAACTCAAAAATTTTTCCTACGAATGTTATTTATATGGTGGTTCGAAATGTTTTTATATATTTCGGAGCGTAGGAGCCTCCTAATTTTATTGTGGGGTATATTTTTAACTATCTTTACCAGCTTTGTGGGTTAGTTAGTCGAAGAAATTTCTTGGTTCATAGCATATTTTGTGATTCCTTTTCTGATAAAAATCATATTTTTAGTTGATATCATGGTGCTGAGAGGTGTGAAGTCAAAAATATTTATATAATAACTAGTATTATTCTGTCTAACGCATTAATTCTACAATTTTTTTGATGTAACTTTACAAGACAATCATGCTCCGATGTTTCCGGGACGCCGCACACTCATTAACGAAGGTCACTTAGTATTTTTTTCTAAATATTTTCATTCCATTGTATGAGTCAAAGAAGGACTATTTTGGTCGTTGACGACGAGCCGAGTATTTGTAATATCCTTGAACATTTCCTTAAGCCCGATTTTAATGTAATCATAAAGCGCGACGGTTCCGACGGAATGGCTTGGCTGGAGGAGGGCAACACTGCGGACCTTGTAATTGCGGATCTGCAGATGCCTAACATTGGCGGAAAAGAATTTCTAAAAGTGGCAAGGGCTAGTAATCTGTACGCTGATATTCCGATTATTATTCTTTCGGGATCTGATGACAGCAATGAACGTATTTCATGTCTGAATCTAGGTGCAGATGACTTTATGCTGAAGCCCTTCAACCCCATGGAAGTTCACGCAAAAATTAACGCGATTCTTCGTAGAAGCACTCGCCAATAAAAAAATAATGTACATGACAGAAGTCGCTGGTCATTCTCAAATTAAAGGTCCCGTGGATCAAAGTTCAGCAATCGCATTTAGAGTTATCTACCTGAATAGGGATTTTGAACAATATATGTATTTCCTAGACAAGTTTGGAGCCTCTTTTCAGGTTGAATACTTCGACACCAAGCTTGGCGTGATGGAGGCGTTGGAGGACTATTATCCTGCTGACGTACTCATGGCGCACGAAAACGCGCTGGGTTGGGAGCTTCTCAAGGAAATTCGGAAGAGTGGAAAATTTGGCAATATTCCTTTTATTATTCTGGCCGACTCGGTGACGCGCGGAAAGATAAAAGAAGCGCGGCTTTATAAGGCTGACGATATATTTGACTCCAAATTCAGAACAGGAGATTTAGTGACCAGGTTGCACTATTTTAACAACCGGCAGTGGATGAACGCTGAAAAGGCAGCAAGAAAGATTAGCCTGAAGGGTGCAAAAACGCCATTGTGGAAAAGAGCTATTGATGTTGCCGCTACTGGCGGTGCGTTGTTACTCTTGTCCCCGGTATTCCTATTAGTTGCGCTTCTGATTCGTATTGATAGTAAAGGACCTGTTTTATACAAGTCCAAAAGAGTCGGCAGTGGTTTTAAGATATTCAATTTGTTGAAATTCAGGACCATGCGTACTGATGCTGACAAGATGATGAGCACTATGGCAGCTCTTAATATGTATAATAAGGCCACGGAAGATAGCGAGGGGGAAGAACAGCTGTTGTGTGATCAGTGCCAGAAAGGAGACTTCTGTAATCGCCGTCTGTTTCTGGATGGCAAGGAAATTTGTGAGTCGGTATATCAGGCGCAGAAGGAGAAGAAAGCGGCTTTTATGAAATTCCAGAATGATCCTCGCATCACACGTATCGGTGGCTTTTTAAGAAATTCCAGTCTGGACGAACTTCCGCAGCTTGTCAATATTTTCAGAGGCGATATGTCGCTGGTTGGAAACAGGCCATTGCCACTATATGAAGCAGAAAAGTTGACTACTGACGACAAAATCATGCGCTTCGCCGGACCAGCCGGTTTGACTGGCCTGTGGCAGGTGACCAAGAGAGGAAAAGGAAAAGCGGATATGTCGGAAGAAGAACGCGCACAGTTGGATGTTAAATATGCCAAAGAATTTTCCTTTATGCTGGACATGAAGATCATTCTCAAAACCTTTCCTGCGTTGTTTCAATCAGAGAACGTCTAATTTACTAGTGGTTAGCAAATTAGTCTTTTGTCGATACTACTCAGAGCTTTGATACCTCCCGAAGGTTTAGAGTATTTATCATTTAACGGAATCCGATGAGATATAAATTTTTACTACTTTTTATTGTTTGTTCTTCCATTCAATCATTTGCTCAGATTTCGCTTCGTGATGAGATGCCTCCCGGATACCTCGAGAAGCTGGTAGATGTAGCAAGAAAGAATTATCCAAAAGTTAAGATGTATCAGGCCCGCGTGGAGATGGCGGAGTTCAATGTTAAAAAGGCAAAGCTATCCTACTTTGACATTTTATCATTCTCATACCTTTATAGTCCAAGCCAGACTTCCGCCACAATCAACCCTAATTTCTTGCAGGGATATCAGTTTGGATTTTTTGCTAATGTCGGAGGTCTTTTACAAAAACCATCACTTATCAGACAAGGTAAGAAAGAGCGCGAATCATTGGTTTTTGAAAAAGAAGCTTATGACCTCAATCTGGATGCAGAAGTGAGAAAGCGCTATTATAATTATGTTTCGTTTTTAGTCCTGTACAGAGTCAAATCCAATACGCTTTTAGACCTTGAAAGTGCACTTGTGGATACCAAACATAAATTTGAAAAGGGCGAGGCGTTGCTGGCTGACTATAACAATGCACTTAAGGTGGTGTCAGATCAGCAGGTAATAAAGATAATGGCAGAAACCGATCTGCTAATCTCGAAAAGCAACCTTGAAGAGCTCTTAGGGGACAAACTTGAAAACATAAAATGATTGAATTACAACAATTTATAAAATTACTGCTTCGCAATCGGCTCACTCTGATTGCAGTCCCGCTAGTTACCCTGGTGCTTTGTTTTTTCCTGGTTCGGGAGTTACCCGACAGTTTTAAATCGCATGGCAGTATCGCAACTGGCCTTGTGGATAAAACAGAACGAATTCTATCACTTGGAGAAAGTGATCAGGAATCTGAGATTAACCGAAAGTTTGACAACCTGATTCAGATGATGACACTGAAAGTAGTTATAGATCAGGTTTCATACAAGTTGCTTTTGCACGACCTGAAAGCTACGGAGGCTGCCAGTTTCAGAAAGCCAGGCAAAATTCTTTCGAGTCTGAGCAAAGCCGATCGGGAAAAATTGATTGTGGTTTTAAATAAGAAATTAGCAATAAGAGAGGAGCTGGCTGCTGGTACAAAAGTCAATGATCTGCTAGTCAAGATATTAAAAGAACAGGATTTCGATTATGCCTCGGTTGTTGAAAGTGTTGGTATATATCGTCTTAAAAGTAGTGATTATATCAGTATCGATTCGGAAGCTGATAGTCCTGAACTTGCACAATTTCTGATCTCTTGCGTATCTAATGAGTTTATTTCCTATTACGGCTATCGTGTCTCAAACAGTAATAAGTTAGCCATTGAGTTCCTCGCTGGTTTTCTGGATCAGAAACGTGGTGCTCTCTCGGAGAAAATGGATGGACTTCGCAATTATAAGGTACACAACCGGGTTTTGAACCTTTACGAACAAGCCAAGGCACTTTATGGTCAGATCGCTGATTATGAGACTAAAAGAGAAATGACCCAAAAGGATATCGTCGCCTATAATGCGGCCATTACCAATATAGACAAAAAATTCAACCCGACCGACCGTAAATATCTGGAAACAGCGCTAAGCGATATCAATCAACAGATTGTTTCCACAAAAGTGCAACTGAGAGCGTTGAATGATGCTTATGTTAAAAGCAATTTTGACCAGGGGCTAAAGCTCCGCGTGGATTCGCTTCAGAACAAACTGGCACATCAGATCAGCGAGTCTTCGGATCGATATATCTATAGTCCGATGGCTGCGAAAGGAGATTTGATTTCGGAGAAGCTAAAACTGGAGATTGAGCTTGAATTGGCAGCAAACAGTGTTAGTTCGATAGACGGCGAGTTAGTTAGGCTGAATAGGAAATTTGATGCTCTGGTGCCAAATGAAGCTCATATTCAGGAGTTTGAGACGGGAATTGATATTGCCAGCAAGGAGTATATCGAAGCTTTGCAGAAATATAACAGTCTTGCCCTGGAAGCCAATTTTCCTCTTAAATTGAGACAGGCCGAGCAGCCCATGCCAGGTACGATTCAGCCATCCAAGAAATTGGTTCTGCTAATTCTGTCGGGTGTGATCAGTTTTGTATTCTGCTTGCTGGTTTTCTTTATTCTGTTTTATTTCGATCGCTCTGTCCGCGACCCGCAACAGCTTGCAAATCAGACTGATCTTCCGGTAATTGGATATCTGAGTCAGGTTTCTGGTGCGATGGATCTTGGGAAAATGCAAAGAGATACCCACGAGGGAAAATCAATGGGGTTATTTCGGAATTTGGTTCGTTCCATTCGATATGAACTGGACGCCGACCTGCCCGGACCGAAAATTATCGTCGTGACAAGTTTGCAGGAAGGGGAGGGTAAAACTTTATTAACAATGAGTCTTGCCTGGGCATTTTCGAGAATCAGTAAAAAGGTGATGATAATCGACGGGAATTTTGATTACCCTCAGATATCTAAATTGAACCGAGGATCAGTCCTACTTGAGAAAGCACTCGCAAATGATCAGATGGAAGTTTCTGAAAACATTAACGAAATTGGAATTTTAGGAAACGAAGGCGGCGACACATCGTTGAATGAGATTGCCAGCGAGGCGAAAATTGCAACTTTCCTGAAAAACCTGAAAAGCGAATATGATTTGGTTCTAGTTGAAGCCGATGCTTTGAGCTCGATGAACAAAGCCAAGGAATGGATAAATTATGCCGATTTGGTGATTGCTGTTTTTGCAAATGGAGCCTCTATAAAACAAGAGGATAAATCTAAGATCGATTACTTGAACGGTCTTGGTTCCCGTTTTAGCGGATGGGTACTTACGGGCGCAAAGAACATAACTGAACGGACTGGGAAAACATTTAAAACTGTTTCAGAATGACCGTAATTTGGTATATATGGTTGCTTTTTCAATGTTTCATAGGCTTCCAGCTCGTATTTCCGTTCATTCTTTTCGTTTTTTCCAAACTGAAAGGAAGACCTCGGTTAGCTAACATTATCCCGGTTTTGCCTGATTATGGCATTATTGTAACGGCCTACGAACAAACCCACCAGCTGCCGGAAGTTGTCAATTCGCTTCTGGGTCTGGATTACGATAATTATCTGATATATATCGTTGCGGATAATTGCGATATCTCTGATCTTCATTTCAATTCTGAGAAAGTAATATTGCTTAGGCCTGAAACCGTGTTGGCGGGAAACGTGAGATCTCATTTTTATGCAATCCGTAATTTCAAAAGAGCACATTCTCACCTCACGATCATAGATAGTGATAACATTGTCGAAAAGGATTATCTAACCCAGCTAAACCCATATTTTTCTGCAGGATTTAAAGCAGTTCAAGGGGTAAGGGAGGCGAAAAATCTGGACAGCATGTTTGCGCGTCTCGATGCGGCACGCGATATATACTATCATTTTTACGATGGCAAAATGCTTTTTGCGGCAGGGTCCTCAGCTACATTAGCAGGCTCGGGAATGGCCTTCACTACGGACCTGTTCAGAAGTAGCCTCGAACACCTGGATATATCCGGCGCAGGATTTGATAAAGTGCTTCAGCATCAGATACTTGCAAAGGGAGAGCGCATTGCATTTTCCGAGAACGCGATCGTTTTTGATGAGAAAACTACCGATTCGGGACAGTTGGTGAATCAGCGTGCGCGTTGGATTAATACCTGGTTCAAATACTTTTCACTGGGCTTTGGTTTGGTGGGTAAGGGTATTACGCGGCTCAACTGGAATCAGTTTTTGTTTGGTCTCGTTTTGCTCCGTCCACCATTGTTTATCTTCCTGATACTGGCGTGCTTTTTTCTGGCTGTCAACATTTTTTTGGCACCTTTTACAGCATTGCTCTGGTTGGCCGGCATAGGCACTTTTGTATTTGGTTTTTTCCTGGCATTGCTCTTGAGTGATACCGATCCGCTGATTTACAAATCGTTAAGGGGAATTCCGCGTTTTATTTCGCTGCAGGTTGTTTCATTAATGAAGGCAAAAAAGGCCAACAAGATTTCTGTTGCAACCAAACGTCAGGTGAAGCAGGAGGGTTAATTTAATCAAACATGCGGATATACCCAAACAAAAAACGGCCTGAAAAATTTGATAAGCCTGTGCTTACCGGCTTAGATAAATTCATGCGGAAACTTGCACTGATCGTTGTTTTCGTTGGCGTCTTTTTTTTCTTTGTTAAGATATTATTCTTTTAAGCAGCCATTTATTTGAAAATTTCAGACAGCATATCTTCCGTTAGGGAAAGCAGAACACTGTTAGTTTTTGTCCAAAGCAAGTTGGGCATTGTTACCTTGCTGCTGATCGCTATCGCATTGGGTGCTATTTCCATAAAATTTGGATTAATTGCTGGTCTGCTGATCTTGATTGCGATGATTGCGATCCCGGTGGTTTACGCCATGGTAGTCTATCCGATATTTGGCATCTGCTGTCTGGTAACGGCCGCTTTCTTTCTCTTTTTTATTTTAAGGCTTGGAATCAATTTCCCTCTAGGTACGCTTCTGGACGCGATGCAGGTGTTACTTCTATTGGGGTTTTTTATAAAACAAAGAAGCCAGCCCGATTGGAGTATGTTCAAAGGGCCCGTGGCCACGGTAATTCTAATATGGATAGCTTATAATGTCCTTCAGGTGGGAAATCCATGGGCAGCGTCGAGGCTCGCCTGGGTATACACTGTACGAACAATTGCGGTATTGACGCTGATGTATTTTGTTTTTGTGTATCAGATCAAACAAGTACAAACCATTCGGATTCTAGTCTTGCTCTGGATTATTTTTACAGTGATCGGAGCGATATATGCTTATAAACAGGAGTATTTCGGCATTGCGCCAAATGAATTGGCAGAAATGGAAGCGGATCCGCTATCCAAAAGTCTGCTTTTTATTGACGGTCACTGGAGGAAATATTCAATTTTTTCTGATCCGGTTGAGTTTTCATATAACATGGTGATCACGGCACTGCTGTGTATTACGTTGATTTTCGGACCAGGTTCGTTTCTGAAAAAAGCAATTCTGGGTGTCTTGGCCATGGTGATGCTCTATTCCACGTTATTTTCCGGGACCCGGGGATCATACGTTTTAGTGCCAGTCGCATTGGTTCTTTTTGTGATAATGAACTTCAACAAGTGGGTCTTTATGATGGCCTGTGCGGGCGCGTTTTTCATTGTTGTTCTCATATTCATTCCTACAGGCAATCCCGCACTCGTGCGTTTTCAAAGTGCCTTCAGGCCGTCAGATGATGCATCTTACAATGTCAGAGCAATTAACCAGAAAAGAATTCAGCCGTTTATCCAATCGCATCCATTTGGCGGCGGATTGGGTTCAACGGGTATCTGGGGTGCCAGATTTGCGCCGGGGTCATTTCTTTCTGTATTTCCTCCGGACAGTGGATATGTCCGCGTAGCCGTTGAGATGGGTTGGGTGGGGTTGCTGATTTTCTGTTGTTTTATGTTCGTGATTCTGAAGTCAGGAATCGAAAATTATTACGCCATCCGAGATCCCGAGCTCAAAACTTATTGCCTGGGCATGACTCTGGTAATTTTTGCGCTGAATATCGGCAATTTCCCGCAGGAAGCATTAGTTCAATATCCGAACAATATCCTCTTTTATCTGGCAGTTGCCATCATACAGATCTGCCGACGAATTGACCAAAAAACCTATAATAGTCTTGTGTGAAGTTCTTTTCAAGTCACAATGCTTGTCCTGAATTCATTCCTAAAGCTACGTCAAATAATTGAAGTAAAATTTGATGTGCCTGAAAACCTCCCGGGCCGCTGCCACTGCAAAATTTTGACTATCACGCCATTTCGTCCGGTGAACGGTGCTAGGTTCTTCTTTTGAGTTTTTCTGTTCAAACAGCGAGGTATATTCGTCGAAGAAAAGGGCCCTTCCTTTTTTCTTTAGTACGGACATCATCATCTGATATTCGGTGGCATCCATCTTGATACCTTCTTTATATCTGCCAAATTTTTCAAAAAAGTTGCTTCTCCTCAAATGTGGATGGTCGCTGTAAAAATAGAATTTGGCGTAGCCCGGTTCCCAGAAATTGAATTTCATCTCCGAAAACCCGTCACTTACTGGTATCAGACATGGATACCGGGTATAGGCATAAAAACGGATCATATCAAGCTCACTTCTGTCTTTAAGGAATTGGAGTCCTTTTCCGAAATACTTGGTGAATAACTGTTGGGGTACAAAATCCTCCTGCACGTAAAGCGTATATTCAGTCTTTACAGCATCCTGTCCCTTATTGATATTGTTGCCAAGTCCTTTATTGACGGGCGTTTTAATGAGTTGAAAATTATAAGAATCCTGTAATCTCTCGATAAAGCTGATATGCTCTGGTTTACTGCCGTCGTCTGAGACAACAATCCCCCCAAATTCAAAATTGAGATCGGCGAACGATTTTAATAACCTTTCCAGTGAAGTGCTTCTGTTGTAGTGTGTTATAAGTAATGTTACGTCCGGAAATTTGAACATGAGAGTAATTTTTCAGAGAATATAGGTTAATTCAGATATGGAGGGGTAAAAATTCATTACAATTTACACGATCGATAAAAATAGCGCTAATAATTAAAAAGTGCCAATTGTACCGGTCCGAATCTCTAGGTAAATTCTTTGAATATTTTAAGTTGCCGTTTCGCGCGGTTTTTAAACGCGTTCCAAAGACTTCCGTCGTCCATCAGGCGCCGGGCCGAAGTGGCTACTCTTGCCTTAGTATTTGTTACCAGTTTCAGTTTGCCCCTTGTTTTCAAGTTCCGTGCCATCCTTCCATCTTCTGCATCGTTGTCATAATCACTGCCTTTCACTCCCGCATATACCCGCTTTCCCTGCACTTTAAAACCACCCGTGTCTCGCCCGATTTGTGTTACAAAGCCCATATTGAACCCGTATACATTCAAATACTCCCTTTTACGCTGGCGGATTTTAATCATCATATACGCAAACTTTTCATAGAACCACAAGCCAAGGCGATCGCCGCTTTGAGGCGGTATAAACGAATAACGTCCATATACCCCTGTAATTTCCTCACTTTGAACCATCGGCTCCACCATTAATGTGATCCAGTCGGGCGGATATAAAGTATCCGCGTCTGCGCAGAGGTGGTATTTTCCTTTCGCGTTGTCCAAACCCATTTGTCTGGCGAAAGGCGTTCCCTGTTCGGCCTGAAAGTAATTTCTCACACCAAGTTCGTCCAGCACGGCTTGTGTGTTATCTTTTGAATTATTATTGATTACCACAATTTCAACGGCATATTTACTGTTACTGGCTGCCAACGAAGAAAGCGTTCTAAAAATATTGTCCTGTTCGTTCCAAACCGGGATAACAACAGACACATCGGGCGTGTCGGATTTAAACCGGGCAATGTTATTCTTTAGGGTCTCAATTTCGGTGGGTGTCAGATCGGCAAATTTCTTATCAGGATAAAGATGATTATTGGTCCATGCCGGTAGATTCAAAAATGACATATTGTAATGGCGTACGGGTTGAATTGAGTAAACTAGTTGTTATCAAAGTTATAGTTAATTGACATAAGAATAAAAATGTTTTTGAATAATGATTCACATAACAATTCTTACGCCATGTAATATATTGGTAAATTAATTCTACTTTTGGTTTTAATAACTAATTTTCATGTTATTTTATCAACTCAAGCCCAATTTATCGGGAAAAGAGGAAAAAAGGCTCGCATATTGATCAAATTATGGCTAATCTAGCTTTTGTTCGGTTTTCTCAGGTGACCGCCATATGTCCTGCTACAGTGAATCGGGAGTCGAAATCGTTCCTTTGTATGCCGGTTGTCATTTCAACTTTTTACAAAGCATGCAATCCGAGCCGCCTGATGACTGTCAGAAATGAAGGATGCAAAAGGCGAATTGCCGACAATAAATATTTTGAATCATTTTGCCCAATAATTGAGACGGCTCGCTATCTTTTAGTTGCTATGCTCCACAGAATAATGTGGTCGGTAGGAATTTCCCAAATGCATAAAATTTGAATGAACTCAACTTCGAAGGACAACTATTGGCTTAAGTCGGGTATACTGAATGTACTTCAGAATTTCTCCGGTGTATTTTTCGGTTTCGCCGGCTTTTATTTTCTCGTAAGAGTTTTGTCCAAGCAGGACTTTGGGGTGTGGACACTCTTTATGTCGGTGACGACCATATTGGAGGCAGTCAGAAGCGGGCTCATTCAAAATGCCCTCGTTAAATACCTATCTTCCTCACCCAAAGAGGAACATCGCGACATTATTTCAGGTTCGAGCCTGATCAGCATGATGGTCACAGGTTTCTGCATTCTGCTGATTCTGGTTCTGGCACCGTTTCTGTCCGGAATTTTATCATCCCCACAACTGAGTACTTTACTATATGTATATATTCTTTCTTACATCGCATCTGGTGTTCAAACGCAGTTCAACGCGGTGGAGCAAGCCAATTTGCGATTCTTTAGTATCTTTTTGACAAACTTGTTCCGGCAGGTTCTTTTCTTTGGATATATCATCGTTTGCTACGTTGGTAACTTCAAAATTGAGCTGATTTACCTGGTTGGTGCTATGACCATTACTGCTTTCATCAGCATATTTTTGACCTATTTTTACGTACGTCAGTATTTCCTGTTTTCCTGGTCCAGTGGCAGAGAGTGGATATCAAGATTGTTCGGATATGGAAAATACGCTTTTGGAACTCTGGTAAGCTCTTTATTGTCAGGTACCTTAACGCAGATTATGCTGGGAGCACTGCTTTCTCCCGCCGCTGCTGGTGCATATAATATTGCCGTAAGGATTACCAATTTGATTGATATCCCCGGAAATGCAATTGCGGTCGTCGTGTTTCCCCAAAGTTCACGCCGCATGGAGGAGGAGGGAACCAGCGGAATTAAATACTTATATGAGAAGTCTGTGGGAACAACTCTTGCTTTGGTGTTGCCGGCTGTCATATTTCTTTACTTGTTCTCTGATTTTGTGATACACTTTATTGCGGGTGAGAAATATGCAGATTCAATACCATTGCTTCAGATTACATTGTTGTATTGCATATTGATGCCATATGGCCGCCAGTTCGGGACGATATTGGATTCCATCGGTAAAACAAGGATTACCTTTCTGGTTGTGATTTTTGGAACTTCGGTAAATCTGATCCTAAACTACTTTCTGATCCATCAGTTTAATGTGATGGGAGCGGCATATGCAACTTTGTTGGCCAACATCGCAAGCTTCATAGTAGCCCAGGTGATCCTGAAACGCGAGATTGGCGTGAGCTTCCGAAACACGCTCGTTCACATTTACCAATTCTATCCTGAGTTTTATTACAAATACATAAAGCCTCGTTTGCATAAAAAGAGCGCGGTTTGAAATATATCGACAATGCATATAATCAAATACAGAGTTGTACTTTTCTTGATCCATATTGCCAATAATTAAAGGAAATGGCGATGATTGTTTGAAGATATTTTATGATCTTTAACGGGCAAATGAATTCTACAATAGATATTAAAGTTAGTTTGAGTTTGTGCTAACATCTCTATATATTTCTAGAGTATCAAATCCATATTAATAAGCACTTCGGTTGTAAGTCAGAAATGAAGTTAAACGGACAAGACATTTTAGTTTTTGGCTTACCCAGAATAGATTCTGAAATAGAGTCTACTAACTACACTACGGCACGTCTGTTAGCTAAAAGCAACAGGGTTTTTTATGTCGAGAACCCATTCACGCTGATGGATTTTTGGAGAATGAGAAAAACTGCACAATATCAACGGAGAAAGTCATTTTTCTCACTTTTTAGTACAAACGTAATTCCGACTGACACAGAGAATCTGCATCTGGTGATTCCGCCCATACTGCTTTCCATCAACTTCTTACCGGAAGGATGGTTGTTTAGAAATGCATTGAAAATCAATGAGTTCCTTCTGTCATTTAAATTGGAACGCATCATTGAAAGGTATAACGTTTCGAATTTCATTTATATCAATTCTTTCAACTTCCATTATCCAGGGCTGGCCGAAAGGTTAAAACCGTTTTTGAAAGTATATCATTGCCTTGATCCGCTGGTACTGGCGTTTGATCGTAGACATGGAGTTGTGTCGGAGGATCTGATTGTTGAAGACAGCGATATTGTCATTTGCAGTGCGAAGCAGCTATATGAGGAAAAAAGGATATTAAACAAGATCACCTATTTTGTACCAAATGCCGCTGACTTGAGCCACAGTATCAAAGTGCGGGAACCCGGGCTGAAAGTGCATGAAAAGATATCAGTATTGAAATATCCGGTGATTGGATATTTCGGTGCAATTGAGCGGCGTATTGACTATACCCTACTTCAGGAGGTTATTAGTGCGAATCGTGATAAAACTTTTGTGTTTGTCGGACCGGTTCAAGGCGATTATGTCAGCGATGAATTCAGAAAGAATCCAAATGTCATCTTTACGGGTTCAGTTCCGTATTCCGAAATGCCAGCCGTGATCAAAGGATTTGATGTGACGTTGATTCCTTTCAAAAAGGATGAATATAGCAAAACGATATTCCCTTTAAAACTTTTTGAATATCTAGGTGCCGGCAAGCCAGTTGTTTGTACTGATTTCAATATGGATCTTGCTGAATTTACAGCCGATACCGTGGCATATTGTGCAACGAGCGATGCTTTTTCTGAAGCCATCGAATTGGCCCTGATTAGCGATAACGCTGAGAATATTCAAAAGAGAATAAAAATAGCCTCAGAGAACACGTGGGAAAAGAGAGTGGAGGAAATTGGCGACATTATTTTCAGGTCTTTGATTGAACGCGAAATGGCCGAAATTTTTCAATCGTGACCAATAGCGCTGAATTGAAACCGCAAAAGGAATAAATCCTGAAGACCAAATATAACTATCTGTTAAGTACATTTTTTTAATAGCATGACCAGAGAAGTTTCCATTGTAGTATCCTGCGACGACCACTATATAGTATTGCTAGCGGCTTTGCTTAAATCCATTGAGGCCAATTTAGCGAAGGATGTTATCGTTCATTTTTACATTGTCGAGGACAAGGTTAGCGAGGGCAACAAGAAAAAAATTGCACGGTCTGCTAATCCGGCTATTTTCAAATTCAAGTGGATCACCACGGAAGATGCGGTTCCTAATGACATGCAGCTTCCCCTTGACAGAAGCTCGTTTCCGCTCAACGTGTATATGCGCCTCTTCATTCCGTACTTTGTTCCTGCCGATCTGGACAAAGTTTTGTTTATGGATGTGGATATGATTGCTCAGCATGATATTTCGGAATTATACGCGACCGATATGGAAAATCATATTCTCGCGGCTGTGCAGGATCCAAGGATTGTCACGTTCGACAACTCATGGGGTGGCGTATTAAATTATCAGGAATTGGGGCTTCGTGGAGATCATAAATACTTCAATGCTGGAATTTACGTGGTCAATACAAAAAAGTGGAGAGAGGCTGACATTACGCGTAAGGTGGTGGATTGTATAAATTCCAATCGTAAATATGCCAATTATCCTGACCAGTATGGTCTTAATATCCTGTTGGCTGATCAATGGAAAGAACTGGATCCACGCTGGAATAATTTTGCCGATCACGAAATCGACGACCCATATGTGATCCACTTTGTGGAACGCAAGCCTATTTTCAAATCCTACAAATACAGTGAAAGGTATCAAAAGTTCTTTTTTGACTATCTCAATCAAACCGAGTGGAAGGGTTTCAGGCCTAAAGGTGATATGGGAAGGTATGTGAAGAAAATTTGGAATCTGGCCGAGAAATTCCTGCTTGCCTGGAAGAAATAATTATTCTGATTTCAGGGAAATGTTGCAGGAGAAAACATTCATTTTCACGTCAGAAATATATTCGTAGCGAAAAGTTTCGCAGGCTTTTGCGATGATTATCAGCCCCAGATGTTCACTGATTTGGGATAGCATGTACTCTTCGGATGGTTCTTCCTGCTCCTGGATAATAAACTCCATGGAATTCCCCGACACTAGCCCCGTCAAAAGCTCGGGGCCATTTTGGTAAATTGTAACAATATCCTCGGCTAAAGTCCGGTTGTCCAGTGGCAGATATGGTAAAGGTTTGCCATGGTCCGACTTTCTTATCAAAAGCCCGGACTCAGACGATTTTATCGTTATTTCGCTTGATGGGGTTTTTGCGTGTTTAGCCGCGTTGGTCAGCAACTCGGTTAACACCCAGCCTATTCTCAAAACCTGCTGACCCGGCAGATCCGGCGTTGAGGTATGAGATTTGATGGTCTCAATCAGCCCTTTGACCGTTTGCGGGATCAAGCCGGGTTCATGATTAAATTCTAGTGTGATTATATCGGAGTATTCACTCATTCATTTGATTGTAAGAAGCATGAACTATCCTTAGGTTTAGGGATTTATTCGTACGGGGTTCGGCTTGCTCTCAGTCGGCTACAGACTAGCCATTGCCACCTCGTAACTTTTGAAAATTTTGAAAACCTTGTCCATTCTGATCAATTTTAGTAAATCATGAACATCGGGCTTTAGGGCAACCAGGTATATGTCAACGCCCCGTGGCATCGCATATTTCAGAGCTACAACAAGACTCCCCAAAAATGAGCTGTCGATATAGCCCACATTCTCAAAACTGACCATCACATACTTGGCTCCATTGACGATCAGAGTCATTAATTCTTCTTTAAATTGTTCAGATACAGCCAAATTAGCTTCTGTCGGAAGAATGGTTGCTTGGGCTATCCCGTCAATTTGTGTTGTTTTAAGTATCATTAGTTTAAAGTTTTTCTAGGAAAATCAGGCTGGCATCATCCATTTGATTGGATTCATTAAAAGTGGAAAGAACGTGTTTTTCAACTTCGGAGAAACTGTTGTCCAAGCTTAAATATGGGTGAATTCTTGATACAAAAAACGGATAGTCGCTCTTTTTACCGTTTTTAACTGGTATATCAATTAGTCCATCGGTAAATATGGCCAGTTTGTCTCCCGGATTCATTTGAATTAGCTGCTGGTCATAAAATTGGTCGTCTGCCAATAAGCCCAGCAAAAGCCCCTGAGAGGTAATGGTTGAAACCTTTTTTGTTTGACTATCGAAGTGAATGAGTGGTAAATCACCCGCACCGGAGTAAAGCACTTGATTGCTTTCTGAATCAATCAAAATAAGAGATAAACTGGATAGAATATTTTGCAAACTGTCGTCCTGGCATACCAAGCTGTTGATACGCGCAATCATCTTCAATAATGATAAGTCCTCGTTTAACACAAAATTGCCTATCACTGCTTTGATATAGCTGCGAAAACCGAAAGTGAAAAACCAAGCCTTCCATTTTTTGCCCATTATGTCACCCAGCAGAACAAAGCAGTATCGATCGCTAATCTTGATGAAATCGATAAAGTCGCCGCCCGGATATCCCATATAGCCTTTGTGCCAAAACCTGATATCAAAGCCCCGAACGTCGGGAGCTACGGTGGCCACGGACTTTACATTGATCTCTTCGGCCGCGATACGCAATTCCCTAACTGATCTAAGATGTTCGGTTTCGATCGAACGGATGATATTACTAAGCTTGGAAATAATAACAGGAACGGGCGTTTCCTTGTTAATATAGTCTATCGCATTCATATTCAATCCCTCCAAAACCAGCTCATTATCCGTGAAAGAGGTTAGAAAGACGAAAGGGATTTCTGCGATATTCGTTTGTTTTAGCACTTCCTGGCGAAATGCGAATCCGTTCATAGCCGGCATTTCGTAGTCGGAAAGGATAAGGTCAAACTCCTGATCTTTGAGTATCTCCAACGCGTCCGAGGCCGTCGGGGCATTGACGACCTGGTACGATGCCTTGAGTAATGAAGCCCCAAGGACTTTACTAAAGAATAGGTTGTCCTCCACAAAAAGTATTTTTCTCACTTTTGGTTGAGGCACCGACAAGTCCATCATTTTTTATGCAAATTAGTAACCAACAGAATTACGCCACCCAATATAATCAGCAACGAGACGAGGTCCATGATCGTGACTCCGTCGTCTGGTGTAAAATAGAAGACGGTGTATAGCTCAAAACTTTGCGGAGCCGGCATGATAATCATTGCAAATCCCAAAACAATTAAAACCAGAGAAAGTAACCCGGTAATGACTTTCTGAAAAGTAATTCTTTGCAAATAGCTTTTACTCATCCTGCTATCGACCGGATGTTCGCTCAAAAGTTTTTCGAGACCTTCCAACAAATCTTCGCGGGAGAGGTTTCCATCTGTATCCAGATCACGAAATGAAAGAATGACCTGGTTGGCAGCAATTGCTTTTTTAAAGGAGGCGGAAATCCTGCTTTGATAAACTTCAGCCTGTTTTTTTTCAAGCTTACTATTTTCAAGTAAAAATGTCAGCTCCTGGATTTTGAGCTCTATGTTCGTCATGTCGCCCACTGCATTGTCCACCTCACTGGGCAGCGACGCCGATTTTTCAGAATAATCTCTTTTAAAGAGTTTCACCTTTTGCAGTTGAGTTTAGGCCGACACAATATTTTTATTGTTTCGGTTATATGAATTATTAAATATATTATAGACTTTACAGCCTAATATATAACTAGTTAATAATTTATTTAAAACTAACTTTTTATTGCTAGTTTTGAAATAATTCTACACTTTGTAATTCCTTATTTTTGTCAAATTTTCAAGCTGAAAGCAATTCACGATGAAATTGGTGTCTATTGTAACTGTAAACTTTAATCAGCCTGATGTCACGGAAGCTTTACTTTTCTCGCTAAAAAATACCAATCAATATACCGGTCTTGAGATTATTGTTGTAGATAATGGCAGCAGTAAAAATCAGGTACCTCAATGGATTTTGGAGTATCCTGACGTTATATTTATTCGTTCTGAACGAAATCTTGGGTTTGCCGGCGGGAATAATCTGGGAATCGCACAAGCAAAAGGAGACTTCCTGTTTCTGATCAATAACGACACAGAGGTAACGGCGACGTTGATAGGAGGGATGGTTGAGCATATGGAACGCAACAAGTCCATAGGTCTGCTCTCGCCCAAAATTCACTATTTTGATCAACCGGATATGATTCAATATGCCGGTTACACTCAAATGAATTATTACACGGCTCGTAATAGTTGTATAGGGCAGTTTGAGCCTGATAACGGCCAGTATGATAACCAGAGTGGCAAAACCGGTTATGCGCACGGAGCTGCGATGATGATTAGCCGTGAGGCATTGGTGAAGGCGGGAAATATGGCTGAAAACTACTTTCTATATTATGAGGAACTGGACTGGTGTGAAAGGATCAGAAAGGCAGGGTTCGAAGTTCATACGTTGTTGACGGAACTCATATATCATAAGGAATCTGTTTCGGTCGGAAAAAGGTCGGCCTTAAAAGAGTTTTTTATGAATAGAAACCGGATCCTGTTTATCCGAAAAAATTGTGATGCATTAACATTCTCATTGTTCTGTATTTATTTTTTGTTGGCTGTCATTCCTCGAAATTTATTAGAATATGTTAAAAACAAAGAGTTTGCTTTTATACCCGTATTTTTCAGTGCCATATCCTGGCATTTTTCCAATTCTGTCGACAGTAAAAATTTAGGTTATCCAATTCCGGGCTAGTTATGATATTCATTTTTTGGTTTAGTCTTTTCGTAATTTTTTATACCTTTTTGGGTTACGGTATTCTTCTTTATATTTTACTGAGAATCAGGCGATTGGTTAAAGGCAGAAGACTGGCACCTGCTATCGGCAATAACCTCCCGACTTTGACTTTCGTCGTGGCGGCTTATAATGAGGAAGGGATTATTCTTGAAAAAATTCAGAATACTTTAGGTTTGAATTATCCAACTGATAAGTTGAATGTCATTTTTATAACAGATGGCTCATCAGACCGCACCCCTGATATCATTCGTGATTATCCGCAAATTCAATTGTTGCATAGTCCTGAACGAAGGGGAAAAATATTGGCGATTCATCGCGCCATGAAAGTCGTAGACTCTGAAATCGCGGTATTTACGGATGCTAATGCATTTCTCAACAAAGATGCTTTGGTGTTGATCGCCCGCCATTATGCTGATAAAGCTGTCGGAGCTGTGTCAGGAGAAAAAAGGGTATTGGCAGGCGAACAGGCAGACGCTACGGGTGGGGAAGGTGTTTATTGGAAATATGAGTCTACGCTCAAAAAGTGGGATTCGGAGCTTTATTCAGTTGTAGGTGCAGCCGGGGAATTATTTAGCGTGAGAACGTCACTATATAAGGATGTGGAAGCTGACACAATTTTGGATGATTTCATGATATCCATGTTGATCGCGAAGCAGGGATATCGTATTGTGTATGAGCCAGATGCATATGCGACTGAGCTTTCTTCGGACAATATTGGGGAGGAATTGAAACGAAAAGTAAGGATCGCTGCGGGTGGAATTCAATCTATATTGAGATTGATACCCCTATTAAATCCGTTCAAATATCCGGTACTCTCATTTCAATATGTCAGCCATCGTGTATTGAGGTGGACAGTTACACCCTTTTTTATGATCTTATTATTCTTAGTGAATATCCTGATCGTAGCAAAGTCGGACTCGGTTTTCTATCAGATTGTTCTTGGCGGGCAGGTATTGTTTTACCTGTTTGCTGCCTTGGGGTGGGGATTTGAAAAAAGGAACATAAAAATCAAGGGATTTTTTGTTCCTTTCTATTTCTGTTTTATGAATTACGCTGTTTTCGCCGGCATTTTAAGATACTTTCGTGGGAAACAAAGCGCGGTTTGGGAAAAGTCAGTTAGGAAAGTCAATTAACCTGCTCACAACGCGCCAAGCCGCACAGCTTCTGATTTCAAAATTGGGATAAGCCTGTCTACTTCAGTTTTTATTTCATTATAGAACTGCATCAAATTTTCGTTGCTTTCGCCTACTTTAATAGCGTGCTCCATGGCTTCCACTTTGGGCTTAAGCCATGTGATACCGGTCATTGTGAAAGATGGTTTTATTCCGTGCACTATCCCAGCGGCGTCCTTCAGGTTCATATCATCCAGCACTTGTTTCAAATCAATCCATCTCGGATACGAATCTGTAACGAACGCATCAAATATCATATGAATAATTGTGGCATCGTCGCCATACACCTGATTTAAATAATCTACATCTAATTCGTGACTAATATTTAAAGCCATTTGCTTTCCTTTAATAAATTTTTGAACACTGCCTCGATATGAAGACTCAATAAAGATAAAAATTATTGTCAAAATATTTTGACCTTACCGCGTAAAGAGGCAAATAATCATATTCTACTGTGGCGTGCTTGTACTATCTGCTTTTGCTTTCTCCTGTTCTTTGGCTTTCTTTTTGAAATATTTTTTGAATGGGAAGCTAGACCTGAGCGCTATCATGTTTTCATCTAATTTCGACGTACTAGTCTCAAGGTTTTGAATCATGTTTTTGAGTTTCACGGCAGTTTCCTCATCATGCAATAAAACTCCGGCAGGACTTTTTGAATTGTTGTTCAGGTCTTCACTCGTCTTCTTAAGATTATTAACCATTTGATTTGCCGAGACCACCGTCTGATCCAACTTCACAAGTGTGGCTCTTACGTCATTCATGATAATCGTATCAGTCACGATATCGTTGGCTAGCGTACCTTTTTTGTTGAGCTGGGCAGTAAAAGTACCCAAAGAAGAGGTCAGCGTTTGGGTATTTGCAGCCGCTTGTCTCAAAGCTCCCAGTGTTTTGTCAAGGTCGTTATAAAGTCGCTCGTCGTTTAATAACATACCCACCGTACCTTTTCCTTCCAGAATGTTTTTACTAATGGTTTTGAAAGCGGTCGTGATACCTAAAAGATTTTTGTTATTTTCTGACAGGACAGCGATCATTTCGTCGGTAGACTCAATTTTTTCAACCATCAACTCATCTCCATCTTCTATAGATTCAACTTTTTGAGTTCCTCCATAGATCACAATAATCTTGTTTCCAATAAGTCCGTCCGTACTAACTTTGGCCTTTGCATTCTTTCTGATAAATTCTTTGGATTTATCTTCAATACTGAGCATCACCTCTACATCAGAATTAGGAAGAAACCGGAGCGTTTTAACAGTACCGATTTTCACACCTGAGTACCATATATTGTTTCCTGGTTTGAGGCCATTAACATCTTCAAAGATAGTTTTGACGCTAATAGTGGAGCCGAACATTTTTCTCATGCTTCCAATTGTAAGTATTCCGGCAAGAAATATGATCACCCCAAGAACAACAAACAATCCAACTTTAATCGACCGTTTTTCAGTTATATCCATTATTCAATAAAATTGTAATCGTAAAAACTTTTGACTCTTTCTTCTTTGGTATCAAACACTTCCTGAAAAGTACCTTGCCGTTCAAACTTGCCGTCCAGCAGCATCGCGATTCGGTCTCCAGTTGCCTTCGCGCAGGTAAGATCATGCGTGATAATGATGGCGCTGGTGTGATAGTTTTTATTAACCTGATTGATTAACTCATTGATTTCCAAACATGTAATCGGGTCCAGCCCTGCAGTTGGCTCATCGTAAAGCATGATCTCCGGTTTCAATATCAGCGTTCTTGCAATACCAATCCGCTTCCGTTGGCCACCCGATAGTTCCGAAGGTACCTGATTGATAGTCTGCAATAATCCAACGGCATCCAAAACTGATTCCACCGATTCGTTAATTTCAGCCCGAGTTAGATTTTCCACATTCCTGACCAAAGGGAATTCAAGATTTTCCCGTACCGTCATACTATCGTAAAGCGCACTATTCTGAAATGAAAACCCAATTTTCATTCTCAAGTCCCGCAATTCTTTTGGGCTCAGTTGAGACACCTCCTGTCCTAAGACATTGACTGTGCCTTTATCCTGCGTTAGAAGTCCAACAATAATTTTTATGAGGACAGACTTTCCCGTTCCGGATCTGCCCAACACTACAACGTTTTCACCTTTAAAAACATCAAGATCTACCCCCTGCAGGATATGCAGATCTCCAAAAGACTTGTATAATCCCCTAATCGTTATTGCAGGTTCTCTACTTTCTATTTCTCCCATAAGACTACATTCTGAAATAATTGGAGACCTGAACTATAATGACTTCTTCAATGAAAATCATGAACATAGATACTACAACAGCAGAATTGGCCGCTTTTCCAACACCCTCTGTTCCTTTGTTGGCATTATAACCCTGATAACAACCTACAATTCCGATTGTAAAACCGTACGCAATACCTTTTACCAACGACGTGCCGTAATCTAGAAAGGTAATTTGCTCAAAGGCTTTTTCAACAAATGTCACGAAGCTGGTTCCTTCATTTAACGTTACATTCAGGAAAGCGCCCAAAAGGGCAACTATTCCACAATAAAATGTGAGCAATGGAATGGCTATAGTTGATGCCAAAACACGAGTAACCACCAAAAATTTGAAAGGATTGATGGCCGAAACTTCCATAGCATCAATTTGCTCAGTTACCCGCATGGAGCCTAATTCCGCCCCGATACTTGACCCAACTTTTCCCGCACTTATTAACGCAGTAACCAATGCTGCTAACGCCCTTACTATCGCAATGGACACCAACGAGGGGAGCCAGGAAGTGGCGCCAAATTCAGCCAATGAGGGTCTGGATTGCTTCGTGAAGACCATTCCGGTAATGAAGCCAGTTAGGCTTATCAATAGCAAAGATTTATTTCCGATTGCATAGCACTGCTTAACAATCTCCGCTAATTCTGGTCGTCCTCTTAAAAGCTCTTTCCAAAAACGAATAAAGAATCTATATCCATTATAGACAGCCAGAAACGCAAAATCCAGATTTTTTGTAAATACATGTTTCCTATTCTCTGACCCCATTTTAATATTGTCGCATTGTTAAAGAATAACTCTTATTCATATACTTTCGCTTTTAACTGTATTTGTATGAGCGTCTAGAAGACTTCGCATACACGATAGCTATTCTGAAATGTTGTAGGTTCAAGCCGATTCCCATCAAAATTTCACCTTTCCCCGACTTCCGCCGTAGGATTCATATTCCAATTGTAGCATTTGTTCAAATTCTGACAGGGACTTCATCAACTCTGTTTCGCCAGAACGGAATTTTCAGGAGGTCTTCTCATGAATAATGCATAGGTGTAAAGTTTGTTGTGGACTTACGTTTAGTCTTGTTTACGTAAGGCCTAAAAAATCGTTCCAGGCCGCAGACCTCGATAGGAAAAGGTCAGTTTCTTAAATTAATTTTCTTCAAAAATAAGCTCAAAATCACTTTTTAAGCTTATCAGCCCCCACGCCATCAAATGTAATTTTGACAGGATTAATTAATCCATCTTTATCAAAAGTCATTTCATCAATACACGTAACTCTATGATTTCCATCAGTTTCACCCAAAGGACGGCGGTGATATACGATATAATATTTGTCTTTTCCAGGAACGTGAATAACCGAGTGATGCCCCGCGCCGGTAGCTACTTTCGGATCCTGTTGAAGAATTTTTCCGATTCTTTTAAATGGACCAAATGGGGAATCCGCAATTGCATATGCTACTGAGTAATTGGGGCCTGTCCAGCCGCCTTCAGACCACATAAAATAATATTTACCGTTTTTGATAAACATAAATGGTCCTTCCACGTAATTTTCAGGAGTAATTTCTCTAAAAATTTTCCCATCTTCAAATGGTACAAAACCTGTGAAATCTTCGTTTAATTTGGCAACATTGCAATGCTTCCAGCCTCCATAAAACAAATAATACTGCCCGTTAGTATCTTTAAATACAAACTGATCAATGGGTTGAGCTCCGTTGTGGAACTTATCGATTAGTGGCTTGCCGATATGGTCTTTAAACGGACCGGCAGGATTATCTGCGACAGCTACGCCAATACCCCCTTTTTCCTGATCATTCTGGATGTCATTCGCGCCAAAGAAGAAATAATATTTCCCCCCTTTTTCAATAATCGATGGTGCCCACATTGCCCTGTTAGCCCAACGAATTTGTGTTGTATCCAGGATTCTCTCGTGCTTGGTCCAGTTCACCAAGTCCTTTGAAGAAAAGGCGTCGAAAAATACCTGCTGATTATACGGTGCCGAATAAGTGGGATAAATCCAATATTCATTTTTGAAAATAATACCTTCGGGATCAGCATACCATCCGGGGAAAATAGGGTTGCCGGAAGATTTCTTGGTTTGGGAATAAGTTGCCGATGAAAGGAGTAGCAAAGCTGCCAGAATAAAAATGTTCTTCATGTTAGGCTGGAATAATCAGGAATGACTGAATTGGTAAACTTAATCAAAGACACAAGGTAAAACCAATCAATCCTTAATACAAGTTTTAACCAAAATGTAACAGCGACGAGGAACAATTCGAATGCACAAACCTTTTTGCCGAACGCCTCAGAACCGTAGCGTAAAGTGTTCCTTCGCCTGCTCAGTCCGAAAAAACACCAGCCCAATCCAAAAAAGATCGACCGTCAGGGTAACTTCAGGATGTTTCTTAATTTCTTCCCAAGCCTGTGTCATTCCCTCAGACCAATATATATCATCGAAAATGAATACGGATTCATTATTTATATAAGGCAAGCAATCCTTGAAATATCTCACCGTCGGTTCGTAGCGGTGATTAGCATCGAAGTAGGCGAAATCGATCGGTTTTTTTAAATTCTGAACAACCTTAGGCAATGTTTGGTCTATATTTCCTACAACAGTTCTGATATTTTTTGCACCAGCTTTTGCAAAGTTGTGACCAGCAACCCGGGCAGTTTCAGGGCATCCTTCAAAAGTGATGATTTCCGCCTCCGGGCGTGCCATAGAAAGGTACAGCGTAGTAATACCAAGTGAAGTTCCAAGTTCAAGAATTGTTTCCGGCTGAAATTTTTCTATCATTCTGAAAAACAACTTGCCGAATTTGGCTGGCTTTTCAGCGTTCTTCGCGATCGATCTGATTGTTCTGAGGTTGGATTTACTAACTCTGGATCCTGCGCCAAGATCCAAAACTTCGATAGATTCTTTCGAGGAAAGCATTTCTTTCCTCAATTTTTTTATTTCAGAATAGCCAGGTTTTGATCCTCTTTTTTTTGAGATTACCGTGGTATACAGGTCGAATAAAAAAGGGGAATGTATGGAGTGCTCGTTGCCTGAGCGAAGCAGAAATTTAATATAAGATCTAATCAAGGAGTGCGAATTTAATGGAAAGATGTTGCCAGTTATATTGGCTACACCCATATTAGTTGAGGCGATATGGGGCGATTAAAGAAAAGGCGGGAATCACAACCCGAAACTGTCTCCCATCGAGAACTCGCTCCATCAGATATGTTCCGGCCATTTTACCTATATCTGTTTTGAGATTGCAACCCGAAACATAATCATGGACGTCACCCGGCTCGAGGGTTGGTTGGAGACCAACAATTCCTTCACCTTCCACTTCTCTGACTGTCCCATTGGCGTCATATATCAGCCAGTGACGACGCAGCAGCTTGACTGTATATTCACTATAATTTTCAATCAGGATCTTATAGGTAAATACATAATGTTCCTGTCCCGGGTTTGAATAATCGGGTTGGTATTCGGTCAGCACTGTGACTTTTACACCATCGGTTATTTTTGAAACCATAGAGATTGAGGGATATGTTGATTTTGCCTTAACAGAAACTGGCTTGGTATACTGCTTTAACGAAATTAGTAAGCAATTACTGATAAAAGCAAATCAAAATCATTTTAATTTGATGTATCAAAAATCATGATCTAAGAATGGATGTAAAAATAGAAGAGTCGTGGAAGGTAAGATTGGCATCGGAGTTTGAAAAGCCATATTTTGCTTCTCTGACTTCATTTGTTAAAAGTGAGTACGCAACCAAGCAGATATTTCCACCTGCCAAACAGATATTCAATGCTTTTAATCACTGCAGCTTTGATGATTGCAAAGTTGTAATTCTCGGGCAGGACCCATATCATGGCCTTGGACAGGCTAATGGGCTATGCTTTTCAGTAAATGATGGTATCAGGATACCCCCTTCGCTGGTGAATATTTTTAAAGAAATTAAGGATGATATCGGAACTTCAATCCCGCAAAGCGGGAATCTCGAGCGGTGGGCTGACCAGGGAGTGCTATTGCTCAATGCAACGCTGACAGTTCAGAGTGCGGCCGCCGGATCGCATCAAAAAAGAGGATGGGAGGGATTTACTGACGCCGTTATAAAATGTATCTCGGATCAAAAGGAGAATGTGGTTTTTATGCTTTGGGGCAGATATGCCCAGGATAAAGGAGCAGTGATTGACGCTTCAAGGCATTTGGTATTAAAATCGAAGCATCCATCGCCCATGTCGGCGAACGGTGGCGGGTGGTTTGGAAATCACCATTTCAGCAGAGCAAACGAATATCTGAGAGATCGGGGATTAAAGGAGATTATTTGGTAGTGCCAAAAAAAAGAGAGACGGGAAACCCGACTCTCTTTCCAAATTTTCACTCCTATTACTATTTATTGGTTACTTTTCGATGTTCGAATTCATTTCAAGAACGTTAGACCATTTGTCTTTGTTTTTCTCGATGAACTCATTTCTATCGATATTTTTTGCATACTCACGAGCGCTTTCGTTCGTACGGAATGTCAGATAATGTACTACATCAAATTCTGCAGCAGCACCCTCTGCTTTCTGAACGTTTCCTGCTGAGTAAGCAACTACGTCTTTCACGTGGTTTTTCATCTCAGCGAAATCATGGAAATGTTTTTCGATAACTTCTGAACTTGTACCTGGTTTAAACTTGATACAAATTACACGCTGCATTTCAGCGGATTTGTGGGGCACGTAAGCTCCGTAGATGATAAGCATAAAACAGCATAGTGCGAATATGGGTACCATATATCCCAATGCCTTATTTTTTATTTTCATTATTTCTGATCTCTGATTGGATAGATATTATTTTATACAACAAATATATATAAAATTTCTTTATTGTACTATTCTGATAAAAAATATAATGAATATTGATTTTTCGCCTATTTTCGAAATAAAGTGGATATAGTAATCTAACTGGCAAAATTATGTTTGGAGTTAACTGACCGGGATTTATGTACTTTTTAGAAAGGCGCGATGTTATTCTGGCTTTTTATTATACAAAACTTGCTGACATCGGCATTTTGCCTTTTGCTTTTGGATATTACTGTTACTTTTTCTGCAAAAAATGGTCAAAGAGGCTGATTTTGATAATTCGTGATTATTCGAAATATTATTTTGAATGACCTTGTAGAAAGGCTGGAAAATATTTTAAAAAAAGTGAGCAGAAAACGACATTTGTGTTTGTTTTTCCTGTTCCTAGGTGCTTTTTGTACCGCTTTTACTGACGCTGAACCAAACCTTTGGGGATTCTGGGCACACAAGAGAATCAACCGCTTGGCAGTATTACGCCTTCCACCCGAAATGCAGGTTTTGTACAAACCAAATCTGGAGTTTATAACCGAGAATGCTGTCAATCCGGACAAGCGCAGATATGCGGTTGTCGGGGAGGCAGAAAGGCATTTTATTGACCTTGATATATACGGCGACAGTGCGTTTTCAGTTCTACCTAAAAACTGGAATCAGGCGATAGAGAAATTCGGAGAGGACAGTTTAAGAAAGCATGGTATTGCACCCTGGTATATCAGCAATGCAACCTATCAATTGACCCAGGCTTTTAAGGATAAAGACATCAAGCGGATTCTACGGCTTTCTGCGGAGCTCGGACATTACATTGCTGATATACATGTTCCGTTACACACCACAAGAAATTATAACGGCCAGTTGTCAGGGCAGGAGGGAATTCATGGTTTTTGGGAATCACGGCTTCCGGAGCTATTTGCAGATAATTATGATTTGTGGATTGGCGAGGTGCAATATATTAATGCAATTCCCCAACAAGTTTGGCAAACTATTGCGGACTCTCATGCAGTGGTCGACTCGGTATTGTTGCTAGAAAAGCAGTTGACCAATCATTTTAAAACCGATCAGAAATATAGCTATGAACTTCGTAACAACATTCTGACAAAAACTTATTCGGCCGAATTTTCGGCAGCATATCATGAAGCACTCCGGGGCCAGGTTCAAAAAAGGATGAAAGCCGCGATTACGGTTGTAGCAGATGTTTGGTATACTTGTTGGGTCAATGCAGGACAGCCCAATCTAGCAGATTTAGACACTGTTTTGACAGAAACAGTTGAAAATGAAGAATCCGCTGAAAGCACTTCTGGGTTTCAGCGGATTCTTAAAGTCAGGCCGGAGTCTGAGGACTAAATGCTCTTCCGGAACGACTAGTCAGGGCTTGTCAAGAGATTGTTATGAATTGAATTGACTTGGTCAAACCTGTCTAGCCTATGTCTACTAGGTACATTCCTGGTTTTATGCTTTAAAAACAAGAGCTTTCATATAAGCGGCATCATTAGCAATACAGTCCATTACAGGTCCAGGATACTCCTCCTGCTCTACAATAAATTGTGTAATACCATTATCCGATGCAACTTTCAATAAATGTGGGTAATCAACCACACCTTTTCCGAGATCTGTCGATTTAACTTCTGGCTCACGAACAAAGTCTTTGATATGGCAAAGATCATATCTGCCTGCATATTTCTTTATATGGGCAACGGTATCCACCTTTGGAACTTCAATCCACATCAAATCCAATTCATAACGTACCAGCGATTTGTCGGTGTTGTCCAATAATACTTCCTGAGGAATTTGTCCATCAAGTGGCTTAAAGGAATAATCGTGGTTATGGTATCCGAATTTAATACCCGCTTTATTACAGATTTCCCCTCGTTTGTTAAACTCATCCGCGCGTTTCTTCCACTCATCAATGGTTTTTTGTGGTCCGATATAGGGCTGCAACAAATATGATAAACCGGCCTCGGCGGCGTCCGCAGCGGCTTTTTCCAGATCCTTTGATGTATCTGCGTGGCTGGAAACGATAGTCATTCCCAACTCGTCCATATAGGCTTTGAACTCCTTCGGTTTCATACCCCAGAAGATTCCTTGATCGCCTTGGTAACTTTCAATTTTCTTGTACCCTAGTGCAGCAATCTGCTTAAGAACACCTTTGGGATCCTTACCAATAATATCCCTTACGCTGTAAAGCTGAAGCCCAAAATCTGGTATGGCCGGCGCACCGCCTGCGGCTGTGGCACCTATGGCAGCTGTGGAGTCAGCACCCCCGGATTTTTCACCTGAACCTGCGCAAGAATAAAAAGACCAAACCAAAGAACCAGCGGCTGCGGCTCCAGCTGATTTTAAAAATAGACGTCGATTAAAAGACATAATCAATATAACTAAATGAAAATTATGATGCGATTCTTGGTAAAGTACATCGTTCGTGCATATCTACTCTCCATCCGAATTCAAGATGCGCACCGTTACAAGAAGCTGACCCACGTGTCTTTGGGTATGTTCGGCGGCGTGGAATAGTAAGCCAAGATGGGTAGACGGAATCATTGCTCGGCCAACATATCTCACCTCGGTCAAAGTCGATTCATTGGTATTGTGAAGCTGGATAATAGCGCTTGCGATTTGCTCTTTGAATTTTTCGAGCAGGAATCCATAGGTGCAGCCGGGGTGAGGCTCCTGACCTTCTTTCCGAAGATATTCAAGTTGCGGTTCATTCAAAGATTCGCCTCTTGCATAAGTGAAAAGGCGGTCTAAGATACCCGCCAGGTGTTGCAGATGAAATCCAACCGATGCCACACCGGATGGTCTTCTCCAAAGTAACTTCCTGGGAAAAGTGCCGGAAATTGCCGACAATTCTTCCTGCGCCTGTAATAGTGCGTGCGCAACAGGTTGCAGCAGCGGAGGAATGCCAGGTAATGGACCTCTAAGCCATACTTCAGGTTTCGTTTGTTCTTGCATGGCGAAAAGTAACAAAAAAAAGGAGCTCATTACAAGCTCCTTTCTAAATATGTTATGAACAGTGATTACTGTTTCGCGATATCGATCTGAACAGATTTGCCCTTGATAGTATTTCCATCCATTGCTCTCAACACCGCCCTTGCATCACGATCAGGTACGTCTACAAACGTGAATTTGTCGTATATGTCAATTGCTCCGATGGTTTTTCCAGGAATTTTAGCTTCGCCGGCGATAGCACCAACAATATCCTTTGGTAGGATATGGTCTTTACGGCCAAGGCTTAGGAACAGTCGGGTCATACCAGCCTCGGGAGCAGATGCTTTTCTCTCGCCTCTATCTCCTCTTTCGCCAGCTGGTGCAGCACTTCTACGCTCACCACCAGTCGCAAAACGGTCTCCACCGCGACGTTCTCCACTTCTGTCGAAACGGCTTCCTGAACGTTCGCCACCACCACGACGGTCATCTCCGCCACGACGTTCGAAACGATCTCCGCGTTCCGGACGATCGCCTCTGTCACTGCGTTTTTCTTCCCAAGCCAGGTTGCCGTCAGAATATTCGTTTTTCTGAACACCCATGATTTGCTTAGCCATTGCACCTACAACCTGTTCAGTTGTGAAGCCGCTATGGTGAAGTCTTTCAAGAACGTCAGCGTAAAGATCAAGATCCCCCTCGCCGATTGACGCTGCAATGCTGTCTACAAAACGTGCTTTACGAACACCGAT
Organism: Dyadobacter sp. HNCC25DJ184; assembly: GCF_056895215.1. Taxonomy (NCBI): domain Bacteria; kingdom Pseudomonadati; phylum Bacteroidota; class Cytophagia; order Cytophagales; family Spirosomataceae; genus Dyadobacter; species Dyadobacter sp. HNCC25DJ184. Next base: position 226,614 of record NZ_JBXHAQ010000002.1, on the reverse strand, counting down.
TATATCAGCGAAAGAAGGTATAACCCCTTTTTCGATTTTAACCTTTGTGTAGTTTTCAATTTGTTTCAGACGGAATTTCTCGTCACGGGCTACCAGAGAGAATGCCTTTCCAGACATACCGGCACGGCCCGTACGGCCGATACGGTGTACGTAATATTCTTCATCCAATGGGATATCGTAGTTGATAACACCATCCAATCCGCTTACGTCAATACCACGCGCAGCAACGTCAGTGGCAACAAGGATGGTTGTAACACCCGCCTTGAATTTGCTCATTACATTGCTACGTTGTTGCTGACGAAGATCACCGTGAATACCTTCAGAGGCATATCCTCTCAATTGAAGTTCTTCAACGATTTCGTCTACTTTACGTTTTGTATTACAGAAAACAAGCAAAGATTTGATATGGTACATATCGATCAGTCTTGTCATTACTTCTACTTTGGCCTGGGGCTTTACTTCGAACGATAATTGTTCGATATTTTGATTAGTAAGCTCATTACGAACGACTTTAATCAAAATCGGATCAGTCAAAAACCTTTTGGTAATTGACATGATCGGCTTGGACATGGTAGCAGAGAAAAGGATCGTCTGACGATCTGCCGGCATTTCTTCCAAAATGCTTTCGATATCTTCGCGGAAACCCATATCAAGCATTTCATCAGCTTCATCAAGAACCATCATTCTTACCTGATCGAACTTAAGCGTGCGACGTTCCATGTGGTCCATTACACGACCAGGAGTACCTACAACGATATGCACACCTCTTTTCAACGAGCGAATCTGGCGGTCGATAGAATCGCCACCATATATTGCTTCGATTCTTACTCCCTTTGAGAACTTGGCAAGACGCCCGATTTCCTCAGAAACCTGAACTGCAAGTTCACGTGTAGGACAAAGTACTAACGCCTGAACCGCACTATTTGTAATATCTATTTTTTCAAGTACCGGAATACCAAAAGCAGCAGTTTTACCCGTTCCTGTCTGCGCTTGTCCAATTACGTCAGATCCTCCCATAACGGCAGGAATTCCTTGTGCTTGAATAGGCGAGGGTTTTTCAAAACCCATTTCAGTCAGGGCTTTAATGATGTCTTCTGAGAGGTTCAGCTCTGAGAAATTTTCGATAATTTCAGTTGTCATTTATTTTTGATTATTATATTATTCTAAGATAAACACGGTGTAATTCCTGCATCAGATTGTTTGAATTTCAAACACGCCGAAACATGAAACAGCACATTTAGGATGCAGACCTGAGAACCTGGGATATGGTTAAACCATATTCTTCGGTAACAGAATCGATCGATATTAAACAGGGATTGCGCAAAGCCCACCACAAACCATCCGTGGGGCTCTGCATAATGGAAGCGGTAAACCAATCGGACAATTTTAGGATTGGATGGCCTTAATGTAGACCGTAACCGGATATGAAGCAGAGAAGCGAACGGATGTTCGTTCTAAAATTTATGCAAAAGTAAGAATTATATTTGAATATGCAACCTGTCTCGAAAAAAAGATTGTAATATTTCTAGATTGCTGATGAAGCCGCCTTCTTGAAACATTTAATTATAAAAGTTTCCGGCAAAAAGTGGAAAACAGAGAAGGACGAATCCTTCTCTGTTTAGAAATATGGTTACAATACGGTTTCAACGTCGGTATATGGTAAATGCCATGCTTCTGCTACTCCGCGGAACACAACTTCACCGTTTACTACGTTCAATCCTTTTTTAAGCTCTTCATTTGATTTGCAGGCCGCTTTCCAACCTTTGTCTGCGAGCAGCAATGCATATGGCAAAGTAGCATTGGTAAGCGCAAGCGTCGAGGTATATGGCACCGCGCCCGGCATGTTGGCTACGCAGTAATGTACCACGCCATCTACCTCATATATAGGATCTTCGTGGGTCGTCGCATGGGAAGTTTCAAAACAACCTCCTTGATCTATCGCCACGTCAACCATCACTGTTCCGGGCTTCATCAACTGAAGCATTTTACGGGTAATCAGAGAAGGGGCCTTGGCTCCTGGGATCAGCACGCCACCAATAATCAGATTGGTACTTTTTATAAGTTCTTTAATATTGTATTCATTGGACATTACCGTGTCGACGTTAGCCGGCATGATATCTTCCAGATAGCGTAAGCGCTGAAGACTTATATCTACAATCGTGACATTTGCGCCCAGACCAGCAGCCATTTTTGCGGCCTGTGTGCCCACAATTCCACCGCCTAATACTAGAACGTTTGCTGGTTTTACTCCTGCCACGCCGCCCAACAGTATACCGAAACCACCCATTGGTTTTTCAAGATATTTAGCCCCTTCCTGAACGGCCATCCGACCCGCAACTTCACTCATCGGGACCAAAAGCGGTAAACTTCGATCCGCTTTTTCAACGGTTTCATATGCCAGGCAAACCGCCTTTTTTGCAATCATTGCATGGGTAAGCGGTTCGGAAGACGCGAAGTGGAAATATGTGAACAATAACTGATTCTCTTTGATCAGAGCGTATTCGCTTTCGATTGGTTCTTTTACCTTAATGATCATTTCGGCAATTGCATATACCTCTTCAATAGAAGTCAGAATAACCGCACCGGCTTGAATATATTCCTCGTCCGAAAACCCGCTGCCTTTCCCCGCTTCTGTTTGTACATAAACGACATGTCCATGTTTAAGGAATTCGGTAACGCCTGCAGGAGTCAGTGCTACGCGGTTTTCATTGTTTTTAATTTCTTTTGGAACGCCGATAATCATAAGTTTCAGATCAATTATAAGTTAAGATTTAGTATCAGGTTAATTTTTTGCCACTTAGCCCTGATGGTAAGAGGAGTGCTATGATCTTATTTCAAATCTTTGAGCCTTTGAATCCTAGTGGCTAAATCACACAAATGCCATAATAAATTTTTGTGATGCAAAATTAATCGGTGAAGAAAAAATATACTGTTACTGCTTTGTTTTATAGGAAAGAAAACTACTTTTGGTCTATCTAGTAGAATAAAAAACTGTTTGGATCGGAGTAATTTCAATTTTTTGTAAAAAACATCTTTATGCAACCAGACCAGATCGACAAACGAATCCTGAGTTTGATTCAGCAAAATTCGCAGCTGACAATTAAGGAGATAGCCGGACGGATTAATCTGTCGGTGACACCTGTGCATGAGCGTATTAGGAAGTTGGAAAGAGAAGGGTATATCGACAAATATGTTGGGCTTCTTAACAGGAGAAAGTTGGGGAAGTCCTTAGTCGTATATTGCAACGTAACGCTTGATAAACAGCGAAAGGAAAGTTTCGAGGATTTCAATCAGGCCATAGTCGGAATGGAAGAGGTGCTGGAATGCTCGGTTGTTTCAGGTAACTTTGACTATATGCTAAAAGTAGTGGTTGAGGATGGTGAGGCCTATAATCAGTTTTATCAACATAAACTTTCTGCACTAAAAAGTGTGTTACACATCAGCAGTTACTTTGTGATATCGGAAATTAAGTATTCAACGAGTATCGCGATTTAGAGCTGTTAGCTTTCAGTATTGAGCTGTTGGTGTTGCAAGGTATTAATTTCCAGAAAGTTAGTTGGTTTTTAGAAAGTCACTTGGGAAATGTGATTAATGTATACGGGATGAAAATCCTCTAATTAATAAGGTTGCATGATAACGGGCGACCAATTCAAAATTCCCGCTAGTAGCTACCCGCTAATAGCTAAAAGCTAAAAGCTATTTATGAATAAAAATGTAAAGGATGGGTTGAATTTGATGTCGAAAGTGACGCCGAAACGTGCATGGAACGCCATCCAGATTCTTGGGAGTTATTTTTACTCAAAAGTGAGCAGAAAAGCCGTTCATTGGGGAATGCCGATTGCCATATCCTTTGAACCTACAACATCCTGCAATTTGCGGTGTCCCGAGTGTCCAAGCGGGCTCCGCTCGTTCACGCGCCCAACCGGCATGATGGAAGAAAGCTTATACAAGAAAACCATTGATGAACTGGCGGATACGTTGCTATATCTGATATTCTATTTTCAGGGTGAACCATACCTGCATCCCAAGTTTTTTGAATTGGTGGAATATGCGAGTAAGAAAGGTATATATACCGCAACTTCAACCAACGCTCACTATTTGACTGACGAAAAAGCAAAAAAAACGGTTGAGTCAGGGCTTGACAGGCTTATCGTTTCCATTGATGGAACTACGCAGGATGTATATCAGCAATACAGAATTGGCGGTAATCTGGAGAAAGTGCTCGAGGGGACGCGGAATATTATCAAATGGAAAAAGGAGTTGAAATCCAGCACACCCCATGTGATATTCCAGTTTTTGGTCGTGAAGCCAAATGAGCACCAGATTGAGGACGTAAAAAAACTGGCGCTGGAAATGGGAGTGGATGAAGTAGGATTGAAAACGGCCCAGATATATGACTACGAAGAAGGCTCAGATCTGATTCCTACTATTGACAAATATTCTCGTTACAAGAAAAATGAGGGTGGGGGATACGCGATCAAAAACAAGTTTATAGACCATTGCTGGAAAATGTGGCACTCCTGTGTTATCACATGGGATGGGCTCGTGGTTCCGTGCTGTTTCGATAAAGATGCCGAATATCAGCTGGGAGATATGAAGCAGCAATCCTTCACCGAACTCTGGCGTGGAAACAAATATCAGAAGTTCCGCGCTTCACTGATTCGTTCGCGTTCAGAGATCGAAATGTGCAAAAACTGTACAGAGGGAACGACAGTTTGGGCGTGAAACATTGGCGAAATTCAGGTCTTGACTAATTTTAACCAAATAATAATATAAATTAATTGCCTTATATATAATAGGTTAGTTTGTTTTGCCGAAACTGCGTGGAACATTTTTTGGTGAATTGGATTGAATAACTGAAATTTGGCATTGGTAACTCAAACAATACATGGGCAAAGTAATTGCAATTGCAAATCAGAAAGGAGGAGTTGGTAAAACAACGACTGCTATTAACCTTGCAGCGAGTTTGGCTGCACTGGAATTTCGTACGCTTATTATTGACGCCGATCCACAGGCGAATTCTACATCAGGACTAGGTTTCAATCCTCAGGAAATGCAAAACAGCATTTATGAGTGCATGATTGAAGAAGTGGCAGCTGCGGAGATCATTCTGGAAACCGAATTCCCCAATTTACATTTGGTGCCTTCTCATATAGATCTGGTAGGGGCGGAGATAGAAATGATCAATCTCAAAGACCGTGAGCATCGTATGAAACGGGCTTTGGTTGACATTAAGGAATTTTATGATTTTATAATTATTGATTGTTCCCCGTCATTGGGTTTAATCACAATTAATAGCCTCACAGCAGCCGATTCAGTTATTATTCCGGTCCAGTGCGAATATTTTGCATTGGAAGGTCTCGGCAAATTATTGAATACCATTACCATCATCCAATCTCGCCTCAATACCGATCTCATCATCGAGGGGATATTGCTCACCATGTATGACCTTCGCCTGCGGTTGTCAAACCAGGTGGTGTCCGAAGTAACCAGCCACTTCCAGTCACTCGTTTTTAACACGATTATACCTCGAAATGTGAGAATTAGTGAAGCTCCAAGCTACGGGATTCCGGTAATGGCTCAGGATGCGGAAAGTAAGGGAGCAGTAAGTTATCTCAACCTCGCAAGGGAGATCCTTGAAAAAAATGGACTTTTGTCTGCCGACAGACAAATGGGAGTAAACTGACACCACAATTTTGGAAATGGAAGAACGATCGATGGATAACGTCAACAAGAACAAGCGATTAACCGGGCTCGGAAGAGGCCTGGGTGCCTTATTGCAGGATTCTGAAAAAGTGAATGCGCCGCGGGCAGCTACCCGTTCGGCCACTTTTGATGGGGTAGGCACGATGACCGAAATAGAGCTTGATCGAATTGAAGCCAATCCTTATCAGCCTCGGACCAAATTCGACCAGGAAGCCCTCATGGAACTGGCGGATTCGATTCGTGTTCAGGGGATTATCCAACCTATCACAGTTAGGCAACTGAACAATGATCAGTTCCAACTGATATCGGGTGAAAGACGTCTTCAGGCATCACGCTCATTGGGAATGGCGCGGATTCCTGCATATGTGAGGAGCGCAAACGACCAGCAGATGCTGGAAATGGCCCTGATCGAGAATATCCAGCGTGAAAACCTGAACTCGATTGAAATTGCACTCAGCTATCAACGGTTGATCCTGGAATGTAATCTGAAACAGGAAGAGCTGGGTATAAGGGTTGGTAAAAACAGAACTACGGTTAACAACTATATACGCCTTTTGAAATTGCCCCCGGTAATCCAGGCGGCATTGAGAGATAATAAGATTAGTATGGGCCATGCCCGTGCCATCATCACGATCAACAGCGATTCGAGTCAATTAAGGATTTTTAACAAAATAATTGAAGAGGGCTGGTCGGTCAGAAAAGTGGAAGATGAGGTCAGAAAGCTTGGAATGTCCGGTTCAGGCGCCTTGCAGCCTCAGAGCAAGCCTACAATTAGTCAGGAAATAAAGTCGTTACAGTTTCAATTGTCTTCGTTCTTCGGATCTAAGGTTTCGGTCAAGAGTAATCCGGACCACAAAGGGGAAATCAAAATCCCTTTTACGTCTGAAGACGAGCTTCAAAAGATTCTTGAAACTCTAAAATTTAAGATTAAGACTTGAAAAATTGGTTTTTTATGCTCTGCGGTTTGCTTGCGGTTTTCTCAGCGCAAGCCCAGACGATTAGTATTGATTCATTGAAAATGAAGCCCGGAGAGGTGGTCGTTAAAGACTCTGCGGCTATCACGATACCTGACTCCGTTCTGGCATCAAAGAAGAGGAAGAAATTTATTCCCAATCCTTCGATTGCGACCAAATTGGCGCTGATTCCGGGTGGAGGACAGGCCTATAACAGAGATTATTGGAAATTGCCGATCATATATTTGGGAATTGGTGGAGGAGTTTATGCCTATTTGTTGAATAATGCCAAGTATCACGATTTTCTAAAGTCATACAAGACTTTTTATTATTGGGGTGATGATCCTGGCACAAATGCAGTAGAAACAGTTGGCCAGTTAATTCCTGGTGACACATCACGTTACGTGTTCATAAGAAATTTTTGGACGCTTAAGAAGGCGCCAAATTCGCCAGACTCTAAAGGTGGAGCTCCTGGTGAATGGAAGCAAGGAAATATTGATCAAATTAAAAGGCAGAAAGACTATTGGCGAAGGAATAAAAACCTTTCAATCATCGTAGCAGTAGCGATTTATGGCTTGACAATCATTGAAGCAAACGTCGCTGCCCATTTGAAAACCTTTGATTTGACGGATGATTTGAGTTTAAATATCGAACCCAAATTTAATCAACCAATGATGACCCAGCCGACTCCGGGAGTACGGCTGGTCTTTAATTTTAAGCGTTAGATAATACACTTTAATATAAATACTTGTAAATGAATATCTTATTGCTCGGATATGGTAAAATGGGTAAAACCATTGAGAAAATTGCCATTGAAAGAGGACATACCATCGTTGGGAAAATAGATCTCCAGAATCGGGGAGATATGGATCTCTTGGAACTCGGCGACGTTGACGTCGCGATCGAATTCAGTTCTCCAGAATCTGCTTTTGATAATATCACTTATTGCCTGAAAAAAGGATGGCCAATCGTGTGTGGCACCACAGGCTGGCTGGATCATCGTATTGAAGTAGAAGATCTTTGTGGTCAGAAGCGGGGATCCTTTTTTTACGCATCGAATTATAGCATCGGCGTCAACATTTTTTTCAGGTTGAATAAGCAGCTTGCCCGTTTGATGAAGGGACAACCTTACAAAACAGCCATGACAGAGGTACATCATATTCATAAACTGGACGCGCCAAGCGGAACAGCTATTACCCTTGCAGAGGGCGTTATGGATGGTTTAGGTAATGTTCAGGGCTGGACGCTTGAGCCGGAAGAAAAAGAAGGATATCTGCCTATAACGGCTGTACGTGAAGGTGAAGTGCCTGGTACGCATATCGTGCGTTATGATTCCGACGTAGATACGATTGAGATATCACATATCGCACACAGCCGTCAGGGTTTTGCATTGGGAGCTGTTATTGCCGGAGAATGGCTACCAGGTAAGGTTGGCGTTTTTGGTATGGATGACCTTCTTGGCGATCTTGCGTGAGGAAGGTATTAGCTTTTAGCGGTTAGCTTATTAGTTTTTTGTGATTTGTTGATTGCCGGCTTGTTTCGTTTGCTGCAATCGACATGGTGTTTTGAAATTTATGCATTTGCCCATTTAATTTAATATTGAAAGAGTTTATCCAGTATGTCAAGTTCAAAAAGTAAAAAGTCTACGACGAGAGAATGGTTTGATTCTGTTCTTTTCGCTGTTGTTGCAGCTACCATCATTCGATGGTTGTTTTTTGAGGCGTTCACTATTCCAACGCCATCCATGGAAAATAGCCTGCTCGTCGGCGATTTTTTGTTCGTAAGTAAACTTCATTACGGTACCCGCACACCTAAAACACCACTGCAGGTGCCCTTAACGCATCAAACGATTTGGGGAACAAATATCCCTTCGTATACCGATGCTATTCAACTTCCTCAGTATCGTTTGCCAGGATTTAGTGAAGTGAAAAGAGGTGATGTTGTTGTGTTCAATTACCCGCCCGAACTTCAGCATCCTGTCGATTTGAAGACGAACTATATCAAGAGATGCATAGGGCTCCCCGGCGACAAGCTGGAGGTGAGGGATTTGCAGGTTTATACCAACGGTCAGGCTATGGTCAACCCTCCAAGGATGGAAAATGAATATTTTGTAGCTACTACTACCTCGGTTAATGAGCAAAAAGTATTTAAGGAAAATGATATATCCGAGTTCACATCTTACTCAGAAGGTCTGAACGATACCATACCTTCCAATGACCAAATGGGGTATCTTGTTTGGACAACAGTTGATATTGCTGCCAAATTAAAGGCTTTCGATTTTGTAAAAGGTGTAACCTTGGTGAAGGCAAACAAGGATTTCAGTGAGCCGCAGTTGTATCCAAATTCGCCACTTTTCAAATGGAACCGTGATAACTACGGACCGGTGACCGTTCCAAAAAAGGGAGTAACGGTTAATTTGACGCCTGAAAATATTGCGATGTATGGCCCGGTGATCAAAAATTATGAAAGCAATGATGACGTGGTTTTGGAAGAAGCGGCCATTAAAATTGCTGGCAAGCCAATCACAAGCTACACTTTTAAGCAGGATTACTATTTCATGATGGGGGATAACCGCCACAATTCTGCTGACTCAAGATATTGGGGTTTTGTACCGATGGATCATATTGTAGGAAAAGCGGTTTTTGTATGGATGTCAATCGATCCAAATCCAACCAGCTTTTTCAACAAAATCAGATGGAGCAGGCTCTTCAGAGTTATCAACTGATTCTAGAAACATAGATCTTACGACTAGCCGCGGTTATCGCGGCTATTTTTTGTGGGTGGTTTTATATGTAAGATTGTATAATATGCATTTTAGTACTATATTTGATTTTATGAATACGTCAGAAAATCCATCTACCCCTATGTCTCAGGTTCATACGTATAAGCCCTCAGTCGCAAGCCCTGCACCGCCCGCAAAATCACCTAAATCTAGATTTCGCGAATGGTTTGATTCCGTGTTGTTTGCAGTTGTAGCTGCCACAATAATTCGCTGGTTGTTTTTCAGCGCATTTGTGATTCCCACGCCATCGATGGAAAATACTTTGCTCGTTGGGGAATATCTTTTTACCAGTCGTCTCCATTATGGAACTACTACCCCCGTCACACCTTTGCAGGTTCCATTGAGCCATCAAACGCTGTGGGGTACAGAAATTCCTTCATATCTGGATTGGATTAAGCTGCCCCAGTTTCGCCTGCCTGGTTTTAGTCAGGTTAAGAGGGGAGATGTGATCGTCTTCAATTTACCGGTAGAGCAGGAGGGGCTATATCAAAAATACGGATCGGTTTTGCCCAATTTAAAACCGCACCCCCTTGATCTTCGGAGTAACTATATTAAAAGGTGTGTGGGAATTCCTGGCGATTTGCTTGAGATCAAAAATGGGCAGATATATACTAACGGTACGGCTTTTGAAAGTCCCAGAGGTATGCAAAGTGAATATTTTGTTTCAACCGCAACGCCAGTTAATGAATTGAATGTGTTCAGAAAGAACGGAATTACAGCGTTTTCTCAATATACCGAAACGTTTAACGACACGCTAGGCACTAATGACGAATTCGGATATATCGTTAAAACGACCAGAGAGAAAATTGAAATCTTAACGAAACTTGACTTCGTGAAAAGGGTTTCGGAAGTGATTTTGCCGAAAGGAATCAAGGAGCCATTTCTGTTTCCTCAATCTGATTTGATCAACTGGAACAAAGATAATTATGGGCCAGTTCTTATTCCGAAAAAGGGAGCTACTATTAGTCTGACTCCTGTTAATATTGCTCTATACGGAGATATTATTATCTATCATGAAAATAACGAAAACGTAGAAATCAGTGATGGAGCCGTTGTTATCAACGGCAAGAAGATTTCGGGATATACTTTTAAACAAGACTATTTCTTCATGATGGGCGATAATCGCCATGACTCCGCCGATTCAAGATATTGGGGGTTCGTCCCCATGGATCATATCGTAGGGAAAGCCATTTTTGTATGGATGTCAATTGACCCGGATCCCACCGATTTTTGGAATAAATTTCGGTGGACCCGGATTTTTAGAATTATTAGCTAAAAGAAATAGCCCCATCTTGATGTGAAGGGGCTATTTCGTTTGCTTAGAATTTTATTCTTCCTGTGAAAATATCAGAAAGCTGTATGGTGGCAAGGTCAGTGATGCGAAAGCCGGGAGATTATCGTATTCACCCTCATATGCCTCAATGTCGTGAGTACCAATATGCGAAAATTCATCATCATACTTCTCGTCATCACTATTAAATCTCAAATACCACATTCCAGTTCTTGGAAATCCAATTTTGAAATCTTCATAAGTCTGACTGGACAAATTGAAGACCACAACAACGCTATCCTTCGGTCCGCCTTCCTGATATCTGTGCGTTACTATCACTTTTTTGTCTTCATCGCCACGAATGATATCAACGTTTTGACCTTGCAGCCCAGCTGTGACGCCATACCAGTTTCTCCTCAAATGGATGATTTCCTGATGAAGTTTTACGTACTTACTAAAATGTTCCAACCGGCTCCAGTCCAATGGATATGTATCTGAAAACCATTTGTCTTCCAATGAAAATTGTCCTTGAAAAAACATAGGGATTCCTGGTGAGGTCAAGACTAAACCAACACCGAGTGCAGCTCGTTTTTTAGAGTACCAATTATTAACGTCATTCTCAGCAATTTCCTCTGCCACACGTGCTTGTCCGTTAGCAACTTCATCATGCGACTCAGTATATACGATCCGTTGAAAAGCATCCAGATTATAACGATGGGTGATAGCGCCAACTACTTCACTTATTGAACGATACTCATCGTTTGGAGTAATAATGGCATCACGCACGGTGTGGACGAATTTCGCGTCCCATTGAGAGCCATATTCCAAGCCGCCATTTTCTGCTCTGTTAGTTATAAATTCGAGGGAGTGCATATCCTCCGCGATGGTGATCTTGTTCGGAAATTGCTCGCGAATATCGGTATTGATCCATCTGACTAAAGATATACCTTCTTCAAGATCATTTCCCGGATTTCCATCCGCTTTCACATTTCTTATGTACGGAACCATGTCCATACGCAAACCATCTGCACGATAATCTCTCAGCCACATCATGGCGTTATCGTGAATATAATTTCTGACCTCATTGCGGCCATAATCCGGCCGGGTGTTGCCCCAGGGAGTTTCGGCTTTCCAATCGTTATAAAAATATATACCGCCTCCATCATTCTCGTTCCAGCCGTCAAACTGCCATATATCCATATCTGACGGGCCAAAATGATTGTAGACGACGTCTACTATAACCGCAATCCCGTGCTGATGAGCAGCCTTTATAAAAGCTTTAAGCCCATCAGGCCCGCCATAATCTGACTCGATTGCAAACGGTGCGGATGGATTATATCCCCATGAACGCGACCCCGGAAACTCACAAACCGGCATAACCTCCACAGCGTTAATTCCCATTTCTTTCAAAAAAGGCAAGCGTTCAATTGCTGTATAAAAGGTGCCGGGTTTATCATCCTCTACAGCGTTGAACGTTCCTATATGTAGTTCGAAAATGACTAACTCTTGCCATGAGGGAATGTTAAACGCATCGTCGCCCCAATCAAATGTCTTATGGTTGTAAACAATACTATTACCTATTGAATTAGTAAGTTTTAAAGCATATGGATCATTTTTAACTAATTTACCGGAAGGTGTCTGTAACTCGAATTTGTATTCATCGCCCTCTTTTGCATTTTCTACCAATCCTGACCAGATGCCGTTGCCTTCATGCTGCAGTAAATTTTCAGTCTTGCCCCATTCGTTGAAATCGCCTAAAACGGCAACCTGATCCGCATGAGGAGCCCAAACTCGAAAAAAAACACCATCATCATTACACACCGCACCCATTCCTTCATAAACTCGCGCTGTAACCGGAGGTTCTACTTCTAAATTTTCCATATGTGATTGAAAATTATTGCTATTTTTGATTTCAAACGTATATGTCAATTCCCGTGCCAAAAAATTGAAATGTGGGGCGGTGAGATGACCTGACGGCTTCATCAAAAACTAAAAATCGGGCGTTATTCATGTCTAATTTATCAGAGGAGGAAAAAATAAGCACATTGGCGTTGATGCACACGCCAGGAGTAGGGGCAGTATCCGTTCGTCAACTTATCAGTTATTGTGGAAGCGCCGCCACAGTATTTACTACCGGATTTCGCAATCTTGTCAAAATTCCGGCGATCGGAGAGAAGGTTGCCCGGGTAATTTTGGAGAAAAAGAGCCTCGCTTTTGCTGAGAAAGAATTAAGAGACTGCGAAAAAGCCGGAGCGCAACTTCACTTTTATACGGATTCGACCTATCCGTATCGACTTAAATCGCTATACGATGCACCGATTGTTCTGTACAGTAAGGGAAAATTCGACTTCAATGCTAACCGAACTGTTGGCATTGTGGGGACACGGCAGGTTAGCGAATATGGAAAACAAATTACTGAAACAATTGTCAAGGATCTCATTCCTTTTAATCCGTTGATCGTCAGCGGACTGGCATATGGTGTAGATATTACCGCACACAGGGCCTGTTTGAAAAATAATCTTGCTACCATTGGCGTAATGGCAAGCGGATTGAACATCATATATCCTTCGTCTCACAAAAAGACTTCGGTTGAAATGCAGGAATTGGGCGGAATAGTGTCTGAAAACGCACTCGATACAAAGCCCGATTTTATGAGATTTCCGGCCCGGAACCGAATTATAGCCGGTCTGAGCGATGTGACGATCGTGGTGGAATCTGCCAGAAAGGGTGGAAGTTTGATCACCGTCGAGTTCGCTCAGAACTATCATCGGGAGGTATTTGCGGTTCCAGGAGGTTTGAATCAGCCGCAGTCCGAAGGGTGTAATCACCTGATAAGAGATAACAAGGCGTCCATTTTTACCTCCATCGCAGAAATGACCGAGGCCATTGGTTGGGATTTGAACGGCAAGGAAAATTCAAGAAACTCAGTGCTGGATGATCACCCCATCAACGGACTGATTTTCGAGGGATTTTCTGTAGACGAAGGACAAGTACTATCTTTGTTACGTCAAAACGGCGCAATGCAAATAGACGACCTTTCATGGAATTCAGGTCTGCATCTGAACAAACTCGCCTCACTATTACTGAACCTGGAATTTCAGGGAATGGTGAAGTCGCTACCGGGAAAGAAGTATGCGTTGAGTTGATCTATTGGCGTGATATGACGCATGGTTGAGTTACGCATCTTTAAAGGTAGATACCCATCGTGGCGCTTGTAAAACTTATTTGCTTAAAGAAACATAGCAATAAGAAGTATGAATATAATAATGAGCATTTTGCCCTAACCCTAACCCCTAATAAATGCAAGAAAGTACTATTCAATTAATTAAGACCGGGGAGGGACTGGGAATAGAGTTCAAAAGCAAGATTGACAGTGTATATAAAATTGCCAAAACAATAACCTCTTTTGCGAACACTTCCGGAGGAGTATTACTAGTCGGGATAGGAGACAAAGGAGAGATTTTGGGAGTCGTTTCGGAACTTCGGGAATTGCAGAAATTGGAGAAAGCCATCACAAGCCTGATTGAAACGGAGCTGATTCTAAGCTTTTCTTCTGAACTGATTGATGGTAAACGAATAATAAAAGTCAGGATTGAAGAAAGTGCAGATAAGCCTATCTATGCCATCAATGAGAAACATGAACGGGTGATATACATTCGGGTCAAGGATAAGAGTATTCCAATCCCAAGATTGTTGATGTCTGGTGCACGAGATGCTGATATGCAAAAGGTTCTAGGATCAAGACATGTAAAAACGCTCATCAATTATTTAAAGGAAACCGATTCAGTGACGGCGAAAGACTTTTCAAAAGTCATTAACATGTCCGAAAAAAGAGCGTCAAGATTCCTGAATGATCTGTACAATAAGCAGATTCTAATGAAGATTCCACGAACCAAGCCAGAGGCTTTTAGTTTAAAATGGGCAGAATAAAGTTTTAGAAAAAAGAAAACTCCACAAGTTGCATATTGCAAGGTTTGTGGAGTTTCTATCAAAACGTATCTGGACTTATTTAATATCAACAAGCTCTAGTTCGAATATAAGATCTTGTCCCGCTAACGGGTGGTTTGCATCCAATAGCACGTATTCATCCGTAACTTCTTTAATAACAACTTGAATGACCTGACCATTGCCGTCCTGATGCATGTTCAGCGTACCGCCCACCTGAAGAGGTATATCGGCTGGAATCTCAGTTCTTGGGAATTTAACGATCATCTCTTCATTTGCCGGGCCATATGCTTCTGCATTAGGGATTTGCACGGTTTTCTTGTCTCCAATCTGCATGCCGGTTACACCGTCATCAAATCCTTTAATTACCATCCCGCTTCCCAATTGGAAACTTAGTGGCTCTCTACCTTCTGACGAGTCAAATAATTGACCATCAGTAAGAGTTCCTTTGTAATGAACGAGTACGTTATCGCCTGATTTTGCCTGTTTCATATGCTGCTTTTTTATGGACCACCCTGTTTGATATAACCGGTAGCCCGTGGCGAAACTACCGGTATTGGTAAAGTAAATTGTTAAATACGTAATCAGATACTCGTCGAAAACTCTGGAATAAGCGCGAAGTTAATAGCTAATCCCTAACCGCTCAAAGCTCAATAAGCTCTCGCGAAAACAACTCGACCAGTCGAAGGTTTACCTGAGTAAATACAAACCCCTTCTTCTTTTTCCTGGTTCAAAGGAATACACCGAATGGTAGCCTTGGTTTCTTCCTTGATCTTTTCTTCAGTTTCAGGAGTACCATCCCAATGCGCCATGATAAATCCGCCCTTATCATCCAGTACTCTCACAAATTCTTCGAATGAATCCACCTTTAGAGTGTTTTCCTCACGGAACGCAAATGCTTTGTCATATATAGACTGCTGAATATCTTCAAGTAACCCCTGTATAAATTCAGCGATTCCGTCCAGTGAAACAGTTTCCTTTGATTTAGTGTCCCTTCTTGCTACCTCTACCGTATTATTTTCAAGATCGCGACCACCCAAAGCCAAACGAACAGGTACGCCCTTCAGTTCATATTCAGCAAACTTGAAGCCAGGCTTGTTGGCATCTGATGAATCATATTTGAAAGAAATGCCAAGCTTTTTCAGTTGTTTTGTAATCTCAGCTACCTTTGCTGAAATCTGCTCCAGTTGCTCATCGCTTCTATATATAGGAACTATAACAACCTGAATAGGAGCCAGTTTTGGAGGTAGTACCAACCCTGCATCGTCAGAGTGAGCCATGATAAGCGCACCCATCAAACGAGTACTTACTCCCCATGAAGTGCCCCATACATGTTCCAGTTTTCCTTCTTTGTTCTGGAATTTTACATCAAACGCCTCAGCGAAGTTCTGTCCCAAAAAGTGAGATGTTCCAGCCTGCAAAGCCTTTCCGTCTTGCATCAATGCCTCAATACAAAAGGTTTCCTCCGCGCCCGCGAAACGTTCGTTTGCACTTTTTATTCCTTTCACAACCGGTAAGGCCATCCATTCTTCTGCGAAAGTTGCATATACTTCCAGCATTTGCTTTGTCTCTGCCACCGCTTCGGCCGCAGTCGAATGGGCTGTGTGCCCCTCCTGCCATAGGAACTCCGTTGTTCTCAGAAACAAACGGGTGCGCATTTCCCAGCGAACTACATTTGCCCACTGGTTAATCAGCAAAGGCAGGTCGCGATACGATTGTATCCAGTTTTTATATGTACTCCATATTACGGTTTCCGAAGTAGGTCGAACGATCAACTCTTCCTCGAGTTTCGCATCCGGGTCGACGATAACCCCTTTCCCATTGGGGTCGTTTTTGAGTCTATAGTGGGTAACAACAGCGCATTCCTTGGCAAAACCTTCCACATGTGAAGCTTCCTTACTTAGGTATGACTTGGGTATAAACAACGGGAAATATGCATTTGTATGTCCCGTTTCTTTAAACATGTCATCCAAAGCACGTTGCATTTTCTCCCATATCGAATATCCATATGGTTTGATCACCATGCAACCTCTCACGGCCGAATTTTCGGCCAAATCAGCTCTTTTTACTAATTCGTTGTACCATTCCGAATAGTTTTCACTACGCTTTGGTAAGGCTTTACTCATTGTCTTTATACCTGGTTATTGTTAAAACGCCTTATTCTGTTCCAATTTGGCCCCTTTTTAAAAGAGGTGCAAAGATAGGTTTTTATGTTAACTTTGGAATTAATGTTATATTATACATGTTACCATGTGTATAATGGAGTGATTTTTTTGTATATTAGCCATTAGATTATTAGCCTCAAATAACTATAAAACAAAGATGATGTTGTCACGATATAAAATCAAATATTTGGCCATATCTGCTCTTCTTGGAGCCTGGGGATGTAGCCCCAATCAACAAGCTTCTCGCTCAGGTGCAGATTATGATGACCTATACGGCGGTGCTTCCGGGGTTGCGTCAGTGCCTGTGAGAAAGTCGGTTCCTTCTGAGCTTGACAGGTACAATAATCCTGACTATCAAGGCACTACGGATGAGAAATATGCAGGAACAGGCGATTATTACGACGAAAACTACATTTCGTCAAGAAATATTAATCGGGCAGTAAGCGATGACGCTGGGTATAACGCGGGTTTTGTTGACGGATATAGCCAGGCTTCTCGTTTTTCAAGTCCCTTTTATAGCGGTATGTCTAGTTTTTGGCCGGGAGCTGCTAGTCTTGGCATTGGCATGAGATTCGGAGGGTACGGTTTCAGTCCATACATGAGTATGGGATATGGAATGGGCTATTCACCGTTTGGATACGGCATGGGATACTCGCCATATAGCATGATGAGCATGTATGATCCTTTCTGGGGTTATTCGCCATATGGATATGGAAGCATGTATGGAATGTACGGCTTGGGAAGTATGTACGGAATGGGATATTACAATAGCATGTACGGATATGGATACAATCCGTGGGCATACAGCAGTCCGGTTTATATTGTTAATACCGGCGAAAGACAAGGTTATTCCAGAACATACGGACCAAGAGTGGCTGGATCAAGTTCGCGTGCCAGCAATGGAAGATATAATTCCAGTTTCGTAAACTCTTCGCGTTCTAATGGATCTACAGTTAACAACACCGGATCTGATCGTGGAAGCAGAAGAGGAACTGCGGTGAGTGGTGACGGATATAGCTCTAGATCAAGAGGAGAAGGAACAACAAGATCGTCTAGTACTTATTATAGTAACGGCAGATCGGACGCTTCGAATTATAATAGCAGATCGGCTGCATCAGGAGCTGATGCTAATACATATTACAGCAGACCGAGAAGTGCCAATTCGGGATATTCTTCCGGAACAGCCGGATCTTCAACACCGTCTTCGAGATCATATAGTTCTGATTCATATAATAGTAGATCGAGGTCTTCGTATCAGCCATCAACTGAATCAAGATCTTATAGTTCTCCTGCTCGTGAATCTTACAGTGCGCCTCAGAGAACTTACAGTCAGCCGAGCCAGCCTACCTATAGTGCACCTTCAAGAAGTTATAGTGCGCCATCATCGGGCGGTGGTGGAGGCGGTAACGCGGGAGGATCATCTCGCGGGCCAAGATAATTCCCGCAATGCCGGATAATAAATATTAAGTGAAAACCCTGTGGACCGTCATAATTCTGCAGGGTTTTCGTTTAGTAAAAATGAAGTTTAATTTAAATTTTATCTTAGTCATGATCAAAAGTAATGTCTGGTATTTTCTCAGCATCTTTTCTCTTTTATCCTTCACAGCAAATGCCCAGTATGCCGGAGATATATTCCGATATTCAGAAATTAATCAAACCGGAACAGCCCGTTTTCAAGGATTGGGTGGGAATCATGCATCATTAGGGGGAGACGCAAGTGCGATATTTACAAATCCAGCGGGTCTTGGATTTTATAATAAATCAGAATTTTCCATTAGTCCGGCTGTGACTGCTTTTAACACGAAGACCAGTTATATTGATGGCACGATGAGCGATTCTAAAACAAATTTCAATATTCCTCAAGCATCCGTCGTCTTTACCAGCCAGCCGAGTTTTCAAAGGAAATGGAGACGGACTTCGCTTGGCATATCCTTTTCTCGCCAACAGTCGTTTCAGGATCAATACTCATTTGGAGGTAGAAACAACAAAAGCGCGTATCTGGATAAAGTGGTTGAAGATGCAAATACGGACAAGACAACGGTGAGCGAAATGGAAGGCGGCTTCGATAGTAGCATTCCGGTCGCTTACTCAATACCTGCAGCGTATTATCAAATGTATCTGATCAATCCTGCTGGTAGCGCAACTTCGCCGACTTGGCAAGCTTTGGATGCGCAAAGTGTTGTTGATCAATTCGGAACATATAGCGCAACGGGTGCAAACACCGCCTGGAATATCTCATACGGTGGGAACTATAATGATAAGTTCTATCTCGGAGGTAGCATCGGGTTCACTCGGCTTCGTTACGAATATACCCGCGTTCTCCAGGATAATTATGTCAACAGCCCTGAACTGATATACATAGATCAGGTAGAGCACCTTAAAGTGTCTGGGAACGGGTTTAATGCAACACTGGGCATGATTTACAAGGTGAATCCTGCATTTCAGTTTGGCTTGACGATGTCCACGCCCACTTTCACCGCTGTAAAGGAATCATTTGATCAGGATGTTAATGCATCGTATGTAGACGGTCTGGTTTCAGACGGACAGGGTAATTTGATCAAACCTCCATATACAAGTATCGGAATTGCGACAAACGAGTTTACATATTCCTATAATAGTCCGTTCCGAACATCGCTGGGTGCTACTTTTTTTGCCAAAACCAACGGTTTTCTGACAGCAACGATTGAGTATGTTGGGTACGGCGGAATGAGAGCAAGGACTTCGTATTTGGACAGCAATGGTAACAATGAGTTTAAGGTGAATACCAACAACGAAATCGGCGATACCTATAAAGGAGTCGTTAATGCTCGGGTAGGTGGGGAGTATCGCGTTGGGCTGTTTCGGGGGCGCTTAGGTTTTGGTTACCTGGCCAATGCCTATAAGTTTGATGACGGGTTGAATCGTGATAAACTACTTTTTTCGGCGGGACTGGGAATCAGAAATAGTAAATATTTCGCGGATATTGCGGGCACTTATACCACCTTTAAATCCGCATATACTCCTTATTATCTGAATAATCCTCAAGATTACTCGTCCGTGGCGATTACAAATAACTCCATCAACTTGATGCTTACCGTTGGTGTGTTCTTTGGGAGATAATTCATGGCATTCGGCTTTCGGTGATTGGCAGTCGGAATAACGAAAGCTGATTGCCGAAAGCTGCCCACCGTCTCAAAGCAACGGTTTTAATGTCTCCAGCAAGTGGGTTACGTTCAATTCACCTGCTAGGGTGAAGTCTGCCTGGCTGTAAAAAGGCGTTCTTTCTTCAATTTTTTCGGTAAGAGTTTCTACCAATGAATGAGCCCCTGATAAAATCGGGCGGTCGTCTTTGCCATGGTTTTCTATCCTTTTAGCTAAAAATTCAGCCGGTACATTAAGGTATATACTAATCCCCAGTTTTTTTATAAACTCCATATTATCAAAAAAGCAAGGAGTTCCGCCACCAGAAGCCAGCACGAATGGACGGTGGTGTTCGAGGCTTTTTAATACTCTGCTTTCCGTTTCGCGGAAGTGTTTTTCCCCAAATTCGGAAAAAATGGAAGGAATATCTTTGTGCTGATCCTGCTCGATCAGCTTATCAAGATCTATAAAATCATAGTTCAAAGCCTGGGCCAGCTTACGGCCCAGAGTTGTCTTACCGGAAGACATCATCCCCACTAAAATTATGTTTTTCATGCTGGTAGTAACCGGGTACTGAACTATTACTTTTTAGTTAGTTCCAATACGGCCTCGGCCGAAGGTGTATCGTTGTAATGCCATTTACCAAGAACGGTACCATCTTTTAATAGCCAAAGCCCTGGATTTGAGCGAGATATTGTTTTAAGAACCGTCGCGTCCACGTAGTAAAACGGAAGTGCGATCTGGTGCTCATTCAAAAAGCTCTTAATTTCGTCACTGCTTCCGGACGTAAGAATAATCGGCTGAACGTTGGTGCCTTTCAACTTATTGACAAGCTTGCTGATATCCGGAAGAGCTGCAGTATTAATGTCTGTGAAATTTTTAAGAATCAGATATAGCTTCGTTCCTTTCAGCGATTCCTCGGTATAGTCTCCTTCGTCGTTCCAAACCTTATAGTCGGTTATTTTGGGCATCGCATCCTGATTGACAATCTGCATTTCCTTGAATGTCAATGTGGTGTCGGACGGGTACTTTTCAAATTCGCTGGTTTTTCCATCCTTTTCAAATATATACTTGTACCTCAATGGCTCCGAGGGTTTCATTTGTGCCGGAACGCTTGCCCCCACGCGGTATGACAATAAATCTACTATGGGTAAATGACGCAGTGAATAAAATGCTATACCCAATGAAGCTACAGTTGAAAGGATCACCAATATTCCTGTCGGGTATGGCTTAAATTTCTTTCGATAATAGACTATAATCAATATCAGGATCAGCAAAAATATATCCTTTCCAAACGAAGTCCAGGGCGTAAGCTTGATCGCCGCGCCGAAGCATCCGCAATCTGTTACCTTATTAAAGTATGCGGAATAAAAGGTTAGGAACGTGAAAAAAACGATGATAGAAAGTAGAAGCCAGGAGGTGGTCCTCGGTTTATAACCCACTAATAACGCAATTCCCAACACCACCTCTGCCGTACAAAGGAACACAGAAAAGTAGAGCGCGAAGGGCACCAGCGACATGAAAAAATCATGCATCGCCGGCAAGTCGACGGCAAATACTTCGAAATACTCCTCTAGCTTATACTGTGTACCAACAGGATCGTTCAGTTTGATCAGACCGGAAAAAATAAACAAAAGTCCGACGATCAGACGAGATATCTGGGCAAGAATTTTCATATTCGGGTATTTAAAACGACTTTAATATTACTGTGTGCTATCGGGAGCTGGGTAATCGTAGCTCCAAATGCGGGGTCGGCAGGTCGACAACATCTAAATAAGCCAATCAGGATTATTTTTAACTGTTCATTAACCATTCTTAACATCTCAATGGTTCGAAACCTCAATAATGTGTTGAAATAATAAGTAAATAAGGAACATTAGACATGAGTTTCTAATTACTTAAAATAGCTGAAAGCTAACCGTGCGACGGACCGAAGCTAAAAGCTAATTCGATTGCAACCCATTAGATTTAATCAAACAGAATACAGCATAATTGATAATATCCTGATAACCTGATTTTACGCCTTCGGAAACAATTGTAAATCCCTGATTATCTTCAATTTGCTTGATGCGCAATAATTTCATTAGAATAATGTCGGTCATGGAGCTTACACGCATTTCACGCCAGGCCTCGCCGTAATCATGGTTTTTATTGAAAAGCAGTTCCTGAACCTCCAGAACCTGCTGATTGTAGGCAGAAGTCAGTTCTGTGTTATCCAGATTTTGTTTCGCGTTGTTTAATGAAATCTGTATCAACGCCATCACGCAATAATTAATGATTCCGATAAACTCGGCAGGAATATCGTCATCTACTTTTTGGAGGCCCTTTTCCTGAATTGTACGAATGCGCTGGGCTTTAATAAAGATCTGATCAGTAATAGAGGGAAGCCGCAAAATGCGCCAGGACGTTCCGTAGTCTTTATTTTTTTTTGTGAAAAGATCTTGGCAATACTGAATGATTTCCTGATATTCCGCTTCTGTGGATTTCACGCGTAGTGTTTTTTGGTAATGAATTATATGGCGCAAGTTAGTAAAAAATCGATCAAAGTTGGGAGCCGGCTGATTGATCTGTCGATTCCAAAAGTGATGGGGATCCTCAATATGACTCCGGATTCATTTCACCCTGAAAGTAGAATGAGCTCGGTTCAGGAAGGTTTGGACAGGGCTGGAGTGATGAAAGATGAAGGCGCCAGCTTTATTGATATCGGGGGTTATTCGACCCGGCCAGGCGCCAAGGATGTAAGCGTTGAAGAGGAATTAGAACGGATTTTATCAGTTATTGAACCGTTAACCAAACAAATTCCTGATTTGATCGTTTCTGTTGATACCTTTCGGGCGAAAGTGGCCGAGGCGGCTGTTAAAGCAGGCGCATCAATTATCAATGATGTAGGAGGGGGGACTTTGGACATCGATATGCTTGACACCGTTATTCGGATGAAGGTTCCATATGTTTTGATGCATATGCGGGGGACACCGGAAACCATGAATACGTTGACCGAATACCGTAATCTGAGTCTTGATATTATTAAGGAGCTCTTGCCGAAAATGAAGTACTTGCGTGAGGGAGGAGTCTCGGATATAATAATTGACCCGGGATTCGGTTTTGCAAAAACCAGGGAACAAAATTTTTTGATGCTGAAGCATCTGGCTGACTTTGAATCTCTCGATTGCCCATTGCTTGTAGGAGTTTCGAGGAAAGGTATGATATACAACACCTTAGGTAGCAATGCCAGTGACGCCCTAAACGGGACGACGGTTTTGAATACGCTGGCATTAGACCGGGGCGCAGATATACTGAGGGTGCATGATGTAAAAGAAGCTACCGAGGCAGTAAAACTGTGGCTTGCAACTAGTGGGGTATACTAAAAAATGGTAATTTAGACGCAAAATATTATTGGTTTTTATGCAGGTTGGTTTTTTGAATGTCAATTGGGCGGATGTTCTGGATGTTTTTCTGGTTTCCATACTTCTATATCAGATATATACGCTGGTTAGGGGTAGTATAGCGAGTCGGGTATTTCTGGGATATATGTTCGTTTATGTCTTTTACCTGGTCGTCAGAGGGCTTGGATTGGGACTTTTGACAGCGATCCTGCAATATTTTATGGGCGTAGGAGCAGTGGCTCTGATCGTCATTTTTCAACAAGAGATTCGCAGATTTTTGTTGATCATTGGTAAATCCACGATTTATACAAATAACGGTTTCCTCAAAAAAATACTTGGAAGCACGATTACGGACGCACATTCGAAAAATCTGAAAGAGATCGTCGAGGCCAGCAAGGCAATCGCGTCGAGTTTTACCGGAGCGCTCATAGTTCTTAATAAAAAAGATGATCTATCGAAATTTGTCGAAACCGGGGAGTTGATAGATGCGAAATTGTCCAAACCACTCTTGGTGTCTCTGTTTAATCAATATAGTGAATTGCATGACGGGGCGGTGATAATTATCAATGGACGTTTAAAAGCGGCGAGATGCGTTTTGCCCGTGGCTGATGGGGTGGATGTACCTTCTTCATTGGGCTTCAGGCACAGAGCGGCAATGGGTATGAGTGAGGCTACTGATGCAGCCGTGATTGTTATTTCGGAACAGACCGGAAAAATATCGCTGGCCATAGAGGGCGAATTGCACAGTAATGTCCCTGCGTCAGATCTATTATCTATGTTGGATGAGTACCTTTCCACCGAAGTAAATCATCTGATCAAATAAAATATTGAAAGATATTTTGTGCCGAATTTGGTGTTTAACAAAGATATTTTTACTTTTGCACACAGTTTGACGAAGAGATCAATAATATCAATATACAATGGCAAACCATAAATCAGCTTTAAAAAGAATTCGCGCTAACGAAACTAAACGTTTGCGTAACCGTTACCAGCACAAAACTACGCGTTCATATATCAGAAAATTGCGTGAAACAACTGACAAAACTGTTGCGATAGAAGTTTACAAAACTGTATCTTCAATGTTGGATCGTTTGGCAAAGAAAAATATTATCCACAAGAAGAAGGCATCTAACCAAAAGTCGAAATTGGCGAAATTGGTTAATTCCCTTGCGGTTGCTGCGTAATATTTACAGCTCTTTATTGAAGGCCTCTGACGGTAATCGTCAGAGGTCTTTTTTTATGTCCCTGGCACTGAAAGATTGATTTTATTCTTTTTTTTAGCCCCTTGTCTGTTGGTTACGCAGTCCCTTGTTGCCTTATAAAAGGCCCTTTTTGCCCATTTGGAAAGGTTTTGTCTTATATTGCGAATTCGTAAAGATTAGTTTCCATGAGTAAATTAGGCTGATGACCGGACTTCTTTAGGGACTTAAATCTTTTTTTCAACTATAACTAAACTTCACTTTTATGAGAAAAGTCGGAATACTTGCCGGTTTGATAGCAATGGGCGCAGTACCGGTACTTGCCCAGACTACCGTCAACTTCAATGCCAAAGGGCTTATCGTCATATCTGACGGAGATCTTGCAGCATCGGCGTTGGTAGATGGAAAGCTATTGACTGACAACGCCGCAAAGGATCAATTGTCATCAATTAAATTTCCAGTGGAGCGGGGCAGTAAGGGATTGGGAAGCGCTTTAATTTCGAATTCGGTGATAGGAGGGGGCAAGACGATAGCAGTTCAGGAATATGGGGGATTGGCTTTTGTGCTTGAAAATAAATTAAAACCTGCAGATGGCGTTACTCAGTATACAGACGCAGTAGGGGAATTTCCTGCTGGAGAAAAGCTTTATGTGGTTGATATTATAAATTTTGCAGCTCCGAAAGCAAAGTTTGGTTTCCCGGTTGGTAAGAATCCACTTGCCATTGATATTAATAAGAATGAGTTGATTATAACTACGTCAGAGGCCGGGAAGGAGCTGGTTTTTATCGAAGCTGCGCCAGATGGTAAGCCGGGTCGTTTCCTGAACCTTCCTGCGGCGATAGATTCGACCAGCAATATTTCTGATATAACCTGGCATCCATCCGGAGACTTCATTGCGTTTACATTGGATAACTCAAATGAAGTTGGGCTATATAAGGTGCTTCGTGAAGCAGGTAAAGTGAAAAATGTCGAATTAGTAGGCAAACCTGTTAAGGTTGGGGCTGATCCTTCATTCGGAGAATTTTCGGCGGACGGCAAGCATTACTTCGTTTTAGATTCAAAAGGCAAGCAGGGCAATGCGTCCGAGGCGGGAGAAATCCATGTGGTCGACTTCTCGATGGATGGCTCAGCTGAACATAAGGTGGCGAGTAAAGTGGCGACAGGCGTCAGCACGGGCTCTTTCGCGATTAGTCCCGATGGCAGTTTGTTAGTAGCAGTAAATGCTGCAAAAAGTGATGCTCCGTGGGCAACCGCCGGAGCGGGTACGGGCTCATCCCTGACTTTGTTTAAAGTTGGGACGGATGGCAGCCTGACGAAAGTGGCGGACTATCCGTTCGCAGGAATATACCCTCGGAGTGTTGCATTTGATAAGGATGGAGCTAACCTTGCTGTGAGCGTTTTCGAGTATCTGGAATTTGGACTTGGCAATGGGGGCGTGGAGTTCTGGACTGTGACGAAAGGCGACTCTCCGTCTCTTAAAATGCAGGAAGCGAAGATCAGTGTTGGCAAAGGTGCTCACACCATTCGCGTTATTAAATAATTGGGATTCGAAAGCAGATAATTGGAGAGGTCGGGTCAACCGGCCTCTTTTATTTTGGGCGCGAGCGAAATATTTTGGGGCGATAAGTTTGCGCGATTCTTTCGGGAAGTGGTCTCCAACTTAAGAATTAGATCACTATCTCTTGACCAAGATTGACGATACGAACCATTTAGGCGTTGAACACGACATACCAACATTCATTCTACCATAATCCCGGGAATTGCTTCCTCACGCTATGTAAAATCGCTTCAAATTATGTAATTTTGCACTTTCATTCATAAAAATAGAATTTCGAAATGCTTACCGTTCAGAACGTATCGCTCCGATACGGAAAAAGAGTATTATTTGATGAAGTAAATATAAAGTTCGTTCCTGGCAACTGTTATGGGGTTATTGGCGCAAACGGAGCCGGAAAGTCTACTTTTCTGAAAATTCTTTCGGGTGAATTGGAATCTCAAACCGGCTCGGTGAGCCTGAATCCCGGCGAACGTCTGACCTTCCTGAAGCAGGACCAGTTTGAATTCGATGCTTATACGGTAATGGATACTGTTATTCTGGGCCACGAAAGGCTTTACAAAATAATGAAGGAGAGAGAGGCGATATATGAGAAGGCGGATTTCACGGACGAGGATGGCGAAAAGGCGGCAGAATTGGAAGCGGAATTTGCTGATTTGAATGGCTGGGATGCAGAAACAGAAGCGGCGCAGTTGTTGAGTGGTTTGGGACTGGGTGAAGATTCGCATCAAATATTGATGGCTGACCTTAATGCAAACGATAAAGTAAGGGTACTTTTGGCCCAAGCATTGTTCGGTAATCCCGATGTATTGCTTCTGGATGAACCTACCAACAACCTTGACGTTGAAACGGTACTTTGGCTTGAAAACTTTATTGCTGATTTCAAGAACACAGTAATCGTAGTTTCCCACGACCGTCACTTCCTTGATGAGGTTTGTACGCACGTGGTAGATATCGATTTTAGCAAGGTGCAGATGTTCTCAGGTAACTATTCATTCTGGTATGAGTCCAGCCAGTTGGCTTTGAAACAAAAGCAGGATGCGAACAAGAAGTCTGAAGACAAAAAGAAAGAGCTTGAAGAATTTATTCGCCGTTTTAGTGCGAATGCTTCGAAATCTAAACAGGCTACAAGTCGCCAGAAATTGTTGGATAAGCTGACAATTGATGATATAAAACCATCTTCAAGGAAATATCCGTATATCGCTTTCAAAGGTGAAAGAGAAGTTGGAGATCAGTTGCTTGCTGTGGAAGGACTTTCTAAAACTGCCGAGGACGGAACAGTATTGTTCAATAATTTGAGTTTTTCAGTCAATAAAGGAGACAAGATCGCTTTTGTTGGTAAAAATGTACTGGCGATCAGCGCGTTTTTCGATATCATCAGTGGAGAAGCCAAAGCCGACAAAGGGACTTTCAATTGGGGTGTAACTATAACAAAATCATATTTTCCGAAAGATCCGACTCAATTCTTTAATGTGGACTTGAGCCTGGTTGACTGGCTTCGTCAATATTCAGAGGAAAAAGATGAAAGTTTTATTCGCGGATTTTTGGGTCGTATGCTTTTCTCGGGCGATGAGTCTCTGAAAAAAGCGACCGTTCTTTCCGGAGGTGAAAAAGTAAGGTGTATGTTATCCAGAACGATGCTTTCAGGAGCAAATGCGTTGGTATTGGATGATCCTACTAACCACCTTGACCTTGAATCTATTACCGCGCTTAACAATGGTCTGATCGATTTCACTGGTTGCCTTTTATTCTATTCCCATGACCACCAGTTCGTTCATACTATCGCAAACCGCATCATCGAAATCGGGCCAAAAGGAATATTGGATAAGCTGATGACATATGACGAATTCCTGAAAGACGAAACCGTTAAAGCGCAGCGCCAAAAATTGTATTAAGTATATTGTATTGATCTAGTGTTGAAATGGAGCCTTTTGCCGGGCTCCTTTCTTTTTTTAACACTTTTTCAAAATGATAAGAATTATCCTGATTGCGATAATTCAGCAATATATCCAGAAATGATCTTTTTGTCTGATTCGGTTTTTGCCAGCGCAAGCGCGCGCTTGAAATTGGATATTGCTTTCCCGGGATCGATTTCTTTATAAAGCTCGCCGAGTAGTGTGAAATAGAACCTATTGTTTTTTAGCTGCAATTTTTCAGCTTCGAATATCGCAGCTTCTTTTCCACGCACTTTTGAAAAAGCGAAGGTTCTGTTCAATGCGGCGATAGGAGAGTACTCAAGGACGAGCAGGTGATTGTATAAGCTGAAAATATTCTCCCATTTTTCTAAACTGTCGGTCTTGACCGTGTGCCAAAATGCAATGCTCGCTTCGATATGATATTTAGAAAGCCTGTTTCCCTGTGAGGCTAACTTAAGATGGCACGTGCCTGCCGTAATTAATTCAAGATCCCAAAGTGATTCATCTTGCATTTCATAAAGCACAATTTCACCGTTTTGGTCTTTTCGAGCCGGGAATCGGGAAGAATGGAAATACATCAAGGCCAGTAGCGCGTTGACTTCCGGCAGGTTCGTTTTCTCATTTTCGGTTAAAAGCTGCGTAAGTCGGATTGCCTCCTGACATAAATCTTCGAGAAGCAGTTCGTTCTGGCTTTCGGAGTAGTATCCTTCGTTGAACAGAAGGTATATTGTTGTGAGCGCTGTATTTAGTCTCTTTGGGATTTCGGATTCTGCCGGAAATTCAACTTTTATTTTTTCGGATCGAAGCGTTGCTTTGGCCCGGTATAGGCGTTTATTGATCGTTTCCTTATTGCTTAAAAGAGCATTCGCAATCTCTTCAATACCAAATCCACAAAGAATTCGAAGCGCCAGTCCAATTTGAGACTCATTAGACAATACCGGATTACAAACTGCGAATAGCATTTGAAGCTGGCTATCCGAAATATTCCGGGGTGAAAGATCAATTTCAGGCATGACATTTTCCTCTTGGCCATTATTCAGATCTTCAATTTTCCGGGTCAGAATTTCATTTCTGTGCAGGTAATTTTTTGTCTTATTTTTCGCCACCATATATAGCCACGCCACAGGGTTTTCGGGAATTCCCTTATATGGCCAAATTTCCAATGCGGCAAGGAATGTTTCACTCGCGATATCCTCTGCGATTTCAATGTGATCCATGCCAAAATGTTTACACAGAACAGAAGCGATCCTGGTAAACTCTTTTCTGAACAAATGGGGTATCAGTTCGTGAGGTTTCATACGAAAAAAGCCGCTGTCGAAACAATGGCTTTCATATTTTGGTCCTTAAATGAAATAAATGAGTTAATTGTCGTCTCCATTGTGAGCAATTCTCCGTACTTCGACTGTATTGCCTTCACCCTGTAGAACCGGACAGCCTTTCGCAAATTCGACAGCTTCTTCAACTGACTCTGCTCTCACCGTAATAATACCACCGAGCGTCTCCTTAATATCCCCGAACGGGCCGTTTGTTACAAGCTTATCAGCGTGAACTACCTTTGCGCCGTCGAATGGCAATCCTGTCCCGGAAACAAATTTGTTTTGAGCGGCAATAGTTCCGATCCAGTCCATAGTCTGTTTCATCCATTCCTGTATCTGATCGGGCGAAGCGATTTTTTGGCCGTCCTCATGTCTCATGATCAATGCGTATTCTCTCATTTTGCTTGTTATTTAAATGTTGTTATTGAATTACACCTACATGACAAACGAAAAAATCGATATGAGACACGGGTTCTATTTTTTTTATCAATTCTTCTGAAGGTGTATTTCGAAAGTGAAATAAAGGCCTTTGCATGAATAATCAACTGGAAATTAACACTTAATGTTTCTTAACTACTAAATGGTTCAAACATTTAAAAACATCCAGTTCGGACTGCCGCCGCTATCAAAAAAGGAGCCCATATCTGAGCTCCTTTTGAATTTCTAAACAATATACTTCTGATATTGTTTGATCACTTCTGCTGGTGGTCCCTCCCAAACGTTTGGCGTATTGCCGACATATCCCAGGTCGTCTATGCCTATTTTGGTGGTGTAGAAGCCGGTTGCAGTCAGATTTCTCATCATATTGAAGAAAGCCACGCCTTGTGAGAAACGAGGTTTCGCTTTTTCGGGATATGCGATGTCGTCCACAATTTGAATCTGTTGTTCTTTTGTACAGGCCGTAAAAATTTTATGAAATCTGTTATTCGATTCCACATCCAGCCATTTCAATCCACCCCGTAACGGCGTTTGGTAGGCCGGCATATCCTTGGCGATGAATTCAATGAAGGCAGGCACTCCGGCTTGAGAAGCACTTCCGGATTTACTGTCAGCGGGGATTATGATGTCTGAAAGAACAGTGATCGTTTTAAGTTCTGCATCTGTGAAAAATTTCTCTTTCATCAGTTTGGCATCATATATTGCCTCCTCTTTTTGCCGACCACCCGGGATTTTGATATCATCATCTGCAACAGGCTTCGGATGATTCAGGCTTTCTGCCAGCGCAACCTGAGGATTGAGCGAAGCTAAACCAAGCGAGGAAAGCGTAATCGCTTTTAATGTGTCTCTACGTTTCATATTTTTTGAGCTTTAAGCAATGTTAAGCTGATCGCTATTAATGTAACCTGAGTTTTAGATATTCTTTTTCTTCACCTGATCGATGATATAGTCGGATGCACGCCATGACAATGCAAGGATCGTCCATGTTGGATTTTTGTCAGCCTGAGAAACGAAAGAGCCGCCGTCTACAACAAATACGTTCTTGGCATCGTGTGCTTGAGAAAATTTGTTCAAAGCAGACGTTTTAGGATCATTACCCATTCTGGCAGTACCAACCTCGTGAATAATTCTACCTGGTGCTTCCAGCCCGTAATCCGTATCTGCGCCTGGTTTCGTTCCGTTTGGAACACCACCTAACGCATGGATCATTTCCTCGAAAGTTTCGTGCATATGTTTTGCCTGCAGTCTTTCGTAGTCCGACCATTTATAGTGGAACCTCAAAACCGGAATACCGTATTTGTCAACCACGTTCGGATCGATTTCACAATAGTTGTCAAAATTTGGAACCGCTTCTCCGCGTCCGGCCATACCAATGTTGGCACCGTAAAAACGACGATAATCTTCTTTCAACGACGCTCCATAACCACCAGCTTCACGTTTCTGACCATTGGCCGTTGGATAAATACCATTGCGTTGCTCCATTCCAAAGCCGAAACCATATGCCGGCATGCCCATGCCGCCGCCATATTCAATATGATAACCGCGTGGGAAATTCAGCTTTTTGTTATCAAGCCACCATGGGGTGTAAACGTGCATACCACCCGTGCCGTCTTCGTTGTAACGTTTACGTTCCATCAAATGAGGAAGGAAAGCACCACGCGACGCACCGGTTGAGTCATGAAGATAGTGTCCCACAACACCACTCGAATTGGCCAGCCCATTTGGGTGTTTATCAGATTTGGAGTTCAAAAGAAGCCGAGCAGTTTCACCAGCGCTGGCAGCCAGTACCACAGATTTTGCCTTGATGGTATGCTCTGTCAACTTCACGCGGTCTATATAGGACACGCCTGTCGCCAATCCCGTAACCGGATCCGTCAATACCTCGCGGGCCATGGCATTGTTGATCAATGTCACATTCCCCGTTTTCATCGCAGGAATTACCAGAACAGACGAAGACGAGAAGTCTGCATATGCCTGGCAGGATCTACTGCATTGAGCGCAATAAAAACAAACGCCACGCTCATTGTTGATGGGTTTTGTCAGGATCGAAAGCCTTGAAGGAATTACCGGAATATTGGCTGTTTTGCCAGCTTTTTGAAGAAACAACTCGTGAAGACGGGGCTTCGGTGGCGGCAGAAATATACCATCCGGCTCGTTATCAATATTTTCAACGGTACCAAAAACTCCGATCAATTTATCAACCTGATCGTAATATGGTTTAACATCATCATATCCGATTGGCCAATCGTCGCCCAATCCGTCTATACTGTGTCTTTTAAAATCTTTTGGACCGAAACGTAATGAAATACGTCCCCAGTGATTTGTCCGCCCACCCAGCATGCGTGACCTGAACCAGTCAAATTTGGTGCCGCTTTTACGTGTGTAAGGCTCACCGTCAATTTCCCAGCCACCCCAGGCCGCATCAAAATCCCCAAAAGGGCGGTGGTTGCCGGCGCCGCGTCGGGGAGATTCCCACGGCCATTTAAGTTGGGTAATATATTGTGGATCAGCAGGATCGAAATATCCTCCTGCCTCCAATAGTGCTACTTTTGCACCGGCTTTTGCCAGTTGATAAGCTGCCATTCCTCCTCCCGCTCCGGAGCCTACAATTACGACATCGAAAACGGTCGGTTGTTCTTTGATTTGAAACATAGCAAGGGTTAGATTATTATTACTATTTATCCTTTAAATATAACTATTGTGTACGGTTGCTTGACTGCAGGCTTTGGTTTTTTCTTGTTATTTAAAACAATTCTAACTTGCGATATTCTGTTTGCTGTATCGTTTTAGTTGTACTTGCCACCCGCAATATTAGTACTTTAAATTATAGATTTCGTACCCCTGTGAATGGTAACGCTCTTTTTGTAATTTTGCGGAATATTAACAATTGAGATTTTGGCTGAAACTGGAAGTGATATTAGAAAGGCGGCAGATGTCTTGAGGAACGGCAAACTGGTCGCTATTCCTACTGAAACTGTATATGGTCTCGCGGGAAATGCTTTGAATGAAAAAGCAGTTTTGTCCATTTTCGAAACCAAGAACCGGCCTGCATTTGATCCGTTGATTGTACATACCAATTCACTGGAAAAGATTTATCAATTTGCATCGGCTATTCCTGAAAAGGCGGTTCAACTTGCAAAGTCTTTCTGGCCGGGACCACTAACCATGTTGTTGCCTAAAATGGATATCATCCCTGATCTGGTTACATCTGGTCTTGATACAGTAGCGATCAGAATTCCAAACCATCCGATGACGCTGGAATTATTGTCCAATCTCGACTTTCCGCTGGCGGCTCCCAGCGCAAATCCCTTTGGATATATCAGCCCGACGTCTGCTGCGCACGTTCAGCAGCAACTTGGCGATAAAATTGAGTATATTCTGGATGGTGGGCTATGCGATGTGGGCATCGAATCGACCATCATAGGATTTGAAGATGAAATACCGACAATATATCGACTGGGCGGGTTGGCACTTGAGCAAATCGAAAGTGTTATTGGTAAAGTTAACTCGCTGACCCATTCTACTTCGAATCCTCAGGCTCCCGGTATGCTAAAAAGTCATTATGCACCACGGAAACCTTTTTATATCAAAGACAGAGTATCCTTCGATATTGGCTCTGGTCGAAAAATTGGATATCTTCTATTTGATACTTACCTGGAAGATGTTGAAAAGAAGCGTCAAAGACTGTTAACTTCAAGCGGAAATATGGCGGAAGCCGCTCACAATCTTTTTGCATTTCTCCGTGAATTGGATGCCCTGGATATAGATGAAATTCAGTCAGAATACGTACCGCAGGTAGATTTGGGTAGAGCCATTAATGATCGGTTGAAGAGGGCGGCGGCGGTTTAATAGCGTCAAAATCAATCATACAAAAAAATGCGAATGGAAATTCATCAGGAATACGTCATCTGTGGCTCTTGTCACTGCGGTGTATAACCAGCGTATAAATTCTTCATTGATCTGTTCCTCAGGCAGATATCCCTGGTCCACAAAAACTGCGCTCCATTGACCGCCCTGAGATTTGTGAGTAGTCAATGCATATGCAAATTTTACCTGCAGTGCATTTAGATACGGATCTTTGCGCAACGCCTCCATTCTTTCCTTTCGTGATTTGATATCCATATAATCCTGAAGCACACTGTCATATAGTCGTCTGTTATCCTCAGAGGATAGCGAAGGGGATGCTGAATGGAGCGTGTCCAGAAATATTTTGGCCTCAAATTGTGGTTGTTTGTCGTAGTCGGTGAGTCTCAATATAGCATCAGCAAATCGAAAACCGTGGATTTCTTCCGTTCTCCGGATTTTAAGAAGTTCAACAAAATCACCATTTGCAATGAAACCAGCTGGCGAGTCGTCATCGAGAATATTATAATTATTCCTCACTACCATCAATCGGTCTCCGGCGTCAAGCTCATCTTCGGTGAAATTGACAACCCTCCTGATATACTCGTTATACTGAACCGCTGTTTTATTTGATCTTGTCAGAATAATTACATTTTCCTGGCCGTATTTGTCGTAAGCATATCGCAACCCTTCCTCCATCTTATCACCAGTCATACGAAACATATCTTTGAAAGATTTTGTCCGCAGTTTGATCGCTGGATTTTCCTGTTTTAGTTCATTTCTGAGCTCTGTTGCATTGAATAATATTCCCGACTGTTCATCCTGACGCATTACTTCTGTCAATTCTTCTTCAAAAACCGACATATAATAGGTGCCTTCCAAATAGTCTTTTTCGAGCGCCGGGCTAATGACTTTTCCGACGGGCGGAAGCTGCGCAACATCACCTACTAACATTAGTTTGTTTCCGGGGTTTTCAAAGACGAATTCAATAAGATCATTAAGCAGACTTCTGTTTCCGTAATCCGCGTCATCGGTGATCATCGACGCTTCATCTACTATAAATAACGTATTGTCATGGTAGTTCTTTTGACGCTGAAAAACCAGATTTCCTGAATGAGAATCTGCGATCTGTTTGTATATCTTTTTGTGGATAGTCAGTGCAATCTTGTCTGAGTAGCTTGACATCACCTTTGCTGCCCGGCCCGTAGGGGCTAGCAACACCGACTTGTATTGAAAATTTTTCAGGACCTTGATCAGCGAACTGATGATTGTAGTTTTTCCTGTACCCGCATATCCTTTTAATATGAAACAATCCCGATATCGCTCCAACCCTTTTTCTTCGATCAAAAAATCGTCCATTTTGGCGAAAAAACGAAGTTGGCCGGCAGTGGGCCTGAAAGGGAAACGTTTTAGTAAAAGTTGTTGCGGTCGTGGGTCGCTGGATTCCATGGCTGCGAAACTAACCTAAGTGTTTAAAAGATCAAAGGGAAATGAAATAGACCTGAATGGTCAGGCATTGTCGGCGGTCGTCGGCGTTGGTCAGGTATTGTCAAGTTTGGTCAGGTAATGGTCGTGAGTTGTGGCTTGGAAAAATCTAATTTTGCAAGATTCCCAGTTAGAATAAAGCAAAAATATACTGAGATTTTGTTGGACTTTTTTAAACTAAATTGGTAAATTGACATGAAATCTATCCTTTAACAACTAATCTACTCACTTATGCAAGTATACCAAGTGCTGGCAGGCAAATCAATTGACGCAATTTGGTCCATCACAAGGGACACAACTGTATTTCAAGCGCTGGAGGTGATGGCTGCGAAGAATATCGGAGCTGTTCTGGTTATTGAGAATAATGAACTCATGGGTATATTTTCAGAAAGAGATTACGCGCGAAAAGTAATTCTGATGGGTAGAGCTTCCCGGGAAACACTGATCGGCGACGTAATGACTTCCAAAGTAATTACGGTTGAAAATGATCAGCAGATAGAGGAATGTATGCAAATCATGTCAGACAAGCATATTCGCCACTTACCAGTTACTAAAAAAGGACAATTGATCGGTATTATATCAATTAACGATATCGTTTCTGCAATAATTAGAGAGCAAAAAGACCATATCAAATCGCTCGAAAGCTATATTTCTGGTAGTCCTTACTGAGGAATATCACAATGAACTTGTCAATTTTAATGGTATAGTTATCTTTGCCCTTTCGACGCGATACAAGTGGATAAAGGGCAAAGTCATATTGAGACCACGTATGGAAACCGTATCAGGGTTCGTGTATGTGGTCTTCTGATTTCTGAAGGTCGTTTTTTGATGGTCAAACATCGCGGTCTGGGTGCCAAAGGATACTTTTGGTCTCCACCAGGTGGCGGTGTTGATTTTGGTGAATCAATGACATCGGCGGTTAGGCGCGAATTTAGGGAAGAGACTGGTTTGGAAGTGTTAGTGGGAGACGTACTGTTTATCAACGAATTCATGGAACTGCCCTTACATGCAATCGAGATTTTTTTTGAAGTTAAGTTGCTGAGTGGTACCTTAAAAACTGGTATAGATCCGGAGCATGCTATAGATCAACAAATTATAGAGAAAGTCGAGTATATGTTATTGGAAGATATTCACGCGCTACCCGCAAATTCTGTTCATAAGTTGTTTAGTAAATTATTGAGCGCAGAGGACATATACAAGTTGAAAGGGCTTATTAGCTAGAATTGCAGACGTTATTGAAATTGGTTTAGTTGTAAAAATATATTTGTGGCAAATTCTGAAAATCAGGTAATTGAGATCATTCCAAGTCTTCTGGCTGGGGATACTTCGTTTAATACCGATTCGATTCCATATTGCACGCTTTGCATTGAAGTCGATGAGCGTAGGATTCGTTTTTGTATCGTCCGGGATGAGAATATGGAATGTGTGTGGCTGGAAGATTATGGATTTGAAACAGTCCTGAGCAAAGACGATGTATTCGAAAGGTTGAAGAGGATTTTTACGGGTCACCTTTTGTGGTCGTCAAATTCCTGGAAAAACGTTTGTGTTGCGATTAACTCGCACGCATTCAGTTTAATACCTTCACTTGTTTTCGATCCGGAGGCTGTTGGAGATTATCTTTCGTTTGCGATGGGCAATTCGGTTATGGCAGATGAAAAAGTACTTTACCACGAAATACCCCTGGTACATGCTTATAACGTTTTTAGTATTCCCGCTCTTTGGCATGAATGGATGATTAACCATTTTGGTGCATCGCATATTACTTTTTACCATATCACGAGTCCGTTGATCATTGGTGCATTGGTAAGTCATGCGGAACAACAGGAACTACGGATCGCGTCTGTGTACTTCGAAAAGGATTTCTTTACGTTACTGGTAACGGAAAGTGAAAATCTGATTCTCTGCAATCGATTCCGTTTTTCACAACCATCTGAACTGGCATATGTTATTCTTTTCGCGTTAAGTCAGATACATTTCAAGCCGGAGGAGGTGAAGGTATTATGTTACGGAGAAATAAGCACGCAGTCCGATAATTATCTGGAAATGAGTAGGTTCTTTCCAAATATACAGATTGGAAATGGCCCGACAACTTTGAAATATAACAAGCATTGCGGAGATATTCCGGGTCACAGGTACTTTGGGTTGTTCAATACTTATCTGGTGTCGTCGTAGGTATTAAGGGGTTGTCAATTTTTGTAAGGAATTGATTATGAGTTGTCACGGAGTTGACAGGTTTTGTGTGGGATGAGGTCATTTAATGAAGAAAGAGTTAGGATTTTGCCCGAAGGCTGGGTTGAATAGGCTTTTCGAAGATTCAAACATTGGCTTCGGCCAAAACCGATTTAGTTATGAGTAGCACCAAAAGGGTCGCGTTATTTCCCGGATCGTTTGATCCATTTACTAAAGGGCATGAAGATATCGTGTTGAGAGGGCTGCGGCTTTTTGATGAAGTGGTGATTGGTATAGGGAACAATGCCACCAAAAAAAGGTATTTTCCCCTGGAAGTGATGAAGGAGTTGATCGAAAGAACTTTTTCAAACTATCCGAATATTAAAGTAGTGACCTATGAAGATTTGACTGCACATACCGCCCGGCAACTGGGAGCGAGATTTCTGTTAAGAGGACTCCGGAATACAACCGACTTTGAATACGAAAATGGTATATCTCAGGTAAACCGGTATATATATGAGGAAATCGAAACGGTATTCCTCATTACATCGCCTCATTTAGCACCGATTTCTTCCAGTATCATACGTGATCTGCATCGTTATGGACAAGGAGTGGACGACTTTTTGCCGTACGCTCTGACAGAACTGAATAAACTGAATCAGGAGGACTGATCCAGTTTTCGTTCTTTATCTCATAGCTTATTTCTGAAATTCGGGCATTTTCGTTAGCGTATCAACTACGTAACGTATAGAGCTGTAAGATTTTATAAGCAAAGATTTGGCGTCGTTCCGATTATACCACTCAAGCTTTTCGATTTGTTCTTCGGCTTGAGGAGCCATTCTGCTGTCGTCATCGCAATCAAGTACATACCACTTTGTTTTCTTGAGAATCCGACTGTTATTAAAAGAATAAGTATGCCATGTGGTGCATATCTTGTCTTTGATATGTGCCTTAACTCCCGTCTCTTCTTCTATTTCCCTAACGGCTGCTACCTTCGAGCTTTCGCCTTTATCCAGTTTCCCTTTCGGCAAATCCCAGACCTTTCTGCGGTACATAAAAAGCCACTTATCATCCTTTACAACCACGCCGCCGGCTGCTTTGATAATTTTGTATTGACCTTTCACTTTTTCTTCAACACTCGATTTTTCACGGGTCGCCAAAGTGATTGAAAGTAAATCTTTGGGCATTTCTTTTTCCAGTGACTGAATTATCTGAACGGCCGAAGTTCCGGTCGCATTCAGAAACAACACATGGCCAGCCAACATACCGCTGTTAAACTTCGAAAGACGAAGATCTATAATGTGCTCAAAATGAGCAGTGTCTTCCGTTGATATTTTATTGGTCCGTACAATTTTGAAAGGACGGTCATCAAAAAATATAATCATTATTTGGTTGGTGAGATTGACTGAGCCCCAAAATTAGTTAAAGAGTTTAGTTAAGACAGCGATTATTATTGATAAATTTGCCTCAGGAATTAAATAATCATTCTTGGAACTCCTAATCATACTTTTTTTGGTGCTTCTCAATGGACTGTTCTCTATGTCCGAGATCGCACTGGTTTCGTCCAGAAAATCGCGTTTAGAAGCAGCCGCCAAAAATGGCGACTCGTCGGCCAAAGCCGCGCTTCATCTTGCCAATTCACCCAATCGCTTTTTATCAACCGTCCAGATCGGGATCACCTTGATAGGCTTGCTTACGGGTATGTACAGTGGAGACAATATCACTTCAGATTTTGAAGCTTTTATCGCTCAGTTTGAACCCCTCAAACAATATAGCCATACGATCGCAGTCGGAAGTGTACTGGTATTGATCACTTACCTTTCCCTTGTTTTGGGCGAGCTGGTGCCAAAACGGATCGGGATGGCCAAACCAGAAGCGATATCGAAATTTATGGCACGGCCGATGAATATCCTTTCTGTAGCCACGGCGCCATTTATTTCATTGCTCAGTTTTTCCAGCGATTTGATTATTCGTTTGCTGAACATTAAGCAAAGCGAAAACTCGGTGACGGAAGAGGAAATAAAAAGCCTTATTCAGGAAGGTACTTCGGGTGGGGTTTTTGAAGAAATTGAGCAGGAGATCGTACACAACGTTTTTCAGCTGGGCGATAGAAAAGTTACATCTCTGATGACCACCCGGCAGGATATCGTTTGGCTTGATATAGCGGATACCGTTCAGGAAAACAAGACGAAAATACTTGAATCAAGACATTCTGTGTATCCAGTGTGCAAAGGTTCGGTAGAGGATATAGTCGGCCTTGTATATGTTAAAGATTTGATAGCCAATGATCTGGACGATCAGCTGGCAGATCTTTCGGCTGTAATGAAGGAGCCTGTATACCTGCCCGAAAGTAACCGTGCATATCAGGCACTGGAAAAATTTAAAGAGCAACGCGTCTATTTCGGGATCATTGTCGATGAATACGGAGGGTTGCTTGGAGTTGTCACAATGCATGATATCATGGATGCGCTCGTGGGCGATATTTCTGATGATCAGGAAGAGGATACCGAAATTAGAAAACGCGATGACGGGTCTTTCATGGTGGATGCCCAGATGCCCTTTGATAGCTTCCTGCAATATTTCGAAGTGAACTTGCAAGAAACCGAAAGAAGGGAATATGCTGCGTTTAACACACTAGGTGGCTTTGTCCTTCATACCCTTGAAAACATTCCGAAAGAGGGAGAGCAATTTTCCTGGAAGGGGTTTGAATTTGAGGTGATTGACATGGATAGGAGTCGTATCGATAAGATTTTAGTTCAGTACAATAAGGATTCGTCCGACGATTAATATGAATAACACAGATATATCTAAAAGAATAGCAGAAATGCTCTTGGAGGCTCAGGCTATCAAGTTGAGTCCTGAAAAACCTTTTCAATGGAGTTCAGGGTGGCTGTCGCCTATTTACTGCGATAACCGCGTTGCTTTATCATATCCTGAAACCAGAACATATATTAAGAAGATTCTGGCCGATTTAATTCGCGAGGAATACAAGCACGTGGATGCGGTTGTCGGGGTTGCCACGGGCGGCATCGCTCAGGGTGCATTAGTTGCTGATTGTCTGGAATTGCCTTTTGCATATGTAAGACCTGAACCGAAAAAACACGGTATGGGGAATCAGATCGAAGGACGTCTGGAAAAAGGACAGTCGGTTGTTATCCTTGAGGATTTGATATCTACTGGCGGAAGTTCGTTAAAAGTTGTAGATGCGCTGAGAGCTGAAGGTATCGAGGTAGCGGGTATGGTCGCAATTTTTACTTATGGTTTCCAAACTGCTGCCGACAATTTCGCTGCTAAAAATGTGAAACTGGATACGATTAGTAATTATAGTTCTCTTATTGAGGCTGCATTGGAACATAACTATGTCACGGAAGACCAGCTAAGTAGTTTAGCTTCGTGGCGTCTTTCCCCCGAAACGTGGGGAAAATAGCCAAATGGAACCAGCCGGATTCCGCCGTCTGGTTCTTTTTTAACTTTCTCGGGATAATTTTTCGAAATGACTCCGTTATTTTTTTCCTTTGTGCGACATTTTTTATCGTTTGATTGCTGATTCTGCAACATCAGAATATTCAACGAAGCCCTCCCCAAATTTTTTTTAATATTAGATCATTGGCAGTTTACGCGTTTTGAAAGCAATTAATTGTCCGGATATTAAGGTCTGAACGTCAGATTCTCCTTTTAAAAACCGGCAGGCATATTTTTCAAATCAACTTGTAGGCTCTCTATTAGGAGACCAATTTCAAACGATTTTGGCATGATATCTGTGTGCGATTTACCGTTCGATAAGGTTTTCAGGTCCTGATTTATTTTAAATAATTAAGTTACCTCCTTGCAGCCCAATTGTATTTATATTGTATCAAATTCGATTTTTCAATACTTAATAGTAAATGATTGACGTTACACACCCCTATTTCGATGTAAATCTTAGCTGGCTCTCCAACAATTACAGATTGTTGCTTGAAGCAAAAGATGAAACCGTGCCGATCAGGGAGAGAGTACGTTTTCTTGGACAATATTCTTATCAGACAAAAGAGTTTTACCGCCTTCGGCTTCCAAGTTTGCTTGCCATGTGCGAGGTCAGTAATGATATCAGATCCAAGCTCAATATATATCCCGAATCATTGCTTGAACATATCAATGAAACCATCGAAAATCAGCTGAATGAGTTTACGGATGTGCTTCAAAATGCAATCTTGCCCGGTCTATTCGAACAGGGGGTTCACTTATATTATCTTGAATTATATAGTCAGGAGCACTCCGAATATGCGAGAAACTTCTTTATAGAAAAGCTCTTCCGGTATATGGAGCCGGTATTTCTGGATACCCGGAGAAGTTCTAAACTGGCGCTCTTTGAAACAGGTCAGCTTTATCTGATGATTCGTCTTCAAAGGATTATGCAAGGTGAGACGGAGCTCTATGCTTTGGTCAATATCCCGACTGCGATTTTCGGGAGGTTCATCGTTTTACCCGAATCGGAGGGAAAACGTCATGTGACTTTCCTGGAAGATATTATTGAAGAAAACCTGGATCTTTTGTTCCCGGGGTACGAGATATTGGATTGCTTCGCGTTCCGTGCTGAAAGAGATACTGAGTTAAACATTGAAGATGAGTATCCACCGTCAATGGCGCAACGGATTCTTAAGCAATTAGAAAAAAGAAATTTTGTATTGCCAGCTCAGTACTTTTTTGAAACAGGAATGCCTCCCAAAATGAGAGAGTATCTCATGAGCAAAATAGGGATTCCGCTTTCTGAGTTTCATGAAATGGGGAACTATATCTTTATGCAGGATCTGATCAGGTTTCCATCCGTTTCCAAACGCCTGGATTATGCTGTTCAAAAGCCCATTTACACTGCTGGTTTTGAAGACAGATCATCGATTTTCGATATCATTCAAAAGAACGATCAACTGCTGCATTTGCCTTATCATTCATATGAACCGATTATCCGGCTTTTTAACGAGGCAGCAGTTGACCCCTTGGTTCGGGAGATACACGTTTCACTTTACAAAATCAGTCCTAATTCGTTCATTCTCAACTCGCTCATCAGTGCCGCCAGAAACGGAAAGCGCGTTATGACATATGTTGAGTTGAATACAAAACATGAAATCCATGAAAATCTTCAGTGGTCCCGCAAAATGCGTGACGCCGGAGTGAAGATTATACTTAGTGTACCCGGATTGAAAGTACACGCGAAAATGGCTCTGATTAAGCGTCGTGGGAAGCAAGGGTGGGAACGGTATGCATATCTAGGCACAGGGAGCTTTTATCGCCTTACAAGTCGTGAAATCGTTGACCATGCTTTGCTGACCTGTCATCGCGAGCTTACCAATGAACTAGAATTGCTATTTGGCTATTTGCACACCCAGGATGAGCCCAAGAAATACAAATATCTGCCATTTAACTCCTTGAATGTCACGCAGTTCAATCTTCATAAAAGATTGCTTGATCTGATGGATCGTGAGATCGCCAATTTTAATGCAGGACACAAGGCATTCATTATCATTAAAATAAATCAAATTCAGGATCGGATTTTGATTGACAAATTATATCAGGCTAGTCAGGTTGGTGTGCCAGTCAATGTGATAGTGAGCGAAAGCAGCAGTATTATTCCAGGCCTGCCTTCTCTGAGTGATAATATCACAGTTAATCGCCATGTCGACCGGTATCATGAGAATACGCGGATTTTCCATTTTTGTAATAAAGGGAATGAAGAAATATTTCTTTCGTCGTGTGACTGGACATTCAGAAACCTTCATCGTCGCATTGATATCTGTTTTCCGATTCTGGATGAGACTTTGAAAGGACAGATGAAACAGGTTTTACGAAACTACTTGCAGGATAATCAGAAATCGGTTAAGCTGGATTTATACCAGAACAACCTGCGGGTTCCTGATGATGGAAAAAATAAATTTCGGGCTCAGGAAGCCAACTACCGACTGGTGGAGAAACTAGAAAAAATAACCGTAGCAAAAAAGATTTAGAGTCGCCGGAAGATACTTTCTGACCTAACACACTGACTAAAAATAGAAATGGCCTCTCCTGAGAATCAAAGCGGATTTCAGTATTTTTTTAAAACTTAGGCCTTTTTCGTCTTGAGTTGTCGGAAGGATCTTTTTATATTTGGAATTATAACTGTTTCTCACCCAATTAAGATATACCAACGTATGGGAATAGTAGAGCGAAGAGAACGGCTGAGAACTCAGGTTCGTTCGGATATCG
Organism: Dyadobacter sp. HNCC25DJ184; assembly: GCF_056895215.1. Taxonomy (NCBI): domain Bacteria; kingdom Pseudomonadati; phylum Bacteroidota; class Cytophagia; order Cytophagales; family Spirosomataceae; genus Dyadobacter; species Dyadobacter sp. HNCC25DJ184. The sequence continues at coordinate 183,153 of NZ_JBXHAQ010000002.1, read as the reverse complement.
TTAAAACAGCTAAGGAAATCGCGAGGGAAGACGGATGGACAGCGGTTTCCATCAGAAAAATTGCGGAGGTAATAGAATACAGCCCTCCGATCTTGTATGAATATTTCGAAAGTAAAGATAAATTACTTGAAGCGATACGCATTGAAGGATTTGATTTCCTGCAGGCAGAATTTCACAAAATTAAAACGCATTTCAGCAATCCGCAAAAGCAACTGGCAGAAGTAGCGCATTGTATTTGGAATTTCGCGGTTGAAAACCCGGAAGTGTTTCAGGTTATGTTCAATTTGGAAGGAGCATTTTGCGATTCAAAAAAAGCATATTCTCAGGTAATGAGCATTCGGGGAAATCCAGTCTGGGAAATGATCGCCATTTTGAGGCCGAAATCCGGTGAAGCAGTTACCAAAACATATTATGAATGGTGGTGCCTGACGTATGGATTTATATCTATCACCATGACTACTCAGCCAAGATACGCTTTTCCACAAGCTGAGCCTGTATACATGGAAGGTGTCCGCAGGTTTATACGAGCCATTATGTAATTCCGCGCTAAACCGCGGTGTGACGGCGTACTTCCACTTTACTTTGGTGATATACCATGGAAAAGGGAGGTACGCTTCTTGTTATCCAGGCATTTCCCCCAATTATCGAATCATTGCCGATCACGGTTTCTCCACCAAGAATAGTCGCGTTGGCATAAATCACTACATTGTCTTGAATCGTAGGGTGGCGTTTCCGAGATGCCATCGATTTGGATACATGTGTGGCTCCAAGCGTAACGCCCTGGTAAATTTTCACATTGTTTCCAATGATTGTAGTTTCTCCTATCACAACACCGGTTCCATGGTCAATAAAAAAGGAAGTTCCGATGATGGCGTTAGGGTGAATATCTATTCCAGTTTGGCTATGAGCGTATTCAGTCAGCATTCTGGGCAGCAACGGAATACCAGCTTTGGCAAATGAATGTGCGAAGCGATAGGTGGCAATAGCCATGAAGCCAGGATAGATCGATATCACTTCCTCAAGACTGACCGACGCCGGGTCGTTTTCGGTGATTGATCTTGCATCCATAAGAAGCTCTTCATATATGACTGGAATTTCGTCAAAAATTTTATCCAGAATAGCCTCAGTGTTCCCCTCGAGCTGAGGCGCTAGTGGGGTTAATAGGCATTCCAATTTATGCCGTATGTCGGTATATGCTTCAGAAATATCTTTATTTTTTTTGGCTTGCGAACAGTCCTGACTGATAGGAAAGAGGAAATTGATAAGGTTCTGGATGAACTTACCCGCGTCTTCTCTCGATGGCAACTTGTATTTGTACGTTTCGTTTTGTTCCGCAAGCAATTTTAAAAAGGATTGGTGGCTGGCTGTCATTATGTGGTTGCTCGTTGTTGTCGAAAAAGGGTCCTCTATGCTCTTCACATTGGGTAACAAAATAACGTATTGAAACGTTAACTTTTAATAAATAATGGGAAAAATTGTTTGGCACAGTATTTTGATGTACTAATTATTAGTACATTATGTCTCAGATGCATGTAGAAGAAGTAAGTCAAATGGGGAGATTTAACCATTTATTGAAATTCACGAATCGCTGGCTTTTATTGGTTATCGTACCGTTTTCCCTATGCTCATGTTTCGGTCGTTATGTGGTAACTGATAAGGAGGTGAGAAGACATTATGCCAAGGCGGATCTCAAACCTCAGATTGAACTCATTAAAAACGATTCATTAACGCTCTGCGTCGCCAGTATCGGAGCTGATACTTTGCCTATGCTTCTATTGATCCACGGTGCGCCGGGTTCACAATGGGGATATATGAACATGATGGATGATACGATATTAAATAAGAAGTACCATATTGTTTCGGTTGATCGTCTTGGCTACGGAAGGTCGCGGTTGAATAAGTCGCGGTTGAAAAACAAAAGAAAATTCGTGACTTCGATTGATGGTCAGGCAAATGCATTATTGCCAGTTTTCTCATTGAACCACTCATCTGAAAAAGTTACTGTTTTGGGCAGATCGTATGGGGCACCGATAGCTGCTAAATTGGCCACACTTGCTGCTGATAAAGTGAAAGACCTCATCATGGTATCACCTGTTATTGATCCTGATAAGGAAAAGTTCTATTGGTTTTCAAAATGGGGTAGAATGACTATGGTTCAATGGTTTTTGCCGGAGTCGTTTAACACCGCGACAGCCGAAAAATATACCCACTCGGAAGAGTTGCGGAAAGTTATGCCAATGTGGGGAGAACTGGATGTTCCTGTCACTGTAATTCAGGGCGGGAATGACTGGATCGCAGATCCCTCCAATTTTGAGTTTGCAAAAAGTCATATTAAAAGCAAACGTGCCCAGTATATATTCCTTTATAATGCAGGACATATGATCACCTTTACGCATAAGGAAATGATTCGGGAAATGCTTTTACGCAACCTCTTAATAAAGGATCGAATAAGCACGATCAGTCTTGGGTCGACGATGGGTGCTCGGTAAATAAAAATATTTTGATTTCTTAACTACTGATTCAGGAAGTCTGTAAATTGGCAAAGGAAACGGCAGGTAACCAACCCGCCGTTTGCCTGATACTACAATTAACCTATGATGTAAGCACCGGAAGTGATTCTGGTGCTATATTTTTATCCCAAAAGACACGACCGCGCTTCTTCCGTCGGAACTCCATATCCCCGCTCCCGGGTACATAGTGGGTCTTTTGGTGAAATAATGATTGTTCAAGAAATTATTGATACCCATTCGGAGCACATATCTCTGACCCAATTGAACAGAAGTATTTAAGTCCCATATCCCATATGACGGAACTTTGCCCTTGGTACCATTAGCCGAAGGGGTAACCGTGTTTACAGCGTCCGAAAAATTGGACGAGACATAGCTATATTGCAACGTCCCCGAGAATTTACGATTCACAACCTGCAATCCGTTCCGCGAAATCCACTTCGGAACACCTTCCAGTCTATTTCCAACCACACTCACATTTTCCGCATCAACGATTACACTTCCCTTGATATACCTTGCATCAAAATAACTGGTGGAAGTAAAGATGGAAATTTGCGTTGTCTTTAACGGATCTTCTCCAAATTGAAACGGAATCATTTCGAGAAAAGCTTCAATTCCGCGTGTGCGCGAATTCCCGGTGTTTGTTCGAAGAAGATACGTATTGTCGTTATCATCTTGCACCGCCAAAGTGCCTAATCTGTTATTATACAGGATTTGGAACAGGCTTATATCATAATTTAAATACTTGTTGCCTGCGGCACTAATACCAAATTCCAGATTGTAGCCATATGCATCTTTCAGATTTTTATCCACTTTTTCAAGAATCGATGCTGGAATGATATCCTTGAACACCACAGGGCGATATGCCTGCGATATTCCGCCATATATCTTGCTTGTCGGGCTCAAACGATATTGACTATTGACTCCAAACAATGGGAAGTTGTTTTCAATTTTAGTCGGCAAGTCTCCCGGATCATAGTACGATATCGTTCCCGACATATCTGTTTTACCGTGCTCAATTCTGAACCCTGGCGAAACTGTCAATCTTGGCGTTATATAAATCATATTTTCCAGGAAGACTGCAATGTTTTTTGTTTTGAAATGAAGGTCTCGGCCAAATTTCCCTTCAGGAACGGTCAGGTCAAAATCGGAGGTTGTTGTACCTTTTCCCAACTGTCTACGATGCAAATCGTTATTCATAAACTGAACTCCGGCTGTTATGAAACTCGTACGTCCAAGAATATGATACTGATGTATCAGTTTTAGCTCTGAAGTGTAACTGTGAAAATTGTCAATGTCGACTTGCCTCGCCTTATAATCATTCGTTGCCGGATTGATGGTATCGGGAACGTTCGCAAACGCATCATACATCACACTGTTTCTCGCACCATATACTCCTGAATTTGTAAATCTTAGTTTGGTAGCAGGGCTGATTGCCCATTTAATTTCAATGGAAGGTACATAGATGTCCGGATTGAAATAATTTCTGGATCGGGTAGACTGTCTTGGATCTGCCTCAAACATTGCGTCGGTCAAAGGACCTGGAATGTGGTAGACGTAGCTGGACCGACCAAGTTCCGCCTTTATGCTAAAGTTGCGGTTAAAATCGTAAGTGAGGCTCACGAATTGTGATTGTGCTTTGGATTGAGCATTTTTCCGGTATCCTTCCGAATAGCGTCTTTGGTAATATGCTACGTAAGTAAGTTTTCCAACTTTGCCACCAATGGCATTGTAAGAACTGAACAGTCCATATGAGCCGGCTGAATTGACCGATTCAAAACCAAATGTCTTAGTCGTATCCGGTTTCTTGGTCACATAGTTGATCATTCCGCCAAACTGCGCACCATATTGCAGTGACGAAGTGCCATGGATCATTTCAATTTGACTAATAGATTCCATCGCAGGGCTATAATGGCTGGCGGGATATCCGTACATGTCAGAATTGGTAATGATACCATTTTGGCGAATATTGTACTCCCACGACCGGTGCGGATCCAGTCCTCTGGTCGATATATTGACCTGGTTTCCACTTCCATCCATATCGTATACAAAAACACCCGGAACCTTAGCGAACAGCTGTCGACCGGTTTTTTCAGCTATATTTCCATTCACGCCAGCGAGTTCAATCACTTCATTTTTCTTACCAGCCGTAATGAATGTGTCATGAATATCCGGAAGTCTTTCTACTCGGATTTTATTTTTTCGGTCCTCAATGACCACTTCGTCCAGGTTAGTTACTAGCTCCTTCATAGTAATTTCAACGTCTTTATCCTGGCCTTTCACCAAAACAGCATGCAGCTTTTCTTTTGCAAAGCCGACCATCGACAAGTTTAAAGTCAGTTTACCCGCAGGAAGATTTCCAAACGTAAACCTTCCGTCGTTGTCGCTGAAAGTACCTTTTTTATGCTCGTCAATTTTAATAGTAACACCAACAATCGGTTTCCCGCTTTCAGTTTTAATTTGTCCGCTTAGTGATTGCGCGTTGGAATAGGTGAGGGAAGCAAACAGTAAAATGGTACACCAAATACCTGCCCGCAAATGTTGCGGGTTAAATAGAGTTATTTTCATTAAATCTTAATGTAAATGTTTTAACAATATCGTAGAGCGCAACGTAATATCTCGCTCACGGGATTCCGGTAGCGTTTCGAATAACGCATGACTCAAAAAGGATTAGCTTTTAAGCGATATTGTTAATGGGCGGCGGATTGGTGATTGCCTGGAATGGTTCGGTAACAACGGCTTCCTGGTACTGATAAACAGCAGGAATACACCATTCGATAAGAAAGAAGTAATGGCGTTTAGATATCGAAAGATATTCTTTAAGGATATTCTTGAAAAGAAGGTTAGGAATGTTAGATTGGTTTTTGGTGTCTAAATCCAAGGAGTTTACAAGGTTCCAAAATCTTTCTCTCGCATTTTGGTTGAACTCACAATGAAGGTAAAGTGTATCGCTCGCAATATGCCTGTCAACAACATGATAATAGTTGTTTTCATGAAAAATTTCATCCTTGCTATCCTGAGCAGATTGAGAGCTGGCCAGATATGACGCCGTTGCAGGTACTTTAATGATTACAAAATCTCCCGAAGTGAACTCGTCAGCATGGGTTGTTTTAGAAGATGCATTCCAAAGGTTGTAAATCGAATAACCCACCATGTTAAACATGAGGAGAATGACCATTACAATGGACAATGGATGGTTTTTCATCGAGTTGATTTCCTTTGCAGAGTCGCAAAGTACAACTTTTCTATCTGAAAATTAAATCGGGATTCGTCAGCGAACGATCTTTTTTGTGGCTACGCTGTTCCCGTTGGACGCCTTGACGATATAGAGACCAGGAATAAATTTACTTAAATCAAAGACTTTTTTAACCTCAATTTCCTGTGATGACGAAGATTGGCGGCTAATAACACGTCCGTTGATATCGATGATCTCAATACTAATAACAGCGCGGCTATTACTTAAGACGTTCACATTCAGATAATCCTGGGTTGGAATTGGATATGCATTTACAGAAATCGCGAATTCGCCGTCAGCTGGTTTTACGTCTGTCAGAACTCCAGTATCTTCTGCAGATTGATACGGCGGAACTACCACATGTTCACCACCGCGATCGATGGCCGTGATAAGTCCTTCTCGATACGTTTCTGAAATGACAACACCATCATGCCATTCATAGGCGATTATCGCAAATAGGTAAGTACCAGCCAATTCGGGAGCAGTCCACACTAATTTGTTACTCTTAGTGTCAATTTTGAAGGTTCCTGTTTTGGACACGTCATTGGGGTATGTGTAGTCATAAGTTGTCATTCTGACACCACAGGTTCCCGGAGATGGTTTGCTTAATCTTACCAGTTTATAAGATACGCTATCTTTATCCGCCGTTTTCAACCCAAGGTCTGTCTCATAACCCTGACCTACACTGGCTGATAATGTCAGATCCTTAAATTCAGGTGTTGAATTGCCAACTTGAGTATTGATAACTGTCCAGATAAAAAATTTCGAGTAAATGGAATTTGGAAAGTTGAGAACGTCCGCTGATCGGAAATCTTCCTGAATTGAGATCTGAAACGTTCCCGAAGAAGAATAAGTATGAGTCGTTTCGAATAATGCGATTGCTATCCCTGACTCGCCTTGGATATTAGAAGTCCTTTTTAAAGAAGCAGTTACGCCATCTCCAAAACAAATATTGACCGTAGGAACGTCGCCATCAATAGCGGCTTGTTGATTCATATATAACTTCGCTGTGATCTTATATGTCTGTCCCGAAATATAAGTGGCTCTTATTTCTCCGCCGGAAAGATGCGTAGCATAGCTGCTAACTGAGCCAAGAAACAGAATAAAGATTAGAGTAAATATATGTCTCATATGAGAAAGGGAATCCGGAATTACAATGTATGCGATATGTATTTAAACGGTTAATATAAGTGATTTTGTATAACAGAGACAATACATGTGATAAAGAATCTGATATTTTTCTATTAGTCCTTATAAATCAAGACTTCCGATTTTCCATCCGATTTCATATATCCTCTATACATTCCCTCGCTATTGAAGGGCATTGTGATATTACCACTTTTATCGATAGCAATAATACCACCTTCTCCACCCATTTTCACGAGTTTTTTCATCACCACTTCATCAGCAGCTTGCGACAAGGATAGGCCTTTATATTCCATTAAGGCAGATATATCGTGACCAACAACGGAACGAATAAAGAATTCCCCATGGCCGGTTGCTGAAATAGCACAAGTTGTATTGTTGGCATAAGTTCCGGCACCGATGATCGGCGCATCACCAACGCGTCCATATCGCTTGTTGGTCATTCCGCCAGTCGAAGTTCCCGCGGCAAGGTTCCCGGATTTGTCTAGTGCCACACAACCCACGGTTCCGAATTTTTTACCTTCTGCAAATATCAAATCTTCCTGTGAATCTTTATATCCCGATTTTGGGGCACTCTTTACCTTCTCTGTGTGATCCAGTTCAACTTTTTCTTCTTCCTTTGCTTGCAGGAGCGATTTGTAACGCGCTTCCGTGTAAAAATAAGAAGGGTCAACAATCTCCAAACCTTTTTCTTTGGCAAACTTTTCCGCACCTGCTCCCGTCATCATCACATGCGGCGACTTTTCCATCACCGCGATTGCCGCTTTAATCGGATTTTTAATAGTGGTGACACCTGCTACAGCGCCTGCCTTTAAAGTATTTCCCTCCATAATTGCCGCGTCCAGTTCATTTTTACCTTCGTTAGTGAAAACAGCTCCTTTTCCGGCGTTGAAAAGTGGTGAATCTTCCAATACGGTGATAGCTGCCTCAACAGCATCCACGCTCGATCCACCTTTTTCGAGAATGACATATCCTTTTTTCAAAGCCTCATTCAGAACAGCTGTATATGCTTTTTCTTTTTCGGGCGTCATATTTTTTCGTGTAATCGTGCCCGCACCGCCGTGGATCGCAATGGCGAAGTTTGAATTGGTTTGTGCCCAGACAAAAGAGTTTGACAGGCCAAAAAATATTAGAAAAAATATAGGACGAATCGTTTTCATAAATAGGATGTGAAGAATAGGTGGTTATTCAAAACTAATAGTTAAGTAAATATAATGAAATGGAGGGCGACTTTGCGGGTAAAAGAACCTACTAACACGGTGCGCCATTTCCCAATTTAGCTTAATATCGTGAAAAAGGCATGAATATCTGGCTATATGTCAGGATGGAAAGGCGATTTAGCGATGAGAAGTATTATTTTAAAGTAAAGAAGTGTCGAAAAAACCTTTTAGCAAATAGTAATTTCAAGCCAAAAACATCAAATAATGAAATTAAGAATTTTATCAATTGGACTCGTTGCCTGTACCACTTCCTTTCTCAGCTACGCGCAGTCTACTTCTGATTGGAAGATAGCCGGGTCGAAAATACGCACCGACTGGGCGACGAAAGTAGATCCTCAGAATACATTAGCTGAATATCCACGTCCGCAACTTGTTCGCGGCAATTTTCAAAACCTGAATGGGTTGTGGAATTATTCAATCGTATCGAAAGCCAATGAGGCGGAAATACCAGCCAAATATGATGGAAAAATCCTTGTTCCATTCGCGGTGGAATCAGCGCTTTCGGGGGTGGGCCGTACGGTTGGAAAAGATAGTTTGCTTTGGTATCAACGCACCGTTACTATTAAAAAAGTAAATAAAAACCGTGTTCTGTTAAATTTTGGAGCGGTTGATTGGGCGTGTGAGGTTTTTGTTAATGGAAAAAGTGCCGGGAGTCATAAAGGAGGTTATGATCCATTTAGTTTTGATATTACCTCACTTTTGGTTAAAGGAGAAACACAGGATATCAAAGTGCGCGTTTGGGATCCGTCGAGCGATGGGCCGCAGCCACGAGGAAAACAAATCAAGAATCCGAACAGTATATGGTACACGCCTGTGACTGGCATCTGGCAGACGGTTTGGCTGGAAAGTGTTCCCGAAACTTATATTTCCGGCACCAAGAACACACCAGATATTGACAAAAATCAGATTGCGATTCAAAATTTTGTACAAAATGCTCAGCCAGAGGATGAAGTAAAAGTGACTATCTGGGATGGCAACACCAAAGTCGGAGAGGTTGAAGCAAAAGCTAATGAAACGTCAGCGTTAAATATTGCTTCTCCAAAACTTTGGAGTCCTGACTCACCATTTTTATATGATATTAAGGTTGCAGTAGTTCGCAAGGGGAAGGTCGTCGATGAGGTGAAGAGTTATTTCGCGATGCGCAAAATTTCTATGAAACCGGATGCAAATGGAACGCAACGCATGTTGTTAAACAATCAATTCGTTTTCCAATACGGACCATTGGATCAGGGCTGGTGGCCTGACGGGCTATATACTGCTCCAACCGACGAGGCATTGAAATTTGATATTGCAAAAACTAAAGAAATGGGGTTCAATATGATCCGGAAACACGTTAAGGTGGAACCGGCAAGGTGGTATCGTCATTGCGATGAGCTGGGCATGCTGGTGTGGCAGGATATGCCAAGCGGGGATATGGGAAATCATTGGGAACCGCGTCCGGGAATTACTGGCTTAGGTACCGAGAAAAACCGTACTCCGGAATCAGAAGAGATCTATCGCCGTGAGTGGAAAGCCATTTTGGATGCAAATTATAACTTTCCAAGTATCGTAGTTTGGGTTCCGTTCAATGAAGCCTGGGGCCAGTTTAAAACGGAAGAAATCACGAAATGGACGATGGCTTACGATCCTGCACGTTTAGTGAATAGTGCGAGCGGGGGTAATTTCTTCCCGGTTGGACATATTATTGATCTGCATAATTACCCGGCTCCTGCAATGCCGACTCCGGCTATTCATGGCAAAGATCAGGTTGTTGTTTTGGGCGAATTTGGCGGGCTTGGCCTTCCGGTCGACGGACATACGTGGCAGCAAAAGGATAACTGGGGATATCAGAGTTTTAAAAGCCGTGATGAACTTTTCACTAAATACGAAACCTTTATTAAAAACCTGGAGCCTTTGATTAAGCAAGGACTCTCGGCGGCGGTATATACCCAGACAACCGACGTGGAAGTGGAGATCAACGGTATCATGACTTACGACAGAAAAGTAATCAAGATGCCCGAATCAAAGTTAAGCGTGATTCATTCTAACCTTTATAAGGTACAACCTTAAAAAAACAGAAGCCACCGACGCTAACCGGTGGCTTCTTAGCTTTAAAACTGACTGACTATTTTTTATTTTTGAATTGCGCTTCGTTTACGGCAATCGCCACCATATTCACAATCTCGCGCACGGAACTACCAAGCTGCAGAACGTGAACTGGTTTTTTCATTCCCAGTAATATCGGCCCTATTGTTTCCAATTCGGCAGCTTCTTTTAATAAGTTGTAAGCAATATTACTTGCCGACAGGTTAGGGAAAATCAAGGTGTTAGCTCTGCCGCCTTCGACCAGATCACTGAACGGATGATTTTGTTTCAACAACTCCGTATTGAAAGCAAGGTGAGCTTGCATTTCACCTTCAACCACCATTCCAGGATTACGTTTTTTAAGAATTGCAGTCGCCAATCTCATTTTTTCGGCATCCTTTCCATCCGCACTGCCGTAGTTGGCATAGGTTACTAAAGCGATTCTTGGTGTAATGTTGAATCTCTCAATTGCTCGGGCAGTCAATTCAGTTATTTCCACGATTTCATCAACAGTTGGGTCAAGGTTGACGGTTGTATCTGAAAAGAACAGAGGACCTTTCGGCGTCAGAAGAATATACATCCCGGCCACTTTATTTACATCATCCTGTTTTCCAATTACTTGTAAAGCCGGACGAATTGTGTCAGGATATGTACGGGTAAGTCCTGAAATCAGTGCATCGGCCTCACCTGATTCCACCATCATCGAGCCAAAATAGCTCTTGAAGTAGATTGTCCGTTTGGCTTCAATAGGTGTCAGGCCTTTGCGCTTTCTCTTGTTATATAATATAGCCGCGTATTTTTCAACAATATGATCGTTTTCATGTGCCCGCGGATCAATGATCGTCACATCTGCCAAATCCAGTTTACTCTCAGCAATCAGGTGATGAATCGTTTCTCTATTACCCAAAAGGATAGGAGAGGCAATACCCTCATCGCGAACCTGTTGTGCCGCTTTTAGCACTGTTAGATTTTCTGCATCAGCAAAAACAACCCTTTTTGGATCCTGTTTTGCTTTATTCAAAATTACCTTCGTCAGCTGATCGTTTCTCCCTAAACGCGTCGAAAGCTCCTGCTCATATGCATCCCAATCCGTAATAATTTTCCGGGCAACACCGGTTGCAATGGCAGCCTTAGCCACAGCTGGAGCAACGGTGGTAAGCAATCGAGGGTCTACAGGTTTTGGTATAATATATAGCTTTCCGAAAACGATATTGGATTCATTGTATGCGAGGTTGACAATATCCGGAACTGGTTTACGAGCCAAGTCAGCCAGTGCATGAACTGCGGCCAGCTTCATCTCTTCGTTGATTTCTGTTGCACGAACATCCAGTGCGCCACGGAATATATAGGGGAAGCCCAAAACATTATTCACCTGGTTTGGATAGTCCGAACGGCCAGTCGCCATTATCACGTCTTCGCGAGCTTCCACCGCATCAGGATATGGGATCTCCGGATTTGGGTTCGCCATCGCCAGCACTATCGGATCTTTCGCCATGGATTTTACCATTTCTTTCGAAACAATATCGGCAGTGGAAAGTCCCAGGAATATATCAGCGCCAACCATTGCTTCTTCCAACGAACCGTATTCGTTTTCGGTTGCAAACTGGCGTTTCATCTCGTTCAAATCTGTCCGGCCACTATGAATGTGCCCCTTTGTATCGAACATTGCCACTTTTTTCGGATCGACTCCAAGTGACATATATAGTTTGGTGCAGGAAACTGCGGAAGCACCAGCGCCGGAAACGACCACTCGGATATCTTCAATATTCTTATTGACAAGAACTAATGCATTCAGCATCGCAGCAGCGCTGATAATGGCGGTACCATGCTGATCATCGTGCATTACGGGGATATTGAGCTCTTTTTTCAAGCGGGCCTCAATTTCAAAACACTCAGGCGCTTTGATATCTTCCAGGTTAACACCACCGAAAGTCGGCTCCAAAATCTTAACTGTCCTTACAAACTCGTCCACGTCTTTAGTGTCCAGTTCAAGGTCAAATACGTCGATATCGGAATATATTTTGAAAAGCAGCCCTTTTCCCTCCATAACAGGTTTGCCTGCCACAGGGCCAATATCACCGAGGCCGAGTACCGCAGTTCCATTACTTATCACGGCAACAAGGTTTCCCTTTGCAGTGTAAGCATATGCCATTTCTTCATTTTCGGCAATTTCGAGACAGGGTTCTGCGACCCCGGGAGAGTAAGCAAGCGACAGGTCGCGTTGTGTGTTGGTTTCTTTGGTTGGCACCACCTGGATCTTACCAGGGCGGCCCTTTGAGTGATAGAATAAAGCGTCCTCTTTTCTGATATTTTTGTTCATGCCACCATTAAATTATTTGACGCTAAGGTACAAACAATCATTGCAACGCAAACAAAAAGAAAAGTTTATTGAACGCTAATGGCCAGATGGCGTATAGGATTTGTCTATAAATCTCTAAAAATATTTTTATTAGAAGTCACTGATTCACTGCCGAATGTGGGAGTATTGAGAGCTTGCTTTCTCTTTTTAACTGACACGGCTCGCCTTTTCATCCAGAACGCAATGACCATATATAGGCCGAACATCCCGATGTAAATATATAGCGACGCGGTATTAGTGATGTCGCCGTGGAAAGTCAGGAATAGTGCACTATTTAAAATGGTGACCATCCACAGTGTAAATGAAGCCCAGAAGTGATTCAGTCCGTTGTCGATCAGTATGTGGTGCATATGGTTTCGGTCAGCTACAAATGGTGAACCTCCCTTGACAATTCGGACGATAAAAACACGCAGTGTATCGAAGATTGGAACAATCAATAAAACCATCACGATAATCGGTGCATTGAAATGTGCATTGGGATCGTGAAGATATCCAACATTTAAATTCAGGAATTCCACTGCGAAAATAGACAGGAGATACCCTACAATGAGCGAACCCGTGTCTCCCATGAATATCTTGCTGGTCTTGGAAAAATTAAACCTCAAAAAACCGAGTAGGGAGCCAGACATGGAGAAAGCCAGACAGCCAAATGAAAAGTGGTCGTTTAGAATAAACCATATCCCAAAGCCTAAACCGGCGATCAGACTGATACCTCCAGCGAGGCCATCAATTCCGTCAATCAGGTTAATAGCATTTATAATGGCGATGAAGATAAATACCGTTAAAGGAATACTAACATATTCAGGCACATAGTGAATGCCAAAGATACCGTAGAAATTATCAACTTTGAAATTCCCCATCGTCACCAGAATCATAGAGGCGAATATCTGGATAATGAGTTTTTTCGTTGGATCAACCGCCAGAATGTCGTCTTTAATTCCTAAAAAGAAAAGAATTATCATCCCAGTCATGGACAGGGTGATCAAGTTTGAATCCAGCGTATTGCTGGCATGAGGCCAAAGAAAATAGGCAATCAAAGTTGTCGAGAACAGAGCAATACCACCTAAGGTTGGTGTTTCCGCCTCATGAGAACTTCTGAACCCCGGCTTTGCAGTCAGATTTAAAAGATTAGAAAGGTTGATAATAACCGGTATTGATATGATAGATAGGAAACACGCTATCAAAAAGGATAAAATGCTTTGATATATGTCGTGGTGTATAATGTTGTTGAAGCTGCCTTCACTAAAAATCTGGAGTGGTAATATTGTTTCCATGTGTGATGAAATTTCTTTAATTAAAAATGCCAGATCATTTTCGTAAGCCAAAATTGTAAATTTTTACGAACTTTTTCTATGTTTTTATTCTGGAATTATTGCATTTTACTATTCGGTCGAAAACAGTGCCGGCCGCCTTATCTTAAAAACTGGAAAATCTTACGGGCTGGCTTCATGAACAAGGTGTAAAGCCTTGGTTTTAAGTTGTTTACTTCCCATGCTTTTCTATCGTTTCGGTTAGCTTTCAGTCTATTTCCCAGTGTGCTGTTACTAACCCCTCCAACCCTCATTTTTACCCATGTATGCGGTACGTATGCCAATTTTGCGCCATTTTTATGAACCATTCTTAACATGAGCTCGTAATCCGCTGCACTTCCCATATCCAACCGGAACATGCCATAAGTTTGATAAAAATGTTTCCTGATAAAGAAGGTGGGGTGCGGCGGCATCCACCCATTCAAAAAAGCATTTTTCTTATAAACTCCCGAACGCCATTTTCTCTTTATTTCGTTGAGATTAGATGCATCCACGTACTCAAGGTCACCGTAGCAGGCATCGGCGGACTCACGTTTGATCGATTCAACAGCTTCACTTACTACTTCGGCGTTTACATAAATATCATCAGCGTTGATGATCCCGATCAAGTCACCGGAAGCAATATCTATGCCTTTATTCATGGCATCGTAAATTCCGCGGTCGGCTTCACTAACAAACTTCTGAATTTGGCTGCCATAGCTCTTTACAATTTCCTGCGTACCGTCGGTGGAATTACCGTCAACGATGATATATTCAATATCCTGATAGTTTTGACTTAAAACAGAATCAATACAAGAATTCAGCGTTTTGGCTCCGTTAAAAACAACTGTTATTATGCTTACTTTCAATGTGTTATATTTCTGTTTTTGACTAAAACCGCAGGGTTCCCCTGATATATACCGTATGGTACCAAATCTTTTGTTGCTACCGAATTAACCGTCAAAACCGCATGCGACCCAACTGTTACTCCCGGGCAAACTACCGCTTTCGCTCCAATCCAGGCGCCGGATTTAATAGTAATAGGCTTAAAGATAAGGTCGAACGAAACCTTGGTAAAGTCGTGATTACCAGTCAATAACATACATCCTTGCGAAAGGCAGGAATTTGTTTCCAAAGTAACCATTGTGAGGTTGTCTATCCACACATTTTCACCTATCCAAACATGATCTTGAACCTTCAGAAACCATGGGTATTTAACAATAACCTTTGGTTTGATAACTGCCGTTGCAGCGATTTCTGCTCCAAAAATTTCCAGTACCCATCTTTTAATCAGCATCGGAATGGGCAAATATGAGTTAATAAAGATCCTTGATATAATGAACCAGAGAACTATCCTGAGTTTTCCGCCAGGAGTATAGTCGCTGTTATCGTATCGGGACAGATCTGTTTGGGCTAAGGAGATTTTTTCCATATTCTGTCCTGAAATGTTCAACTATATTTTCTTTATTCTTTCCTGCCTTTAGATACACCTCGTAGATTTTAGCATCCACCAGGAATCTGTACCAAAAACCCTGCAAAAAATGCCAGATTAAGCCTTTTGTGCCGTCAAGGAATCCAAATTTTACGATATAACGATAGAGGAAGTATATAAACGGTCGCGTAAACAGCGGCAATGAAGCATATCTGGTTTTCAAATATCGGGTTCTTTGTTCCTGTGTGCCCCAAAAGTTGGGTGTGACGGTCTCTTTATCCTCAAAATTATACTTAATATTCAATAAATCAATGACTTCCCTGATCGCATAATTATTATGTTTCTGCGTCCACCAAGTCAGGTTATTTAAATTGTGATCGACAATATCGTTTTCCAGATTCGCTGTTATTCCGCCGGAAAGTTTGATATGCTCATCCATCCAGAGTTCTTCACAAACACCCATCCCGTTTCGCCAAATGCGCAGCAGCCAGATAGGGTAGTAGCCACCTCTCCGGATCCACTTATCCATAAACATAACCCGCCTTTTAATATAAAAGCCGGAAATGTCGTCCGCTGTAAGGTCAAGCTTGGCATTCAATTCGTAAGCCAGTTCCGGAGTGATATATTCGTCGGCGTCCATCCTCATTAACCACTTGGTTTTGAATGGATTGTTTCGAATACCGAAATTGAACTGAAAAGCATAGGAAATCCAGTCGTTTTGAACGACAATAGCACCCAAGGACTCAGCAATTTCAACCGTATTATCAGTGGAATGGGAATCGACGATAAAAATTTTATCAGTGATAAGTAGAAGGCTATTAACGCACCGCTCGATATGTTTCGATTCGTTATTTGTTAATATAATTACTGATATATCAACCATATAGGGGGCGATAACTCAAAACAGTCCTTTTAGATTAATTAAATAAATTGTAAAGATAGTTAGATTTTGTGAACTTTCTTGTATTCTTCTAATAACTGAGAAGCCACAATCCGAATGTCAAAGTTATTAACAACCATATCCAAAGCTCTTTCTGCGATACTTTTGCCGAATCTTCCATCTTGTAATATTTTAAGAATGCCTTTGGCGACATCTCCTGGATTTAGTTCACATAAATAGGCCGCCTCATGCTTTCTGATATAGTCGCCAAAACCAACCCGATCTGACACAACACATGGCACGCTGGACGCCATTGCCTCTAAGACTGCTATCGAAAATCCTTCGGAGTAGGATGGCAAAACAAATAAATCGGCATCGGCCAGTGCCTCCTTTTTATCAGTATCAGTCAACATCCCTACCAATTTGACCTTCTCGCCTAAACCATTCTGATCAATAAAAGACCGGGTTTCTGTGAGATATCCGTCGTCGGGCCCGGCAAGGATCAGCACTGCTTCCGGAACTTGGGTACTAACCTCTTTAAAAGCTGGTAGCAACAGATCAAGACCCTTTTTAATATTTAAGCGAGCCATAAAAAGCACTATCCGTTGCTCCGGCTTGATACCGTAATTTTTACGAAAAACCCCTTTGGCTGGAAGTTGGGTATATTCTTCCAGTTTCATTCCATTTGGGATAATCACCATGTTTTTTGGCCGGTGCCCGAGATATCTGATTACGTCTGCTTCCTCGTCGGTGTTGTTGATCTGAATAAGATCGGCTTTCCCCAAAAGACGTTTCTGATACAACGCCGTCACGATTTGTTTTTTCCATTTGCTATGCGCAACCGCCCATTTATCAAGCAGACCGTGAATCGTAATGACTTTAACTGCTTTATTTGGAATAAGAAAAGGAGCAAGACTGCCAAAATGCCATATCCCATGCATATGGATCACATCGTATTTCTCAATGTTTTGCTTTAAATAAGAATACAAGGGAACCGAAAACTCACGGTAAAAATTACTGATGGGCGTTGTCCGGGCTACTGAAATCAAATTTGCTCCTTCTGGTATCGGATACATTTTCTCGCCCGGCGTCATCGGGCTGAGAATATCGACTTCATGTCCTTGCTTAAGTACTTCTGTGGTGTGATCGTAAATAATGCGTGCGGGGCCGCCAATCGCCCAGGTATATGCACAAATGTTTAAAATTCGCATGCTTGGTTTTTATATTGTCTTTGACGCAAGAATGATCAATTCGTCAACTTTTTATAGCAATCTGTCATTTCACGGGCCACTTCATGAGCCGAGAACGGTTGAATAATCCGCAGTGATTGTTGTCCCATAGACTGAATCTTTTCCGGATATAGGATGAAATTTAAAAGCTTTTGCTCCAGACCAACCCGATCATTGGGGTCAAAAGTATAACCATTTTCATTCTCGATCACCAAATCAGGTGCGCAACCGCATTTGTTTGAAACAATCACGGGTTTTCCGCAAACCATTGCTTCATTCACCACCAATCCCCAGGGCTCTGATTTGCTGGGGAGTACCAATACATCGCTATTTGCCAGATAATCAGGAACTTTGTACCATGGATGTGCTCCTTCAAATAGTACATTCGGTGACTCGCTGGCCATTTTCTTAAGTATATCCTCGCATGGACCGTTTCCCACAAAAATTAATTTCCAAGGGTTATTTCCGGAGTTCACTTTCAAAAATGCAGCCAAAAGCATTTCCAGATTTTTTTCAGGAGCGAGTCTTCCGACGTAAATAAAAGCGTTACCTCTTTTGGGATTTGTTTGTTGAGCGAGTCCAAAGACGGATAAAATGGTATCGTCGTCTACCACTGCGGCATGTTTGACGGCGATTTGAGCGTCTTCCACTCCCAAAGTTTTCAGATATGCCGCCGAAGTTGTTCCGAAACAGAAGAAGGCATTTGCGCGAGCGACAATGAAGCTCTTGATTTTTTCTTTCAACACAGACCTGTTATGATCAGCAACAGATGACTCGGTCGAGATGATTACTTTAACGCCCTTTAAACGAGCATAATTCATCAACAGGATTTGAGCCCAGTCGAAATAGCCGGTGATGTTTAAAACAGACGGTTTGAAATCATTGAATTCACGAAGCAGAGCAAAAAAGCGATCTTTAAAACTAACCGATTCTATCGAAGATTTAAATAAAACCTTATACGGATACTCGTAAGGATGCCCGGCCTCCGGATCGTACATTCCCTTTCTACTTTCCTCATATTCAGCAATATGTATTACTTTGAAAGCGCTATCAGGGTAACGCTCTTCAAAAACCTTATTGATCTCGAAAAAGAGCTTGGATTTATAATGCGCCCATAACTGATTGTGAACCACAAGTACCCGCATCAACAAATGAGATTTAAGTGGTTCGTCTTAAAGAAATGACACTGAGGTGAATATATATTGATGTGCACTCGTCTGGTTTTATTTTATTTTGTTTTGTTTAAACGCGGATTCAGGGGAGAGTAACACAGAGGGCGCTGGTTTTTTCCCTAATTTTCCCTTCTTCCATCCTCCCTTCTTCCTTTCACAACATTTCTATCAATTCAATCCGGTTTCCGAAAGGATCGCGGAATGAAAATCTTTTTCTATCAGGAATTGGGCTATCGTTTTTAATATTGATTCCGTTGGTTTCCAGTAGCTTACGAGCACTATCTAAATCTTCGACAATAAAGGCAGGATGGCGTTGAGAGGTTTCTGTTACTGGTTCTGCTCTTACGTGAAGTTGAATATCACCCATTTGGAACCAAATTGCTCCGTTTGGTAATGGATATCCAAGATCCTTTAGTTCGGGAAGGCCCAATAATCCACCGTAAAATGCTCTTGCCTCTTCCTCTGTTCCCTCTGGTATACAAAGCATGATATGATCCAGCCGCTTGAAACCGATTTTCATTTTTTTAGATTGATTGATTAAAGCACAAATTTACAGTCATTATTGAATCAAACCAGTGGATTGGATATCCATGATCATAAAATCAGGGGGCGAGTGGCCCTTTACTTACTTCGATGCCGTCTTTCCAGACAGATGAGATGGTTCTGGTGTTTAGAATGTCAGTTGCCGGGTTTTGATTTAACACGATTAGATCGGCGCGCTTTCCAACCGAAATGGAGCCATATAGGTTGTTGATTTTCAGGGCAGTGGCAGCATTCGAGGTGCTGATTTTAATGACGTCAATTGGCGTAATACCGGCTTTTACCATGAGTTCCATTTCATGATGTTCTGTAAATCCCTGAGTCCGTACTGCAAATGCACCCGAGTCGGTTCCTAGTGCAATAGTGATTCCGGCGGCATGAATTTTCTTTAAATTGGTCAGCGCATTTTTGAATGCCTTTTTGTTTCGCTCAAAATCAGGAGAGTTTTTGACGGAATTATGGTATGATTCACCAGTCAGCTGTTCGTAGACTCCCGGCTCCAACGAGGCCTTAAAAAACGAGTCATTGATCCATGAAGGATTGCCTTCGTAGATATATGCATATTCATCCAGCGACAAGGTGGGAATATATATGATCTTTTTAGCCTTCATTTTTGCCAAAAGTGCATCATCCACAACGGCATCCCGAATGCTGTGCGCAATGATATCTAACCCCGAATCGATCAGATCGTTGGCGTCTGATACATTGAAGAGATGCGCAGCAACCCGGATATTTCGTTTATGTGCTTCGGCAATAATGGCCTTGTATATGTCCCGATCCATCTTTTTTGCTTTTCCGCCATGATCATCCACCCACATTTTGAGCACTGTCGGTTTTACTTTGGCGACAGAATCCATCAGGGTCGGTACTTCCTCTTTCGTTTTAGGTCGTAAAAGCATATTCATCCAGGAAACCGGCGAAGCCTCCGGAATATTGAAACCATATCCTGCCGAATATAATCTTGCTCCTGGCACCAGCCCTGCCACTGTGGAATCGGCGTACCCATTAAAGATCAGCGGTCGGTCGGTTCCCAAACTCAAGACATTCGTAATACCATAATTTTGGTATTTGACCAACTGCCTTGTGATATTTTCACGGGTATAGTTTTCAGCAGTAGAGGTTGTGCCTTTAAGCGTTCCAACATGCACATGTGCGCTTGTGAGCGCTGGTATCACCGTTTTTCCGGTTAGATCGATCACCCTCGCATTTTTTACCGAGAGGTTTTTGCCAACTGCGGAAATGGCACCGTTCGAAATCAGGATATCTGTATTGATTTTGGCTGGACTTCCTGTCCCATCGATAACCGTGGCATTTCTGAAAAGAATGGATTGCGCTTTAACACAATCAACCGTGACAATCAAAAATGAAAAAAGGAGTGGGAATGTGTGCTTTGATATCATATAAAAGCCGTTTGTGTCGCCAAGTGATTTGGATAAAGTTAACGACTTCCAACAGCTAAAAGAAGATTTTTGTATTGAAACTGTGCTTTAATGCCAATTAACGGTGACTGGCAAAAAAATCCAGAGACGATTGTTTGTCGATCTTAATTTGATTGGTCAACTCGTCAAGGCCGGAAAACTTCTTTTCAGGGCGAAGATATGCGAATAGTTTCAGAGTGATTTCCTCCCCATATATCTCCTTGTTAAAATCAAAAAGGTTTGCTTCTATGGTTCGGAAAATGCCGTCAACAGTTGGACGAACACCGATATTGAGCATTCCCTCATATTGCTGATCCTGATACTGAGCGCGAATAACATAGACTCCGTTGTGTGGAATCAACTTATGTCCCTCCTGAATCAGCAAATTAGCGGTAGGAAATCCTATCGTGCGACCTAATTGCTTCCCTTTTACAATCGTCCCGCTAATAGAATAGGGGCGTCCGAGTAATTCGTTAGCTTCCTGAACATTTCCCGATAAAAGAGATTTGCGGATACGCGAAGAACTAATGGCCATATCTTCGATGTCCTGACGGGATATTTCCTCCACGTCAAACCCGAATGATGCGCAATTATTTTTCAGGAATTCGAAACTACCTTCCCGGTTTTTTCCGAAACGGTGGTCGTATCCAATCACCAGTTTTTTTGTGCCAATTCTATCGACCAGCACTTTCTGAATAAATTCGAGCGAAGTGAGTTCTGAGAAGGAACGGGTAAATGGGATAATCGCTAAATGCTTGACATTCAGATTTGAAAAAAGATCGATCTTTTCCTCGATCGTTGATAGTAACTGAAGATCCTGACCACTATCCGATATCACCATGCGAGGGTGCGGCCAGAAAGTCAGTACAAAAGATTCTCCGCCGGACTGATCACTGATTTCATTCAATCTGGTCAGCAGCTTTTGATGGCCAAGGTGAACGCCGTCAAAAGTACCACTGGTAACAACAGCATTTGAAAGCTTTTCAATCGATTCCAGACTATGGTATATCTTCATTACTCGATGTCGAGGTTCAACTCGTTTCTTTTTTTATTGATGAATTCCGTCAGGTTCGATGCGTCGCTTACATGAAATGCACCGATTCTTGTTCTGCGTAAATTTTCCAGATATGCGCCACTGCCGGTCAGTTCGCCAAAATCACGAACCATACTTCTGATGTATGTTCCTTTTGAGCAAATGATTTTGAAGTAAATCGTTGGAAAATTGGCGGCGTCGATATCAAATTCGGATACGGTCACCGTTCTCTTTTTGATTTCCACGGTTTCTCCACGACGCGCCTTTTTATAAAGTCGCTCGCCATCTACACGCACTGCGGAATAAATCGGAGGTATTTGTTCTATCGCTCCAGTAAGTTGCTTTCTCGCCGATTCCAGAACTTCGGCCGTGATATGGTCGGTAGGATATTCACCGTCAAATTCCGTTTCCAGGTCGACGGATGGAGTAGTTTTTCCCAACACAAAAGAGCCAGTATATTCTTTTTCCTGAGCCTGATAGCTATCGATTTGCTTCGTTTTTTTACCGGTGCAAAGAATTAAAAGACCGGTGGCCAGAGGATCCAGCGTACCTGCGTGGCCTATCTTCTTGAACTTGCAGCCCCGTTTAAGTTTATTTGCAACATCGAACGAGGTCCATCCCACAGGTTTGTCTATCAGTATTACCTCTCCTTCGTCCGGTATTTGTGTTTCGTTACTCAATTGATATATATTAAAATTACTTGTCAATCTGTCATTTCGCCGCTAATCTAAATAGTTGCTAGTTTTAGATTACAATAATTGCCACAAAGGATGGTAAACAAAATAGATCTTCCCGACAACTCTAAACAACATCCAGGCTATATCCTGAAGCCAGAAGGCCAAGTAATATCAAGCCCAGAATGATTCGGTAGTAACCAAAAACTTTGAAGCCGTATTTGGTTACAAAACTGATAAAGAACTTGATGGCTAATAAGGCCACGACAAACGCCACTGCATTTCCAATCAATAACACCTTAATATCATCAGCCTGAATGGTGTCATACGTCTTCAAAAGCTTATACCCGCCCGCAGCGGCCATAGTTGGAACCGCCAGAAAAAAGGAAAATTCAGCCGCCTGTTTCCTTGAAAAACCTTGGAGCATACCACCAATGATGGTAGATGCGGAACGGGAAACACCGGGTATCATCGCAATGCATTGAAAGAAACCAATTTTCAAAGCCTCGAAATAGGTCATTTCTTTCTCGGTAACCTTATCGTTGGCAATTCTGTCAATGAACAACAAGATAATTCCGCCGACAAGTAGTGATATAGCAACGACAATCACGTTTTCCAACATGCTATCTATCAGGTCGTTCAGTAAAAAACCAAAAACTGCTGCGGGGAGAAAAGCCACGAGCAGTTTAAAGTAAAAATCAAGTGTCTGAAAAAAACGCTTCCAGTATAGAATGATGACGGAAAGTATGGCTCCGAACTGGATATTAACTGTAAACATTTTGGTGAACTCCAGATGACTTATGCCCATAAAAGAAGAGGCGATAATCATATGTCCCGTGGATGAAACGGGCAAAAACTCTGTAATTCCTTCAATAATAGCTAAGATTATTGCTTGCCAGATGGTCATGAATTAGCAGGTTTACGAAGAATAGCCCAAAACTCAATTGCGAAGCCGATCACCGTAACAACAGGACCAACTGTCAGACCAAGAACACCAAAACCAAATTCTTCGGTATCAAAACTCATAATCAAAAAACCGCCGAGAATAACAGCGATACCGATCAGCATCGTGATATAATTGCTGGCTGCAAAAGGCAGATTGTTTTTGGAATTGCTCATGTATAATATTGGTTATAAGGATTTTAATAAAGTTCGTCTAATGACATACGAAGATATCGTGAGAGGGATTGATAGGTACTCGCTACTCCAACGAGAACTCCTAAAATTAGTACTCCTGCAACCAGCATAATGATTTTATCATAGTCCTGAAGTGCAGCAAGTCCTTCCACATTTCTGACGGCCACCTGCTGGAGCAGGATCATTAAGCCGCCAGCTAAAATTCCACCAACTAGCCCTTGAGTTGCTCCCCTCATAATATAGGGTCTCTGGATAAAGCCATTAGTAGCTCCAACCAGCTGCATGCTGCGAATAAGGAATCGTTGGGAATATATGGCAAGTTTAATCGTGTTGTTGACTAGTAAAACAATGATAATCAACATAATAGTTGCGAAACTAGCCAGCACGATGTATATCTTT
This sequence comes from Dyadobacter sp. HNCC25DJ184, assembly GCF_056895215.1. NCBI lineage: Bacteria > Pseudomonadati > Bacteroidota > Cytophagia > Cytophagales > Spirosomataceae > Dyadobacter > Dyadobacter sp. HNCC25DJ184. The sequence goes on along the minus strand of NZ_JBXHAQ010000002.1, from coordinate 159,419 downwards.
GTCACATTTCTGTTAATGCTGTCAGCGAGGTTTTCCTGATATACAACTTCGTACACGCTCGGAGATTTTTCAATCTCTTTCTTAATGGCTTGTAATTTTGCTTCTTCGAAATATTCCTCGCCGATTTTTACACGGAAGCTGTTTCGCAAAGGATTTTCACCCAAAAGCGTTGTAAAATCCTCTTTTGTACCTTCAATAAATTCCTTTGCCGCGTCCTCTTTTGACACAAAAGTGATCGGCTGAACGGCTGTGGACTGAAGAACGTAAGGCTGGGCTTTGATATATGCGAGAATAGAATCCTGTCCGGCTTGCGACAATTCCTTATTCAAAAAGATCCTGACTTCAATATTTTCTCTAATAATAGAAACCAGTTTTTTGGACTGAATCACGAGAAGACCGCAAAAGCCAATCAGAAATAATGCGGCCGTAAGGCTCATTACAATCATTACATTGGGATAACTACCAATCTTCTTTTTCTTAGGCATATTGAATCTCAGGGGTTGTTACTGCTGTCAGGCAGGTGTTGGCAAAAGTAATAATTAATCCTTTAAATGGGCTTCAGGGATCAAAACCTTAACGATTTTTAACTATTCAGCGTATTAATTCCTGAATCAAACTAGTTGCGTTTGCCCATTTCGTCCCGGATTTTCGCAGCTTTTTCGTAATCTTCTCTCGCCAACGCCTCGTCAAGCATTCGTTGAAGTTCATCAAAAGAAAGATCTCCCAGCTGGCTTTTTACAAGTTTGGGTTCGACGGTTTCAGTGACATTTTCTTCATCGTTTTCTTCATCTTCGGCATTCGAGCTGGACACGATGCCCGCCTCGGACAAAATGGCTTCGTTAGTATATATAGGAATATCGAATCTTAATCCAATGGCGATCGCATCCGAAGGTCTCGCGTCGATTTCCACCTCACGAAGGCCGTCGCTGCACACGATTTTGGCATAAAAAATACCCTCCTTCAAATCAGAGATCATGATCTCTTTCAAAGTGTAGTTCATTCCGTCCGCAAATGATTTGAATAAATCGTGCGTCATCGGGCGGTTTGGGACTATATTTTCTATCTGAACAGCGATGGCTTGTGCCTCAAACACCCCAATAATAATCGGAAGACGTCGGTTGCCAAGCTCTTCGCCCAATACCAATGCAAAAGATCCTGCCTGGGATTGGCTAGGGCTTAGACCAAGAATTTCTAACTTAATTTTTTTCACGTTTGTGCCAGGTATGCTAACGCAATAGCTAATGAACAGTTCTGATGATGTTGTCTATTAGCCGAGGGTAGATTTGCATCGAAAAAACTGAGGCGATATTTGGTTGTATTTCAAGGAAATAACATTTAAAATGTAACCAAACGATGCATCAGGTTTAAACCCCAAGCCAAATAAAGATGCAAAAATAATTAACCCAAACTGCATAAAAAAATGAAGTTTGGGTTATCAACAGGTTTGTTACAAATTAATCGAACTATCTTTTCGGTAATCGGTTGATAACTAAGTCAGAGAGGTCGAGTTGTATGTGGCAAGTTATTTGCCTTGGCAACGTTTTTATTTGAGATCTTGCACGGCTTTGGTCAGTTTAGGCAGAATTTCGAAGACATCACCCACAATTCCGTAGTCTGCGGCTTTGAAGAATGGAGCCTCCGGATCCTTGTTAATGACCACGATACATTTCGATCCGTTTACACCCGCCAGATGCTGTATCGCGCCGGAAATTCCACATGCTACATACAAACCAGGAGCGACCTTGATCCCAGTTTGTCCGATATGCTCATGATGAGGTCTCCAATCTAGATCGGATACCGGTTTGGAACAACCTGTGGCGGCGCCTAAGGCTTTTGCCAGATCCAGAAGTGGCTGCCAATGGTCGGGTCCTTTCATGCCCCGGCCGCCAGAAACAATAATATCGGCCTCAGTCAAAGAAAGCTCCGAGGTTGCTTTTTCTGTTTTTTCAACAGTTGCTGAAAAGTCTGGTGCTTCCAAAGTTGGCATGAACGCCTCGATGGAGGCTGTGCCGGTTCCCGGAGTTAGTTCAATGGCGTTTTTGTTAACCACCAAAACTTTGATGTCACTTTTGATTTCGGTGACGGCAAAAGCTTTACCTGTATATATGCTTTGTTTAACCTTGAATGAGCCGCTTATCTCCGGTAATTCTGTAACGCCGGATACAATCCCTGCTTTCAAACTTGCAGCCGCACGTGCTGAAACGGCATCTCCAAGTCCGGATTTAGCTAATATAATCGTTTTAATACCTTCCTTTTTGACGGCCTGAACAACCACATGTGCATAAGCGAGGCTGTTTTCGTGCTCCAGCTTTTCATCGGAAGCGTGAAGAACTTTCACCGCACCATAATTTCCGGTTTGTTCCAGAGAAGCCTGATCTGCTGGTCCCAAAGCAAGAACGGTCAGCGAACCACCCGTTTTTTTGGCTACTTCCGATCCATAGGCTATTGCTTCCAACGACGTCTTTTTTACGTTACCATTTTCTGTTTCAATAAATACCAATACTGACATGGCTATATCTTTTAATGTTCTACCTCAGATTTCGATTGTCTTATTACCTCAAATGACTATTGAGAGATGTTATTTACAAAACCTTTGCTTCGGTTTGCAAAAATTTGATCAGTGTCTCTGCCTGATCAGCCGGAATCATTTTACAGGCTCCTTTTGGAGCAGGAAGGCTATAAACATCAGGTGCAGTGAGGGCGTCACCGACGGCAGGTTCTCTCACAACCAACGGCTTACTTTTCGCCATCATAATGTTGCGAATCGCTGGGATCTTCCATTCTGCAATCGGTTCCTGGCAGCCTAATACCAATGGCAATGGGGCCTTTAGAACTTCTTTCCCTCCATCAATTTCGCGGGTAATCGTCGCAACACCATCTTGAATATCCAGTTTCATAACCGGCGAATAGGAGGGGATTCCCAACATTTCGCCCACCAAACCGTGAACGACACCACTGTTATAGTCGATGGATTCACGTCCCATCAGAATCAGGTCGTAACTATTTTCCTTTGCTACAACGGATATTTGTTCGGCTGTGTAATATGAATCGACAGGCTCTACATTGATTCGGATCGCATCATCTGCGCCAATAGCCAGTGCTTTACGTATTTGTGGATCAGCGTCTGTTAATCCAACGTGGAGGACAGTCAGCGTTCCACCGCTTTGTTCTTTAAGTTCAACGCCCCTAGCCAGCGCATAGTCGTCATATGGCCCAATAATGAATGGAATTCCGGCTTTATTGAGTTTGGTATTATTGTCGACAAAGGAAATTTTGGCAGTTGTATCCGGGACATTTGTGATACACACAAGAATTTTCATAGCTTTTTTACAGATTTTTTAACTTTTCTGAGAATATCTTTGCTTGTGCAATATACAGAAAAACATAAATAGTATGCAAGCATAATAATTTCTATGGGAACCCCGTTTTTTGATAATATCCGGTCGTTTTACGACGACGATCCGAACGATCCTTTTAATATATATGCACTTGCATTAGAATATTCAAAGGTCGATTTGGGCCAGGCGGAAGCACTTTTTGACCGGCTTCTTTCTGAGTTTCCCGATTATCTGGCGACGTACTATCACGCCGGCGCATTGCATACGGAGTCAGGGAATTATGAGCGTGCTTACGAAATTTACGAGGCTGGAATCAGGGTTGCGACGGCTCAGAATAATGCGAAATCAAAAAGTGAACTTTTGAATGCATTTCGCAATCTTCAGGACGAAATGGATGAGTGAGACGTGCAGTATTATTTGGTAGATTTATGAAAAAGACTTAACTTTACCTGTTTGCAGGTGAGTACTACGGCCGATCCTAGACAAGTCGGTTAGGCTTTTCTTCCGTTTTTTACACTACCTTTTTGTATCAATCAATGTTTCCCTGACTGGAAATATTAACAATAAATTTATGGAAAAAGAGAACTTTATTCCACTTGCTGTGAAGTGGGCCAAAGCGCATGGTTTCAAAGAGATCCAGGCCAACATGGAGGGTTATGATACCCCTAAGTCTTATGAGAGATCTGCCGACAACACACGCTTTACACCAGATGTGACAGGTGTAAATATGTTTAACAGGCATTATCTGGAGGTTTCAGTAAAAACGGAAGAACTTAGAGGAAGTATCTCAAAGTGGAAACTTTTGAGTGAACTTGCTGGAATGAAAGGTGGTAAACTTTATCTTTTGGCTCCAAAAGGTCATGTAAGATTTACTAAAGACCTTGTTGATCAGTACAATATCCCTGCGGAGGTTGTAAAAATAGACTGACAATAATAGCATTAAAAACTGTCCTGATCAGAAACGGATTTTCCGGATTTGTTCAGGACAGTTTCGTTTTAAACGCAGAGTTTTTGGAGTTTTACGCGGTGTTTCGCGGAGTTTTTATTTACTGCGTTATTCTTCGACCAGACTGATTTTCGGACATTTCAGTCTTGCTATAATTTGGTCTAGAATTTAGGTAGTCGCATATCTACAGAGTTTACGCTGAGTCACACCGGATAAAACTCAGCGAAACTCAGTGCCAGATTCCCGAAACGCTGCATTTAAACAAAAGCTCACGACTATATTTTCGGATAAACCCAGTCACCACGGTAATCCCGTCTCAATAGTTTATTTGCATCCTCGTCTCCGACTATCATTTCTTTTTCGCCATCCCAAATTATGCTTCTTCCCAGTTTATAGGAAAGCATTCCCAGCAAAGCCACATTGGTTGACTTTTGGCCTACCTCAATTTCAGAAACGGGAGCGGTATTAGTCTTGATAGATGAGATAAAATTGGCCCATAATTCCTTGATATTTTGATCGTCAGGCTTATTGAGTTGTGCATCCTGATGAATTATCGGCTTGTTTGGGTTGGCAGGATAAAAAGTCCAGCCATCTAGCCAGCCCATATGGAAGGTGCCTTCCGTGCCGTAAAAGTATACGCCAACCGCTTGCTGCGGATGTGTTTTTTCGGCGTTATTAGCTGCGAAGTTCCGGTGTTCCCATTCCAAAGTAAACCCATCGAAATCGTAAACGGCCACCTGATGATCCGGTGCATCGGTATTGTCCTGTCGAATGGCACTACCTCCCGTCGAGTATATCTTTTTGGGATATTTCTGCTCTGACCACCACAAAACCTGATCAAGCCAATGAATTCCCCAGTCTCCCAACGTGCCGTTAGCAAAATTTAAATATCCCCGGAAACCCCTTGGGTGAATGGTTTTATTATATGGAAGGAGTTGGGCCGGGCCGCAGTACATATCCCAGTCCAAACCCGCCGGTGGTGCTTCATCAGGCGTTTTTTGACCTGGGCCGCCACCGTAGTGAACAAATGCTCTTGCCATCCCGATCTTTCCGGCCTTTCCTGATTTTAGAAAGTCCATACCGGAGACGTTGTGAGGTGATACTCTTCTGTGCGTCCCAACTTGCACAGTCTTTCCATACTTTCTGGTGGCATTTACCATCGCCCTTCCTTCCTGAATGGTATGCGATATCGGTTTTTCAACGTATACATGTGCTCCTGCTTCAACTGCTGCAATACAACAAAGTGGATGCCAATGATCAGGTGTGGCGACGATCACAATTTCCGGTTTTTCCTTCAACAACATTTCCCGGTAATCTTTGTACACCTTGGGTTTGTCGGAGGTCAGTGGAGATATCTCCGTCAGACACTTTTTGATCTGGTTATCATCCACGTCACAAAGTGCCACGATTTTGGACTCACCAGCCTGGATTGCGCATCTTAGTATATTGGTTCCCCACCAGCCAGCTCCTACAAGTGCTGTTCGGTAAGGGGCTGTTCGTTGTATTGCAGAGAGTAATGGCAACATCGAGAACGATGCCCCGGCAAGTGAAGATTTTTCTATAAAAATACGACGGTTCATATTTCAATGAGTGAATGAGATAATGAGTGAATGGTGGCAAGCCTTGCGGAGCCGGGAATTCTTATCATCAACAGCGGATAATCTTTTTATTACTTGATATTGAGTTTATTTAATAACCAGGTGTTCATCAAATCCTTTTCCTCAGGATATGTCCAGTGGCCCGTATCCTGATATAGTCTGAGTTCTTTTTGGGCGGAGATTACATTATAGGATGCATACATGGATGTGGGAGGGCAGGTTTCGTCGTTGAATCCCCACATGTACATTCCTGGTACTTTTACCCTTCTGGCAAAATTTACGACATCATAATATCCGATCGTCGCCAGTTTCTCTTTATAATTGTTGTAGTCAATATTGCCTTTGTCAAAATAGTGAGGCCAGCCGCCGGCACGTCCGTGCAGATAGCCTGTCACATCACTTAATGCAGGATAATATGCACCCAGCCATTTCACACGCGAATCAAGACCTGCCGTGATAATAGACAATGCACCTCCCTGGCTTCCACCCGTAACTGCCAGGTTTTGACCATCATACTGCGGTAAACTGGTCAAAAAATCATTCGCGCGAACACAGCCCAGATACACTCTTTTGTAATAAAAGCGATCACGGCTATCCATATTGTAGGCAAAATATCCGTTCAAAGCACCTTGGCCTAAATCTAGATATACCCCCGGATCCATATTCACCGGAACGCCGTGTATGCCAATTTCCAGTGTAATAACTCCCTTTTCTGCCGTTGCCACATCGCCATAATAAGCTCTGACACCTGCACCAGGCACGCGCAAAAGTGCAGGGTATTTACCTTCTTTTTTCGGAACACAGAGAATACCGTATAGCCTTGCTCCAACTTTAAAGTTCTGAATATTAACGTGGTATACATTCACCTTTTCCGTGCATCGCTCCTGCATCAATGTCATTTTGGAATCTAGAGGGATGGATGCCAAGTCCGCTTTTGCCTTGTCCCAAAAACTGTCGAAGTCTTCTGGATTATTCACCGTTGGCTGAATTTTTTCCGGCTCGAAACCGGCAGTTGCCAGTCCTATATATTCTTGTCCGTCAACGGAAACGCTCACTCTACAACGTAAAAATCCCGCTGTTTTCATCGTCCCGCCTTCAACGGTTAGGCGCCCGTCAGCCAGCGTCTTTGATTCACTGATCGTCGGTTCCATTTTTTCTGGGCCGATCTGATACTTGACCGCGACGTTTTTCAGAAGATTGCCATATTGAATTACCGATATAGAAAACTTCACTTTTTCTCCAACTTTGTATGTCCAGTCAGCATGATCAGGTGCGACAATGACGTCAACCGGGCGTTTAGCGGGCTGAGCATATACAGAAAAAATGGACAGCCAAAGTAAAGCGGCTATCAAGGAATAACGTTTTCGCATGATTGACTTGACGATTGATTTTAGATAATGAAGAGATTAAAAGTAGGAATATGAAGTAAGAAGCCTCAGCCTCGCCTTTTTTACTTTTTCAAAATGCCAGTTTTAACGTTCATCAATATACATGTGTTAAGCCGAGATTGTATCTTTGAAGCCCGCAATTGGTCGGAGAAATTTAATGTGAAATCGGAAAAGCATTGATACGAATAAACAAATTTATAAGCGAAACAGGCTTCTGCTCGCGCCGGGAAGCAGACAAACTTGTCGAATCCGGCCGCGTCACGCTCAATGGCAGAAAGGCCGTGCTTGGCGACAAGGCGACTGATGGTGACGATGTGAAAATCGACGGCCGTCCACTCAAAGTCAAAAAATCATTCGTCTATCTGGCTTTCAACAAACCTGTCGGAATTACCTGTACGACGGAACGGCATATCAAAGGCAATATCATCGATTTCATCCAGCACTCTGAACGTATATTTCCCATAGGGAGATTGGACAAGCCGTCGGAAGGACTTATTTTTTTGACAAGCGACGGCGATATCGTGAACAAAATTCTCCGCGCCGGCAATAACCACGAAAAAGAATATCTGGTAACTGTCGACAAGCCCATATCAGCCGATTTCATCAAAAGAATGTCGGAAGGCGTTCCGATTTTGGATACGGTTACGAAAAAGTGTTTTGTTAGAAAGGAGAGCGGCTATGTTTTTACGATCATTCTCACACAAGGTCTCAACCGTCAAATCCGGCGAATGTGTGAATACCTGGGTTACAGCGTCACAAAACTAAGGCGAGTGAGGATCATGAACGTGACATTGAAAGACCTGCCAATTGGAAAATGGCGCGACTTGACCGCCGATGAAATGGCCGTTATTAACGAAGCGATATCTTTGTCAACGAAAACGGAAGAGGGATCGGTGATTGATTTTGTGGATGAGGAGTGAGGGTTGGGTTCACATATAATCTGGAGAGTGGGACGCGGAGTGAACTGAGTGTTTTGCACGTCTAAATAGGTCGGATAGGGAAAGTTTTTCGAATAATTTTTATGTTTTTGAGTTGTCATAGGATATTCCATCTATCAGCATAGTTGGTCTAAGAAATATAGCCATCAAAAAATTAGCATTTTGGATCAATTGGGAATTTTTCTCAATTATGTTTTTGATGAACTGATACTCACTGGTTTTTTCGTTACCAACCTTTTCTCAGTCGATATATATCAAATTTTTAGGCACCAGTTTATATTTTCGGACTCGGCACATGAAATATTGATAACCGTATATTGATAGGTATTCCTTGAAATAGGTTCCGCATATACCCTTCCCATTGTCGATAAAAACTTTAATTTTTTTTACCGTGCTCTTTAATGATTTTGGTGTCTTGTTTTAATAAAGTTCGTTTGGTGCTGAAAATGGGTTATGAGCCAGCTCCACTAGCAATTTCATTTCCAGAGGCCAGATAAACGCGTGTTTTAAAGAGTAGCTATTATATTTAGAGTTCAATCCAACCATGCCTTCAAAAAGAAGGTCCTAAACCTTAAAAATCTGATGAAATTTCGCGTGCTGCTTGCGCTAATGCTTGTTTGCCATTTGATTCATGCCCAAAACTTACCCAAATGGCAATCCGAATTTGATAAACGAATTCCTGCCGATTGGCTCCTGAATCCAATGCCTTTCAAATCAGACATTTATCAATCTGAAAATGGGAAGGATATTATCCTATATAATGGTCTGGTGAAAAGGACGTTCCGCATCGCTCCGGATTTGGCGTGTTACGAGTACAAGAATATGTCGAACGGTCAGCAGATTCTTCGCGCCGTAAAACCTGAGGCGAAAGTTAAGATCAATGGCGCGATGTATTCGGTCGGCGGACTGGCCGGGCAAAAGGAGAATGCATACTTGCTTCCCGCTCAGCTGGATGGTTTTAAAGCAATTGATAGCAGCTTTCACTACAAATCTTTCACGGTTTCAGATATCAAGCCGTCCCTCCATTGGCAGACTACGATGTGGACGGGGAATAAAAAGCAGCCCACAGGCAAGAATATTGTGTTCACATATGCCTCGAATTTTGAAAAGCTGAAAGGTGTTTCGATAAAAGTGAACTATAATATATATGACGGTATTCCGCTGATTTCCAAATGGTTAACTGTAGAAAATAATGCGAACGGAGAGGTCTACGTCGATCAGATTATCAATGAGGTACTTGGTGTGGTAGAAGAGGAGAGTGCTGTGGTAGGAAGTGTGGAGGCGATGGCCAAACTGAATGGGTTATATATTGAGAATAATTTCGCTTTCAACAACGCAATGCGCGCGAATCTGAGCGATCAGGCGACGCATTGGAAATCGGATCCTGCATATACCTCACAGGTGAATTATGATTTGAAAACACCCGTGGTCATTGAAGTATATCCCGAAAAGGAAATAGGAATGCGGCTTCGGGCGGGTGAGAAATTGCAGTCAATTCAAAGTTTTCAACTGTTGCAGGATAGTTATGACCGTGAAAGAAAGGGTTTAGGAATAAAAAAGATGTACCGAACTGTGGCACCGTGGACCACTTCCAACCCGATTTTCATGCACTTGGTAAGCAAGAATGACGAGGAAGTTAGAACCGCCGTCGATCAATGTGCAGAAACGGGGTATGAAGCGTTGATCTTAAGTTTCGGAAGCCACTGCAATATGGAGGATACCACCAAAGCCAATATCCAAAAATGGAAAGCGTTGGCGGATTATGCTCACTCTAAAAATATTTATATTGGCAGTTATTCGCTTTTTAGTTCGCGGAAAATAAGTCCGGAAGACGATGTGATAGACCCAAAAACGGGAAAACCCGGTGGCGCTTTTTTTGGCAATGCACCCTGTCTCGGCAGTAAATGGGGGCTGGCATATCTGGCTAATTTAAAGTACTTTATGACCAAGACCGGCTTTAATATATTTGAAAATGACGGGCCATATCCAGGAGATGTTTGTGCATCCACAACCCACCCGGGTCACGAAGGTTTGCACGACTCACAATGGCGACAAATGGAATTGCAAAAGGGGCTATATCATTGGTGTAATGAGAACGGAGTGTATGTAAATGCGCCGGACTGGTATTTTCTGGACGGCACAAATAAAGTTGGGATAGGCTACCGCGAGGTTAATTTTTCCTTGTCGAGAGATCAGCAGAAGATATTGAATCGACAGAATATATATGATGCGATGTGGAATGAAATTCCGTCGATGGTATGGGGATTTGTCCCGTTGACCAAGTATCAGGGCGGTGGACCAGAAGCGATATTAGAGCCACTCAGCGAGCATCTGGATTCTTATGAAATGTTGATGGTACAATACTATGGTGCTGGTATTCAGGCATGTTACCGTGGGCCAAGGCTTTACGATACTGACGTGACAAAGGCGAAAGTAAAGGAAGTGGTGGATTGGTATAAAAAGTACAGAGATATATTAAATTCAGATATCGTTCACCTGCGCCGCGCGGATGGCCGAGACTGGGATGGCATCATGCATGTGAGCCCGACGGGTAAAGAAAAAGGTTTGATTATGTTGTATAACCCGCTTTCAGAAAAGATAACCAGGAAAATTAAGCTACCTGTTTATTATACCGGCGTTCATGATTCGATAGGTTTGCGCGTCAAAAACGGGGCAACTAAAAAGTATCCGGTTGCCCGGGATTATTCAGTAAGCGTAGACGTTGAAATTCCGGCTTCTGGGTATACCTGGCTGGTTTTGGAATAAATGCGTTGACTATTTATCGTTGCGCGCAAAAAAAGAAGTTAAAGGCAAAGCCCTCGAAGTGTGGGCCTCGAGTGCCTCAAACAATCGGAATCAGGCGAAAATAAAGATTAACAGCAAAACTAATCGCTAAAAGCTAACACCTAATCGCTAAAAAAATGACTTCTCGCTCCTGTCTCATTTTTCTTTTTTCGATCCTTGTTTTGGTAAATGCGAATGCGCAGGATCGCCCGGTTGGCAAAACCTTTGCGACCAGAACTGTCGTGATGGCGCAGCACGGCATGGCTTCTACTTCTCACCCTTTGAGCACACAGGTGGCGGTGGAGGTTTTGAAATCGGGAGGAAATGCGATTGATGCTGCCATTGCTGCGAACGCGATGGAAGGGTTAGTCGAGCCGCACGTAAACGGTATCGGCGGCGATTTGTTTGCCATTGTTTGGGATGCCAAAACCAAAAAACTATATGGTTTGAATGCATCGGGAAGATCGCCTTACAGTCTCACGCTGGCCGAACTCAAAAAACGCGGATTGACGCATATACCTTCTAAGGGGCCACTGCCGGTTTCGGTACCAGGCTGTGTTGACGGTTGGTTTGAATTGCACAAGAAGTTTGGTAAAATGGATATGGCGAAAATTCTCTCTAACGCGATCAAATATGCAAAAGAGGGATATCCGGTTCATGATGAAGCAGCCGATTCCTGGTCCCGCATGATCACCGCATTTGGTGATTTGCCGAACGTGAAAACCATATATGCGCCGAACGGACATGCTCCGGCCCGTGGCGAAATCTTCAAAAATCCTTATCTGGCTGCCACATTGGAAAAAATCGCGATGGGTGGCAGAGATGCATTTTATAAAGGAGAAATCGCGCAGACGATCGATGCTTTTATGAAGAAAAATGGCGGTTTTATAACAGCAAAAGATTTAGCCGATCACACATCAACCTGGGTTGAGCCAGTTTCGACGAACTACCGGGGATATGACGTTTGGGAGTTGCCTCCGAACGGACAGGGAATTGCAACGCTGCAGATGCTCAATATTCTGGAAGCATACGATTTTTCGAAAATACCATATGATAGTCCGGAAAGAATTCACTTGTTTACAGAAGCCAAAAAGCTTGTTTACGAAGACCGCGCTAAGTATTATGCCGATCCCGAATTCGCTAGAATTCCTGTAAAGTCTTTGATATCAAAGGAATATGCAGCTGAACGTCGAAAGTTGATCAATGAACATAAGGCAGCCAAAGCAATTGACGCTGGTAATCCGGCACTAAAGGACGGTGACACCATATATATGACTGTCGCAGATAATGAAGGAAATATGGTATCGTTGATTCAAAGTAACTACCGGGGATTTGGTTCAGGAATGGTGCCGGATGGACTTGGGTTTATGTTCCAAAATAGGGGTGAAATGTACAGTTTGAAAGAAGGTGAAAACAATACTTACGCGCCTCACAAAAGACCTTTTCATACAATTATTCCGGCTTTTGTGACCAAGGACGGGGTACCCTTTATGAGTTTTGGGGTAATGGGCGGCAGTTTTCAGCCACTTGGGCATACACAGATTATTATGAATATGGTTGATTACGGCATGAACCCGCAAGAGGCCGGCGATGCTCCGCGTATTGACCACCAGGGCTCTTCGGAACCAACCGGAGAAGGGCTGGAAGCAGGAGGCGGATACATAACTTTGGAATCGGGATATTCATACGAGACCATCAGAGAGCTTATGAAAATGGGTCATAGCGTTCGTTGGGCTTTGGGTGCATATGGTGGATATCAGGCGATTATGTACGACTCCAAACAAAAAGTGTATCACGGTGCAACGGAATCGAGGAAAGACGGGCAGTCGGCGGGATATTGATGAGAGGGACGAAGGAGAAGGGGAGGAAAGGAGGAAGGAGGAAGGACGGGGTTGAAAGGTGAAGCGGCCAACGGCCGAGTTAGCTAAGACTTACCAAGTTTTCAAAACTTGGCAAGTCTTAGCGGGAAAGATTCAAAAATTTTAAACTTCTTTTTTCAATACTGCCTTCGCTTTCCCCAATTTGATTATCCAGATTGTTATTAGGGCAGCTAAAATCAGAGAAAATGCCATCAGTAAGTAAGCACTGTCAAAAGAGCCAGTAGTGCCGTTCAGATATCCGACCAGATAAGCACCAATGAACGAACCTAACGCACCCATGCTGTTGATGAGCCCGACTGCGCCACCTGAAACGTTCTTTGGTAGAATTTCAGTAATTAACGCGAAAAACGGACCGTATGGAGCGTAGAGCGCTCCTCCTGCTATAATTAATAAAACAAAGGAGGCCCAGAAGTGGTCTTTCCCAAAAAGATATATCCCGATAAATGCACCGGCTGCGACCAGCAAAAGTGGCCATACGAATATGCCCCGATTCTGAATTTTGTCTGAATAAATGGAGGAAAGCAGCATGCCCGTGATCGCCAGAATGTATGGAATGGAAGACAACCAGCCTGTTGTAACGATATTCATGTCTGGCCCTGAGCGAATGATAGACGGCAGCCACATGACAAAGCCATATACTCCTAAACTCCACAAAAGATATTGTAATGATAAGAGAATCACAGGTTTGGATGAAAACGCTGCCCGGTAGTTTTTAATTGGTTTAATATCCTTTTGCTCTTCCAATAATGCAGTTTCCAGCTCAACTTTTTCATTTTCAGAAAGCCAGCTGGCTTTAGCAGGTTTTTCATCGATCATTTTCCACCAAATGAACGCCCATAAGATTCCCGGAAAACCCTGAATTATAAACAGCCACCGCCAACCAAAAGAATCGATCAGGTACCCCGAAACCACCGACATCCACAAAACCGTAACCGGATTACCCAATATCAAAAATGTATTCGCTCTCGACCGCTCTTTTTTCGTAAACCAATTGCTCAATAATATGATCATCGCCGGCATTACCGCACTTTCCACCACCCCAAGCATAAACCGGATGATGACTAACGAAGTGACATTACTCACCATTCCTGTTGCAGTGGCCAATCCGCCCCATAATATCAACGAATAGAAAATAAGATTTCTGGCACTTTTATGGGCGGCATATTGCGCGCCAGGTATTTGGAAAAAGAAATAGCCAAGAAAGAAAAGAGAGCCGATTAGCGAAGAGGTTCCTTTCGAAATTTGAAGGTCTTCAGTCATTCCGCCTGCCGCCGCAAAGCCAAAATTGGCGCGATCCAGATAGGCCAGGCTATAAGTGATGAAGACGATGGGTATAATACGGTACCAGCGGGACGCAGCGAGATGAGATTTCATTAAAATGGTTTCGGTGGATATCCTTCGATAAAGAAATATTTTTTGGGAATCTAATGACGATATGACTTGAGTGCCTCGCTTTGGAATTTTTTCTTGGATTGACAAACGCTTAGGCTTGCCGATATTTTGACCGTCTGCTTATTATCCATTTTCCGCCCAATAGTTTGCCTTTTAACTCTGAAGTTGCAGCATTACCAGCGCACCGCCTCAAATTTCCAACCAGGTATCACTTTTTGCATTTCAATTTCGTCATCACGCTTGGTAAGTCCGCATGCGAGATAATTTTCGTGAAGTTTTTTTAAAGCGCTACGATCCAGTTCCACTCCCAGACCAGGGGCATTGGGCACGGCCACCGCTCCATCCTCAAATTTGAAACGCCCGCCAATAATTACTTCATCAGACTGCCAGGGATAATGCGTGTCCAACGCATATGGAATTGATGGTAAAGCCGCTCCTAAATGCACCATTGCAGCAAGTGATATACCCAAATGACTGTTGGAGTGCATGGAAAGACCACGTCCGAATGTTTCACATATACCAGCAAGTGTAATGGACGCTCGCAGTCCGCCCCAAAAATGGTGGTCACTCAAAATGATATCTTCTGAGCCGAGGGCAATACTTTTCGGAATATCCTCAAAAGACGTGGTACACATGTTTGTTGCAAATGGTATATCGACCTGTTTCCTGACCGTCGCCATGTTTTCCTGTCCACGCACCGGGTCCTCGAGATATTCCAGAATTCCTTTCATTTCGTTGCCATATTGAATTGCTGTTTCTACCTTCCAAATCGCATTGGGGTCAATTCTTAAAGGGATATGATCACCAAAAGCTTCATGCAATGCAAAAATGGAATCGACTTCCACGCGGGGTTCAAAAACGCCGCCTTTCAACTTAATGGATTGAAAGCCAAACTCTTTGCACATTGCCTGTGCCTGCATAACGATCCCTGCGGGATCAAGTGCGGCTGCTTGTCTGGCTGCAGCCCAACCGGTTGCATGAGGATCTGTATTAAATGCCAGTTCACCACCTGCACCTTCATATTTGTAAAAAAGATAAGCAGCAAACGGAACGCTATCTCGCATTTTTCCGCCTAAAAGATCCACGACGGGTCGGTTCGTGACTTTTCCGATGATGTCCAGACAAGCTACTTCCACCGAGCTAAAAATATGAACCAGTTTGCGCTGGTCCCAGGGAGCATCGCCCCGTTGAAGTGCTGACTCTTTTCCAAAATGATTGGTCAGAATCGCACGAATTTCATTTAACTGAAAAACATCTCTTCCTATAAGCAGGTCACGACTTTCAGCCAGTGCTTCGTCAATACTTCTGTTTCCGGGAATCTCGCTGATGCCGGATATGCCATCGTGGGTTACTATTTCGAGAATGGTTCTAAGTGCATATGGCGCATGCAAACCAGCTGCGTTGAGTAGCGGAGGATCGACTACGGCAATTGGCGTTATATGTATTTCTTTTATCGTTGGGCCACGCATATCTGCTTAATTGAATTGTAATTGTCTGAATAGTAGATCCTTATATTTAAGCTATTTCGAGCTTTCATTCCTGACAGCCAAAAAAAGAGAGCTATGATCAAGCTCGCCATACCCGCCGTCAATTACTTTGTCCATTTGTCTGGAAACGAGCAAGGCCCCAGGCAGCGACGCTTTGAGCTCTTCTCCTTCTTTTATGACTATATTCATGTCTTTTTGATGGAGCCTGATCTTAAAACCCGGTTTGAAATTCTCGTCAATTATTCGTTGTCCATGGAGATCCAATATTCGGCTTTGCGCAAAACCACCCAATAGTACTTCTCGCATTTTGACAAGATCCACTCCCGCCAGAGAGGCGAGGTTAAATGCTTCACTAACAGCCTGTATTGTCACTCCGACAATCAGCTGGTTACATGCCTTCGTCATCTGACCGGCTCCCGCTTCACCAATTCGAACTATATTCTTACCCAGATTTTGGAAGATTTGCAAAGCTCTTTCAAAAGCCGTTTCTGTACCGCCGACCATGATCGATAAGGTAGCAGCTTCCGCACCAACCTGCCCGCCCGATACCGGAGCATCCAGCGCATCAATGCCTTTTTCCAATAGTTTTTGGTAAATATTTTTAGAAACGGAAGGTGCAATTGTGGACATATCGATGATCAGCTGACCAGGCGATATAAACTCAGCCACACCATTTTTACCCAGAATAATTTCTTCAACTTCGGGCGAATCAGGTAACATGGTGATAATGACCGAACTGTTTTCTGTTAGCGATTTCAATGAATCGAAAACGAGGGCACCTTCTTCACTTACGGCCGTGGATTCTTTACTGGTCCTCAGAATATTGACGGTATATCCAGCTTTTAACAGATTGATAGCCATGGGTTTGCCCATAATTCCCAAGCCTATAAAACCAATTTTCTCCATTTTCTTATTTTTTTAGTACCTGAGTTAGTGAGCCATTTTCTTAAACAAGTGGAAATATTTGTGCGGCTATCAAAAGGACGATAATGCCTACTGTTCCCATGACAACCAGCATGGGTGAAAAAGTCCTGAGTGCTTCTCTTTCTGTGAGATTGCTGATTTTTACAATGATCCAAAAGCCGGCATCGTTCATCCATGGCACTATTTTGGAACCGCATCCAATGGCCAGCCCCAGGTATATCGGATGAAATTCAAGATGGGTGCTGGTTGCAAGTCCGGACAGGATACCCGAAGCAGTAATTAACGCAACCGTTGCAGATCCCTGAGCGGTACGAACTACTGCGCTTATGACGAATGCGAGGGGAATGAGTGCCATTTGATAGTCTTTCGTCAATTCTGCGATTCGAATACTGATACCGGTTTGTTGTAATATTCCGCCAAAAGCTCCCCCAGCGGCTGTAATGAGGATTATGCCACCACCACTCATTAATGCGGTTTGAACAAAATGAGTCATACCTTCCTTACTGCCTTTTTTCTGAATTATCAACACGGCCAAAGCGATCATACCCCCGCAAACCAAAGCAATGTTTTTGTCTCCAAAGAGTTTGAAAAATGCTACAATCTGGCTCGTAAGTGCATGGTTTTCAGAGATATAATTGCTGCTGGAAAGCCAGTTTAGAATATTGTCTCCACAAATCAGAATCAGTGGAACCAGGACGGGTAGGAGGGATATAGTCAATTTTGGTAGTTGGGCGTCAGTTTTGTCGGCAAGGGCTTTGATCTCTTCCAAACGTGCGTCGGCAGAATCGCGGAGCATAATCGGCCATTTCTTATTCAGATATGCTGCGAAAAGATATCCGACAGAAATAGTGATGAGTCCTAGCAAAGTCCCTCCAATCATCATCATCCCGATGGGAATATTCATTTCGCCAATCAAAAATAAAGGCCCTGGTGCTGGTGGAACAAAGGAATTGGCCATAGCTGCACCGCCAGTAATTGCCAGGACAAGCAGCAGATAATTTTTCCCGACACGCATCGATACGGCCTTTGCGAGTGGAATCATTAGAAAAATGACAATGTCAAAAAATACTGGGATGCCCAGGAAAAAGCTGCTGATCAGAAAAGCGATCGGCGCATTATTGACACCCGTGGCTTTTAGCATAGACCGCACAATTCGCTCCGCCGCGCCGCTTTCCAGCATGCACTTACCGATTATAGCCGCCATCGCAATCAATATCCCGATTTTTGCACAGGTGTTTCCAAATTCTGTCGCTATTCTAGTTCCTATGGTTTTGTCGGCCAATGCCTTGGCAGTTTCCGGAGTCATTCCCTTATCAATTCCAAAATTGATAAGGGCACTCTCGGGAGTTAGCAACGCGACAATAAATGCGGCAATTAGTAGTGAGAGAAAGGGGTGAAGTTCAAGCACAATAATGCCACCAACGACCATCACCACTCCGACGAGGAGGATAAAAAGGGGGTCTTGAAAGATAAAAGCTATAGCCATTCAGGGTTTCGATTGAAGAGCGGTGCGGAAAGCGTTCAGTTTTTGGGTCAGGTTTTTCGCACCATCCGCGACAAAGGTCGCGTCTGCTCCGCAGCCTATCATCCGTATACCGATTTCATGGTACTTTTGATATTCATCAGGATTGAAGAATAATATCCCTGTGGCTTTTCCGGCTTTATTGGCGGCGGCCACAATTTTCCTGACTGCATCCAGATATACTGGATTGTCAAACTGACCGAAAATTCCGAGCTCCATCGTCAGGTCTGCCGGCCCGATGAATAACACATCGATGCCGTCGATGGCGGCAACTTCGTCGAGATGATCAAGAATTTCTACGGTTTCGATTTGCGCTATCCCCAAAATCTCATCCCGTGCGTTTTTATAGTACTCGTTAAAAGTTTGACCAAACCGGGTTGCACGAACCATCTTTGCAACACCCCGGCCACCCAAAGGAGGATACTGCAAACCATGGGCGAATCTTCGAGCAGCGTCCGGCGTTTGGATTTTCGGACACATAACCCCTTGCGCGCCCATATCCAACACTTTTTGTACACGAGCGCCCTCACCACTTTCCACCCTGACGAGTGTAACGGTTGGCGTATGCTCCAATGCCTGCAACTGGGAAAGTACACCGTTTTCTGAGCCGGAACCATGTTCCAAATCAATCAAAACCCAATCAAAACCGGCTAATCCAACGATTTCAGCGGTGAGCGGGCTGCCTATATTCAGCCAGCAGCCATGCACAGTCTCTCCTTGTTTGAGCCTGATTTTGATGTTTTTCATACGTGTTTGACAGTCAGTGCTTTCGGTGAGACATATATGCCTAAAACATGGTTGTGTCTAAGTTTTACTTTATATTTCAATAAATGTTGAGAAGGCAAACAACAAGACATTTAAAGCGCTTTGCCGTTTTTTTATTAAACTCGGGATATGCAATTAAAATTTAGATCCACACGGACGCAATGGAGACCATCCGTCGATACTTAAAACTTGGTTCCTTTGTGTCTTAGGGGCAAATGAAATTTAACTTGATACTAGCAATTGTATTCAGACTTATTTTTTAACTGATATGAATTTTTTGAATTCTCGACCAATAGCGATGAAAGTGCTGTTACTCCTGATATTTTTATTCTTGGGTAGTTTTGTAAAAGGGCAGGATTACGCAGATAATCAAGAGATTAGGAAGATAAATGGCTATCGGGGAATATGGTTCGAGTTGGGGCAGAGATCCGAATATGGGGATAAATATTCGGGCGGGCTGGGTACTTATACAGCCAAACATGCGCCTCTTGCCATATATGCGCCTGCTGCGCAAAAAACCTTTTTCGTCTACGGTGGTACTACGCAGGAAGACCAAAAACATTTGTTATGCATGATCGGCAGCTATGATCATAAAACGAAACTGCTATCTAAACCGGTAGTGGTTTACGACAAAAAAGGTGTAAACGATCCACATGATAATCCCAGTATTGCTCTGGATGACAGCGGTTTTGTTTGGGTTTTTGTGAGTGGACGCGGGAAGGTTCGGCCGGGGTTTAAATTTAGAAGCAAAGAACCTTACAGTACCAATGGTTTTGACCAAATAACTGAGGAGGAACTTACCTATCCGCAGCCCCGCTATATTTCAGGAAAAGGGTTTGTGCACCTTTTTACCAAGTATTCCGGCATTCGGGAGCTGTATTTTGAAACTAGTCCTGATGGACGGGTGTGGTCGGAAGATAGAAAATTGGCTGGAATTAAACGGCCAGAAGATAAAAATAGTGGTCATTATCAGGTCAGTGGGCAATATGGAGAAAAAGTGGTAACGTTTTTCAACTGGCATCCGAATGGCGACGTTGATCAACGGACTAATGTATATTATCTGCAGACGACTGATTTTGGCAAAACCTGGACGGACGTTTCCGGGCATGAGATATCGTTGCCTGTGACAGATGTCAATTCGCCCACTTTGCTGAAGGAATATCACAGTAAAGGCAAAAATGTATATGTCAAGGACGTAGCGTTCGATGCAAATGGAAATCCGGTCTTGTTATTTCTGGTGAGTGGTGGCCATCAACCCGGACCTAAAAATGGCGCGCGGGAATGGTCTGTTTTACATTGGACAGGTGAAAATTGGGAAATGAACAATGTGACGGATTCAGACCACAATTACGATATGGGCAGCCTTTTTACCGATGGGAAAAAATGGCAGGTGCTCATACCAAGCGAAGATTCTCCTCAAAAGTGGGGAGCAGGTGGCGAAGTAGTGATCTGGAGCAGTTCTGATGAAGGGAAAACATGGAAGAAAGAAAAACAAATCACCCTTAACAGCCCAAGGAATCATAATTATATCCGCAAAGTGGTAAATGGAAGCGACGATTTCCGGTACTTCTGGGCTGATGGTAATCCTGATATAATGAGTATTTCGAAGCTTTATTTCGGCGATAGCAAAGGCAGGGTTTGGGCAATGCCATATGATATGAATGAAGAAAATGGCAGACCAGAACGAGTGCGGTAGATTTCTGATACCAAGTTGAATATCAGAAATCTACGAATCTACCTCACGTGGCGATAAATTGAAACTCACTCCTCCGGCTTATAGTCTTTGCCAAACAAAACTTCCCGCAAATGAATGCTGTCCCACGAATGATCGTCGGAGGAGAACTGCTGCATCAAATCTCCTTGTAAAAGGCCCTCCTGAATTTCGATTTCCTTTTTTACATGGATCGCATATTCTTTCATATCATGTCGCGAGCTGATCAGAGTGGACATTGCTCGTTCGTCGTATTCGATAAATTTCAGGCCTTGTCGGGTTGCGGTATGTCTTCTGAAACCAGCCGCTGCGAGCACTTCAACTGCCAGATGCACTGCCGTATATAAAGTCTCTCTGAATGTTTTATCAATGCCCATTTCCATCATTTCATACGCGTCGAAACGATTCCTGGCCCGGGCGAAAATCCGGATATGAGGAAAATGTTTGGTTACGGTATGAATCAGATCGTAGTTGGTTTCCGGCGAGTCGATGGCAGCAATCAGGATATCGGCTTTTTCAATGCCGGCCGATTTGAGCAAATCCAGGCGTGTGGCGTCTCCATAATATACCTTGAAACCCATTCTACGGAGTAATTCCACCTGATCTGAATTGCTGTCGAGGATGGTGGCCTCGATTCCGTTGGCCCGTAACAAACGCCCGATAGTACTCCCGAAATGACCAAAACCGGCGATGATCACACTATGCTGTTCATCTATCTTGTCCGCCTCTCGCTCATCAGGATTTTGTTTTACGCCAAAATTTGGTGCGATGAATTTTTCGTTGAACAATAGCAGGAGCGGGGTAGTCATCATACTAATTGCCGTCACCGCGGTTAGTTTACCAAGCCACTCATCTCCAATGATTTCGAGCTGCCCTGTAAATGATAATAGCACAAACGCAAACTCACCAACCTGACTTAAACCCAGCGAAAAGAGGAAATTCTGATCTGTTTTTAGCTTGAAAATTTTTCCGATAACAAATAAGACCGCGAACTTGATAACGATCACTGCGACTACCAGCATCGAAATTTGAGCAGGTTCGGCCATAATTAAATGGAAGTTGACCGACGCTCCTACGCCCATAAAGAACAATCCCAATAACAGTCCTTTAAATGGCTCGATATCACTTTCCAGCTCATGCCGAAACTCGCTGTTTGCCAGGACGACTCCCGCGATGAAAGTGCCTAATGCCGGACTGAGCCCTACCATTTCCATCAGAAAAGCGACGGCAACGACCAGTAGGAGGGAGGAAGCTGTGAACATTTCCCGAAGACCGGTTTTAGCGATTAATCGTAGCAAGGGTACTACTACATATCTGCCTAAAACATATATCGTTACCACGGCTCCTATTACTATAACCGTTTGTGCCCAGGCTGGGAGGGTGCTTAACAATGATTCGTGTTCTGACGAATTATCTACGGATGTCACAGCCAGTAAAGGCAATATCGCCAGGATCGGGATGACGGCAATATCCTGAAAAAGCAATACAAAAAACGATGCTTCTCCTGCCTGTGTTTTGGAAAGTCCTTTTTCTTTTAATGTTTGTAAAACAATTGCCGTTGAAGACATGGTCAGTGCCAGTGCAATCGACAACGCCATCGTCCAGTCTTGGCCCATCAGCATGAAAAGACCGAAAAGTAATAGGCTGGTTGCAAGGATCTGTGAAAGACCAAAACCCACAATAGACCGGCGCATCTGCCAGAAAGTTTCAGGCTCAAGTTCTAAACCGATCAGAAAGAGCATCATTACAACGCCAAATTCGGCGACGTGCATAATTCCTTCTCCTTCCTGACCAATAAAACCCATCACAAAAGGGCCGATGATAATTCCCGATATGATATACCCAAGCACGGAGCTCATACCGATCCGTTTCGCTATGGGTACACAAAATACCGCGCCCGCAAGATATACCAGTGCCTGTTCCAGAAATCCGCTGCTCATGACTTTATTGTTTGGTTATACCAGTCGTTCATGTATTTATGCTTTCTAAGTTCTTCAATATCAATGCCATTGGAAGCCAGATATTTTAAGAAATCTATATAGTCGCTCGCTGCGTTTCCTATCTCTGTTTTGCTCATACGATGACTTCCGTGAACAGTGAAAGGCGGCAGATATGCCATATTACATAGCTCGGCGGTTCGCTTGAACGGCACCAAAAATTCCTGCAATGTAAATTTGTGAAACCCGTCCGGCGTATACGTGGATTCCGCCCCGCCTGTGGACAAAGCCTGAAATACAACCTTTCCCGCCAGGGCCGTACCGCCAGGACCATATGCCCAGCCAGCCTCGAGAACCAGGTCAATCCATTGTTTTAATACGGCAGGACAACTGTACCAGTAAATCGGATGCTGCCAGATAATGATATCATGGTCGAGGAGCAGCTGTTTTTCAGCAGCGACGTCGATATTGAATTCGGGATAAAGTTCATAAAGGTCCCGAAAAGTAACGTTGTCAGGAAGGTTTCGCACAAGTTGGCGGTGAATCCGGGATTTCTCGAAAACCGGATGCGCAAACAATATCAATATTCTATTCTGCATATTTTAAACCAGTAACGCAGTGATTAAAGCGTGGGTTAAAAATACAGATCTTTTATCTTTTTCTTAGTCTGAATATCCCATTCTTCAAATCTCCTGAGTTCGATAAACGAACCGTAATGCCAATCTGTATTAATGATGATCGCGCCAATCAGAAACAGATACTTCCCCAAAAAGTTGGTTTTGTGCAAAAGCTGGTCAATCATTTTGCCTGACTGTTCGAAAATTACCTCAGTGGTTTCCTTCACCGGCGACGGAGATGAAAGCACCCGTCTCTTTTCGTCAAAGAGAAATCGTTGTAAACTATGCTGCTGAAAGTCATCAAATGGCGAATCTTCCGGATTGATCTGATTATCAGTCAGCCGTTGTAAAGCCAGTGCAGCAGCACCGCAGCAACTTGACTCCGTGTGCTGTCCAACACGGATAATTTTACCGGCTTCTCCGCTGTTGCTCACACCGATATGAGGTGCATAAAAAATCATCGCCGCCCCGTCTTCAGGTATATGTCGCGAAAATGCAGCCACACCCGTCAAACCGGCAAACGGATAGCCGTTCAACCCGCCAAGGTTAAAAGGCCCCAACATTTTCCGGCCTTCCTCTGGATATTCGATGGCATTCACATCGTCCGAGCAAATCGAATGCGCCAGCATAATTTTCTCCGGTGGCAAATTATATCCAGCAAGTGCATTATATATCGTGACAATGAAGTCATTGGACGGAATTGCTTTTGGGTAGTGGTTTCTTACTTTTTCCAGCATGATGGGACGTTTTTAGGTGTGAGCATTTTGGTAGAAAATGAAATCGGTAACGGTAAACCGGCTAAGGGTTAACAGCATAGCTCGTAAGTTTGATGGTTGGGCTTATAAAGTGGTTAAAAAGAAGATTGTGGGATAAAGGACTGTTCATGTTGAATAAGTAGGCAGGCGTTAGCAAACGATCGACACTTTCGAGTCGCGGCCTAGCAACAAATAGCAGGTGTTGGTTTCTGGCAAAATGCAGGTGATCAGCCCTCCTTTAACCCTTAACCGGTTCGCCGCCAGGCAGCGCTGTATTGCTGTTTACATCAAAACATCATCCACCGGCTGCAATGGCGCAGGGATATTATCTTCTTCCAGCATTTCTCTTAAATCGATCTCAATCGTTCTGCATATAGCTGTCATAGGCACGTCGTTAAGTGCATTTTCAAACGGGTTTTCACTTGAGTCACCGACTATTTCCATCGTGTAGAAAACCCAGGCGATAATCATATAACCGGGGATAGCCAGCCATATCAGGCCATCACCCAATTTCGCAAATTCGAATATGAGTCCGAATGGTAGGATCAAAGTGAATAGTTGTACGAAAATTTTACTGAAATATGCATATTGGCGTGGAAACGGAAAATTCTTGATACGTTCCGCAGCTCCTTGCTGATTGTAAAACTCCTGTGTGAGATTCATCAATTGAACATAGGAACGTTCTGTGATCTGAGAATTTTGGTACAACGCATCAAGATATAAGGCCTGGTCTTTCATGATCTGTGTTGCGGGATTTTTGGCAGCCAGGTATTGGGCAACTTCCGCCGCGGACAAAAATTCAAGCAAACTATCCCTCAGCGGTTTTTTGTCTTGTTGGTTTTTTACAACGGCATGTGCCACTGTGCTACTGTCATTCCAGGCACTTTTAGCTCGGAGCTGAATTCGGACAGCGTTTACATACGCGATATGCCGGTGAATCAACTGCACCTGATCTGCATTGAGTTCGGTCGAAGTTTCGTCGGCTCCCGTTTTAACATATGCCCTCACAAAAGCACCCCAGGTCCTGCTCGCGTTCACAAAGGCGCCCCAGATACGTCGGGCTTCCCAAAGCCTTTCGTAAGATGAATTGTTTTTAAAACCTACATAAAAAGCTACTGCAGTGCCAATTAACCCAATCGGAACGAATGATATCCCTATCGAAATCTTGCCGAAATAGGCGATGCTGCATAGGACTGACGCGTATAGAAAGTTGTAAAGAAGCGTTCGCCAGGCAAATGAAAATATGATTCCGGCTTTAATTTCCCGAGCAGTATACATTTTCCCTAAGTTGAGTGAATGGATAAGTTTTCCGAATTTGTTGATTTCGGGAGAGACTTTAATAGGGGCAGTTGTTCAAACGGAAAATTTCAAGGGCAAGACTGGAAAAAGTGGAGCTTAAAGAGTTTTGAATGAGGCAGGATAGGACAATGGCAGAATAAGTGAATGAGCGAAGGGTGGAGCGACCGGGTATTTTGGGTCGACTATGTTTTTTGTTACTTGGCATAGTCGACGGTCAACATTTAATAGCTGAATTCAGCTATTAATATTCTGGAAATATTTCTCTTTTCTCACGCTCCTGCGTTGCCAGTTTTAATATTTCCCACTCGCTGGTAATAAGCAATAATTACTCCCTTTGTTGTGGTCACGCTTTCGGTTAAAGTATATGCCGACGGCATCGAACTGGTATCAAATAGGCGTTTTCCTGCACCCAGAAGCAAGGGGTAAATTTTGAGCCGGAGTTCGTCTATCAGGTCATTTGCAAGTAACAAATGAACAAGTTCGCTGCTACCCCAAACATGAATATCGGGGCCTTCGGAACTTTTGACCTTTTTAATATCTTCAAGATTTTTGATACAAACCGTGTTTTGCCAATCAGACTTGTTCAGAGTATTCGATAAAATGTATTTCGTGCCGCTGTTAATACCGGGCCAAAAATCTCCATGTTCAGGCCAATAGTCCGCCCAGATATCATATGTTTTCCTCCCCAAAAGGTAATCTGCCGGTTCGCTCAGTTCTTTTCTTATGATCTTACCTTCAATGTCATCGCCATAAGGCGCAGTCCAGCCACCATATTTGAAAAGGCCTGATGTATCTTCCTCTGGACCACCAGGCGCCTGCATGACCCCATCCAATGAAATCATCGACAAAACAATTATTTTTCTCATATTGCTGTTTTTAAGTTTTAAACGCGCCATAATGCTTGTCGGCCAGAGCCTGTCGAAGGCCAATTCGTGAAGTTAAATATCTGATAATAAGTGCTTTATAAAAAGGAATAGCTCCAGTCATTCACACATTTACTCATTCTTTTGCCTCGAAAGCACATCATCCAACTGCTGCAGCCCCAAAGTAAAGCCTTCTTGAAAGTTCATATCAATAGTTTGTTCCAAGTCCGGGATTGTATCGAAGGTTAAAAGAATATCCACCTCGACTTTGCTTCCGTTGTCGTGAAACTTGTTTTCCCACAAATTTTGAGGAAACTCAGTATTCATCACGCCGGCTTCATCACAAAACCCGTCTTTCGCCGTAAAGGATTTCTCTTTCTCAATAGCAATGTAAGTGACCTTGCTCCAATGTGTTTCTCCGTCCGGACCAATCATTGCATAATGCCAGAATCCGTTTGCGCGAAAATCCATGGTTTTCGTTTCAACGTGCCAGGGTTTCGGTCCCCACCATTGGTCCAGTAATTCTGCCGAAGTCCATGCTTTCCAAACCAACACAAGATTGGCATTGAATTCTCTTTTTACGTGAATGGTTTTGTTTTCCTTGTTTACCGAAAAATCAAATAGAAGGTTGCTTTTCACTTGTTTTCTCACTTTTAGTGTGGAAATTGGTTTAATGATTTCGTCAGAATCTGTACTATCGATTCTTGTTAAAAGTCATATGAAACTGATTGGTTGCGAATATAAGAGCAACTTTTTGGTTGCGCAAGTTTTCCGTTAAATTTCTGAACTGAGTGTAAGGATTTTTGTTAGACGGGCAGCGTTTGCCTACGAGTAAACGACCGCCACATTGTCAAACCGATCTTATAAGCTGTTTTTAATTCTTTGCCTCTGTGAGATATTATTGAAATCGCTATTCTTCACAGATTTCTTTCAGCCTGTCGAGTGCTTTTGGGTAGCTTTCGTTCATATAATCTACAAAATCCTCTGTAGTGTCTAAGTCAACGGTCACGGTTGTAATCCCGTTGATTTCTTCAAAGGAATAGTTTTCAAATCCGTTTGCCCATTTTTCGACCTCTGGTCCTTCTGTAATTTCCTTATCAGCTTGTACAAGACCGTAATGTTGAATAGAAACAAACTGGTTAAGAATGTTTTCGGCGATCCTGGAAACCATGCCTCCCTTTTCTCCTTTCTCATCTACTCCCACAAATAGGATTTTACTTCCCTTATCCCAATTTCCCTCATAGGTAGATGTCGGGTTAAACAACTTAGTCCATTGTTCGTAAGTTACTTTACTGCTAATGCCAAGCATTAAATCATATACCTTGCTTACAGGTGCATTGATACTTGCTGTGAATTGTAACTTTTCCATAGTGGCAAATATTTGTTTCGATTGATCTTTTAGTGAAGCATTGGCGTTTAGAGTCAGTCAAGACCCGTTGGATAACCAAGCTCCTCATCTTTGGAAGGTGTTGGAATTTCCTTCTTAGTCATATACGATGGTGTATTAGTGGAGCTTTCTTGCTTAAATATAGCAATATCAGCCCTTTCTCATATCGAAAACGGAGTTAAATTAGCTAATGGCAGTCCCTCTACTCGCTGAGCATGGCAAACGTTCGAGAGGAGCAAGCATCTAAACTTGCCCTTACCCCCTTTAAACCGCTTTAAACCTCCTCAAACCACTTCTTAAAAACTGGTACTCTTTCTTTACTGATCAATATCTGATTAGTAGAAGCGGGATTTGTCCTTACAAGTAATCTTCCATTAAAATATAATTCGATCTCGCGAATAGCAGCTCGTGCTATGATGAATTGGCGGTTGGCGCGGAAAAAGTTAGAGGGATCTAGCTGATTTTCAAGCTCTTCGAGGGATTTGTCGAGGACGAGGTTTCGGTCGTCGTGGAGCGTGGCCATTACTACGCTGTTGCGGATGGTGAGCCAGGAGAAGTCGGAGTCTTTGATGGGGATTAGTTTGTCGCGGTACGGAACGAGGAAGCTTCTTCTGGGACTTTTGCGGTTCAGGATTTGGGTGTGCATCAGCTCCTCCAGCATTTTTGCATTGCTTGCTGCATGCTCTTTATTGAGGTTGTAGAATTTGTTGAGGCTGAACTCCAAGGCTTCCTGTCGGATCGGTTTGAGCAGGTAGTCGACGCTGTTGAGTTTGAAAGCGCGGATGGAATATTCGTCATGCGCGGTTGTAAATATGACGGGACAGGCGATGGAAACCTCTTCGAAAATCTGGAAACAGGTGCCGTCGCCAAGTTGGACGTCCAGGAATATGAGATCGGGCGTGCTGTTGTTTTTTAGCCAGTCAACCGACATCTCGACGCTTTCGAGCACACCGAGTATCTCGGCACTAGAATCTATCTTTTGGATAAGTTTGGTTAGATATTCGCCCGCTGGCTGCTCGTCTTCTATGATTAAAACCTTGGTCATGGAATTTCAATGAGTGGTACTTGCACTGTGAAAAATTGTTCTTCTTCCAATAGCTCAGGCTTCTGGCCTGTTTGAATTCTATATCTTTTGTCCAGATTCTGTAGGCCGATGCCGGTACTCGGAACCTGGTTTTTTTTGTTGACGGAGTTCACCACATTCAGTTTCTTTTCAGACTCCGAGAGTTTGACTTCAATCGTCAATACCTGGTTGGTGGTGATTACATTGTGCTTGATCGCATTTTCAATCAAAATCTGCAGCGACAGCGGGATAATATACCACTGCTTGGTCATCTCGATCTTGGCGATATAAAAAACCAGCTTGTCGCCAAACCGTGCTTTGTACAGATCCAGATAAGAACGGGCCGCATCCAGCTCGTCCTGAAGCAGTACCAGATTCTGATTCTGAACTTTGAGGTTATATCGCAGTATATCAGATAAGTCCAGCACAATTCGCTGTGCCAGATCAGGATTAGTCACGATAGATATATTGAGAATATTCAGCGCATTGAACAAAAAATGCGGGTTCAGCTGATTCCGGAGTGCCTCGAGTTGGGCTTTTAACTGGTCGCGCTTAAGCTGTTCATTTTCCAACCCGATTTTATAATTGGCCTGAGTGGTCAGCAAAAAATGACGGAAGGCCAGAATGGCCAATATCACCAGAAAATGGTACAGATAATAGACGACCCTAAAAAGCAGGATGTCAGATTTGTCGTTGCTCAATATACTTTTAATAGTAACGAGCGTCTCGTTGAGAGAGATAAAAGTGACGATTAGTATGAGGAGTTGCACCCATTTGCGCTGGGAGTTGAATGAGATCTTGGTTTGATATGTATAATTCAGACATATGTACATGAATATCCACGCAAAGCCGAAACTGAAAACAAACTGGACAAACATATCACGCGCGCCCATCCAGATCAGGGAACGGGAAGAATAGTTATTCCAGGAAAAAATTAAATGTGGTACGGATACAAAAAGGCTGACGATAAAACACAATCTCCACCCCAGTGACATCCCTTTTTGATAACTTGAATCAAGTGTCATAATGGAGCAATCGCCATTCTTGGATCCGTGCTATATGTATTTTTAATTTTTGCAATGTACTGACCCTTAATAAGATCGGCTACGGATTCAATCAGGTTGATCTCTTCGCTCGACCATTGACGGGGGTTAAACGAATCCTCGAGACCAATAAAACCTTCCCAGTTGTCTTGCGAAAGAATCGGTACGGCCAATACCGATTGGCTGTCACGGTAGTTTAACCATTGTTGTTCTCCGGGAGGTAGCGTTCCCAAGGTTCCGGTCACAGGTAGTTTGTTGGAAAATATTTTGTTCCAGCGATTAAAAAACGGCACGGTGGTACCGTTATCCTTCACCAGCGAACGACGGACCCCCGGCGCAGTCGCTTCCGATTTTTCAAGAATTTTGGTTTCACCGTCCGAAGGCGACTTTGTGCATATGTATATACGAC
Source organism: Dyadobacter sp. HNCC25DJ184 (assembly GCF_056895215.1). Taxonomy (NCBI): domain Bacteria; kingdom Pseudomonadati; phylum Bacteroidota; class Cytophagia; order Cytophagales; family Spirosomataceae; genus Dyadobacter; species Dyadobacter sp. HNCC25DJ184. The sequence goes on along the minus strand of NZ_JBXHAQ010000002.1, from coordinate 129,373 downwards.
TGATATCCAGCACTTCCAGAAGAAGGTTCAGCACGGAGGATATCTTGCTTTCAGACCCGATATCTTCATCGTCCTCTTCGCCAAAAAACAGCTCCTCTTTAACGCGGGAAAGTACTTTTTTGTGAAGGTTCGAGTCTTCCAGTCTTTGTTCCTGCAAATCCCTTTGGGCGGTTTGTTTCCATTGGGTCAAGGCGGTTTCTACGGCGGATATCCATGAGCTCTGAACCGAGGAAGCCACAAACACATCCGATTTATGGAACATGAGTGCCCTTTCTGAGCTGATAAGCGACCTTTGTTCGGAAATGACCATGCATGGAAACAATTTACCTATCACCATCATGAGGTCTGCCACTTCGCCGTCGGGCAACGTGCAGCTTGAGATAACGAGGTCAAAACGAGAACGGTTGCAGGCATTTAGTGCCTCTTGTTTGGTGTTAACAGATGTCTCTTCAAATACATATCCTGCGTTCATTAAGGCATCGCTGATCAGGTGCCTCCATTCTTTTTTAATTGCTACGACAAGTAATTTAAATGGTTCCATTGAAGTTTACTTTAAGGTTGAGCAGAGAATATATTACCTGCCCCCAGAAGGGAGGCGCCTTACCAATCATTGAGACTAGACATGATATGCAAAAGAATGATTTGCAATATGTTTACTACTGATATACAACTAAATAGTACTACAAGTTAACCAGGTTTATCTGGAGAGTCAAAGTATTTAGTCGTCGATTTTATCGATTTGTGTGTACAAAAAACTGAGGGGTGTGTAGAACTGCGAAAGTAGCAAAATTTAATAGAATACTTAGATTAAATTTGGTTTAATGTCTTCAAAGCCGACATTCTTTTGTCGAAATAGGACTTCATGCGACTTCTCAAAAACTTCAATTTTATTCTTGGGGCTTGAATCCCAAAATCAACAGGTTCAGGTTGCTATTTTTCAGGTTCGATATTGAATTGAATCACGACGATCTTTCTAATCAGGATATTTACGATACGCATTTCACAGATGGGGTTACAAACAGGCGACAGCCTCTCCTGGTATGCGTGGTATTCCCCTGGTCAAAGATTAATCAAAATCATTCAAATCTCAGTATTATGTCAAAGAAGATATTAGCGGTACTTTCTGAATTCGGTTACTGGGGAGTGGAGCTCGTAGGGCCTCTTGAAAAGTTGGAAGAGGCAGGCTATACCGTTGAATTTATAACTCCGAAAGGCAAAAAAGCGGAGGCTCTTCCTCCGAGTTACGATACAACATACGTGGATCCTCCTCTTGGCGTGTGTGTTACGACTCCCGAAGCGGCCGAAAAAGTGAAAGCTTTTGAAGCAACGGGAAGACTGGAAACCAGACAGAATTTATCCGAAAGAATTCCGGAGCGTCCTTACTTTGCGACCGCCGATTTTCTACGCGTTTTTGAAAAATACTTCAAAGATTTGAAAGTTGCCCAGGAAGCGGTGACAGAGGAATATGCGGGTCTTTTGCTGGTTGGAGGTAGTGGGCCGATCATCGATATGGTTAATAATCAGCGTGTTCACGATCTGATTCTGGCATTTTATAAAAAAGATATGCCGATTGCGGCGATCTGTTATGGAGTTGCGCCCCTTGTTTTTGCACGCGATTTCAACGAGCGCAGATCCATCATCAAAGGAAAACATGTGACTGGTCACTGCATCGAATATGATTACCACGACGGTACCGGCTTCCTGCATACAGACCTCAATATGGGGCCACCACCGTATGTACTTGAATATATCCTGACTGACGCCGTTGGTCCTGAGGGGCAATATCATGGCAACTTCGGTAAAGAAACATCCGTCATTGTAGACTATCCATTTATCACTGCACGCTCCCTGCAATGCTCGTTCGAGTTTGGTGAGCAGTTTGTTAACGTATTAGATAAAGGTCTGAAGCGATATGGCTGGTAAAACCGGAAATCAGAAGATCATCGAACAATTCCTGGCTGACGGTATGGACCACATGTTCGGCAACCCCGGCACGGTAGAGCAGGGGTTCCTGGATGCCGTGGAAGAATATCCCGAAATGAAATACATCCTGACTTTACAGGAGAGTATTGCCGTGATGACCGCCGACGGATATGCCCGCGCCACCCAAAAACCGACTTTAGTACAGCTGCACAGCTCTCCAGGAATCGGAAATGCGGTAGGGGCATTGTATCAGGCCAAACGAGGTCATGCTCCACTGGTTGTGATCGGGTCGGATGCCGGAACCAAGTATATGAATATGGATTCGCAAATGGCCAATGATCTGGTCGGTATGATGGCGCCCGTTACCAAATATGCGACCATGGTGCACAATTCCAAGTCCGTTTTGAGAACTTTGAGAAGAGCGATCAAAATCGCGGCCACGCCTCCTATGGGTCCGGTTTACGTTTGCTTGCCAATGGATGTGCTGGACGAGATCAACGAAGAAGAAGTTTTCCCGACGCATATCCCGTCGACAAGAGTTTTGCCTTCGGCCGGTTTGGTTGAAGAAATGGCTGATGCGCTTCTGGCTTCTGAAAAACCGATGATCTTTATCGGTGACGGTGTTGCCTATTCGCAGGCGATTCCCGAATTGACATCAGTGGCGGAACTTCTGGGAGCTGAGGTATATGGGGTAGAGTTCGGAGATTTGATCATGGATAATTCGCATCCCTTATATCAGGGAACCACCGGACATATGTTTGGTGAATACTCCAGACCGATTACGACGAAAGGAGATGTAAACCTGGTGGTGGGTACTTATATGGTGCCTGAGGTTTTCCCAAGTCTGGGCGATATATACGCTCCCGGCGCAAAAGTGATTCATATTGATTTGAATGCATATGAAATTGCGAAAAATCACAGGGTAGATATTGGCGTGGTTGGCGATCCAAAACTGTCTCTGGAAGCTCTCCTGGCAGTTTTGCAATCCAAAATGACGCCAGCTCAAAAGGAAAAGGCTACCGCAAGAGTTGATGAAATTACCTCTGCGAAAAACAAGAAAATAGCTTCCGATCTCGAGGCCGATGCAGCACAGAAAGGTGGGGCTCCATTGCAGATGTCACAGTTTGCGAGCGTATTGGCGGAAAAGTTACCAGCTGATTCCATCATTTTCGATGAGGCATTGACGAGTTCACCTGCTATAACCCGGCATATTGTTCCGAAAGTGGCTGGAAATTACTTTGTTACACGCGGCGGCTCGCTGGGTGTAGGGTTTCCTGGAGCGATCGGCGCGAAGCTTTTCAGTCCTGATAAAACCGTGATAGGATTCTCGGGCGACGGCGGAAGTATGTATACTATTCAAGCACTTTGGTCTGCCGTTCGGCATAATACCGGGGCAAAGTTTGTGGTTTGTAACAACGGTTCCTATAAACTTTTGCAGCTCAATATCGATGTTTATTGGAAAGAAAGGGAGATTCCAAAACATGACCACCCGCTTTCATTTGACCTTTCTTATCCTGCGATTCGTTTTGATATTCTTGCCCAGTCGATGGGCGTAGATGCAGTTCGTGTGGAAAGAGAAGAGGATATCGCCCCGGCGATAGAACGGATGCTGGCAGACGACAAACCCTTCCTGATTGATCTTGTTTTACAAGGCGAACACAAATCAGACTGGGTAAAGACAAACTGCTCGCAGTAAGAAAACAAGATAGCCACAATGGCACGAAGGAACAAAGGAAAAAACTGTGGTAAATACGGAAGCAGTTAACCCTTAACCGTATAACCCTTCACCTTTACAGCTCTGCCCTTGCTGCCTTCCTGGCAAAATTTAAAGAAAATATTAAACCCAAAAAAATTCATAAAATGCTTACTCAGGAATCGATTGAAAGTTTAGCGAAAGTCTGGTATCGTAAACTGGACGTGCACGCACCACAGGTGGAATTGTTGCCAATGCTTATCGACGACGGTCTGGAAATGGTTTTTCCTGAGACGACAGTTTATGGTTGGGCTGGCTTTGAAGGCTGGTTTCAGCGCGTGATCCGCATTTTCTTTGACGAAGTTCATACCGTAAAAACGGTCGACGCAACCATTACCGGCGACACCGCTTCTGTTAAAGTTGTGGTTCAATGGGAGGCTAGTGTATGGAATGCTCCTGAGGCATATAGCAAAAGAATCGCCTGCGACGCTTTCCAGACCTGGGAGGTAAAATCAGACGGAAACGGCGGCGCTCTCATTACCAAATACATAGTCGACGGACTGGAATACCACGAAGGATCAGCGACGTTGTGATAAGCGACGGTAATCGTCGCCCCAACCGTGGCCGGTGCTCTTCATATTACACTTACCCAAAAACCACAGCGTAAGCTCAACCTCTATCGCCTTTATTTAACGTTATGGAACAATATAAGTACATCAGTATCAATAAGGTGGAGCTAGATACGGTTACTATTCACACCGTTCAGGCGCCGGAAGACGGAGAGCTGACCAACGCGCAGGTCGTCGAAACTCCCGGGAAATTGCTGCTCGTTGATACACTCCAGCTTAAACCTCATGCAGAAGAGCTGAAGGCCTATATCTCCAGTCTTGGTAAACCGCTGGAAATGGTGATTATCACGCACTTGCATCCGGATCATTGGATGGGTGCACCGGCTTTCGCCGGATATCCGGTATACGCACTTCCGGAAGTGATCGGAGCGATCAATTATATGGCCGATTACTTTATCGGATATCACAAAAGCCTGCATCCGGACAATGCCGACCAGGTTATTTACAGTGAAAAGAATTTGCCGACTGAGGCTTTGGCAGAAGGGATTCTGAATTTAGATGGTGTTGAGCTAAACCTGATAAAAGTACTTGATACTGAATCAACTGTGAATCTGATTGTTGAGATACCAGCAGAGAAAGTACTGCTTGCTCAGGATTTGATTTATCATAATGTCTATGCGTTTTTTGGTGATAAAACTTCGGACGGCCAATACAGTTTCGACAACTGGATCAAAGCTCTGACCGAGCTGAAAAGCAAAGGATATCTGCACGTCTTCCCCGGTCATGGTATCCCGACTGATGCCTCGGTTCTTGATGCACAGATAGATTATCTGCAGTATGTTAAAGAATTGGTTTACCAAGGCTTGCAGGGCGAAGAGCTAATCGGTAAGATCATTTCAAAATATCCCGATTACAAATTACAGCTGACATTGCATATGTCTCATTATATGCTCTTTGTCTATAACAAATAAATAATTGTCTCATTCCATTCAACCTCTTTTACAATGAAAAATATACCTGATACCAAGCTCGGTAAAATGTATACAGAACATATCCAGCACATTCTGGACAAGAATATTGAGGCACTTCTGGACCAGTATACCGACGACGCGCTGTTGATCAGCAGTTTTTCAAAATCGCCGGTGATCTATCAGGGACGCGAGCGTGTGAAAGAGCATATGCAGGGAATTTTGGGGATCGATGGTCTGGAATCTGATATCGTGTTTTGGGCGGAAACAGAAAATCCTGAAACTCTGATGATCACCGAACAAATAACCATGACCGTTGGTGGTGAAAAAAGCGAAATGCGATTTGCCGACAGTTGGGTTTTGAAGGACGGAAAAATTGCGATTCATTTTGCCGGAATGGTTCAGCATCCGGACGGTTCTCTTGCCTGAAGAAATTTGATCCCATACTCATGAAAGTCAATAACAACGTTAACGGCCATCCGTGCACTTCCGAAGTGGAAGGGAGAACCTTACTAGTATCATACCTGCGGGATAATCTCGGACTTACCGGTACAAAGATCGGATGCAGCTCAGCTTCCTGTGGAGTATGTACCGTGCTGGTCAATGGCAAGGCGACCAAAAGCTGTCAGGTATTGGCTGTTGAAACGGAAGGGGATGATATTCAAACGATTGAAGGTCTGGCGACGCAAGAAGGGTTGCATCCGCTGCAGAGCGCATTTTGGGAAAATTTCGCCGTTCAAAACGGATTTTCAACGCCCGGCACGATCATGTCCATGCTCGAGTTGCTGAATGAAAATCCGAGTCCTTCAGAAGCTGCCATCAAAGAGCGATTGAATGGAAATTTGAGCAGGGAGTCTGGATATGAGCAGGTTGTGGCTTCGGTTTTAGCCGCAGCCGGTAAAATCGCCGGAACAGAAGAAACTCCTGAACCTGCAGCCTTTGGTCAATATGTTGGAAATTCTGTTAAAACAAGAGATACCGAAAAGCTGATCACAGGTGAAGGTAAATTCATCGCCGACCTTGAGCTTCCGGGAATGTTACATGCTGCGATACTGCAAAGTCCTGTCGCACATGCTATTATCAAAGAAATAGATACGAGCGAAGCTGAAACAATGCCTGGCGTTGTCAGGGTTTTTACTTCAAAAGATACGGGCGGTATCATGCCGATACCAGTAATCTGGATTCCGCCGTTCACTGAAAGTCATTTCCTGCCGCATCCTTCGGGAATAGTACCAGGCTCGCATACCGTTTTCGCAACGGACCGGGTTCGTTTTGTTGGGGATCAGTTAGCGGCTGTAGTTGCTGAAACAGAGCAACAGGCATATGACGCCCTTGCAAAAATTAAGGTTGATTATGAGGCACTTCCTATTGTCCTTGATGCCGAGGAAGCCACACTTCCCGGTGCTCCGCAGCTCCATGAAACTGCCCCAAACAATACCATGATTCACACGATCTTCGGTGATAGTGAAGCTACCCAAAAAGCGATTGATGAATCGGAAGTTGTTGTTGAGCAAAAGATATACAACCAGCGGATGATGCACAATACCCTGGAGGTCCGTGGAGCGCTGGCAAAATATGATCCTGCTACTCAGGACTATACCCTGTGGGCAAACACTCAGATACCATATCCACACCGGTTGCTGATTTCACTTTATGTGCTGGGCATTCCGTATAACAAGCTCCGGGTGATCATTCCTTTTATGGGGGAAAGCAACGGTTGTAAAGGCAATCTTTATCCCGATACACCCCTCGTTTTATGGATGGCGAAGGAACTTGGAAGACCAGTAAAATGGGTAGATACCCGCGCAGGTTTTGCCAGAAATACGGCTCAGTCCAGAGATCAGATTCAGCATGTAAAAATAGCAGGAACAAAAGAAGGAAAACTAACAGCGTTAAGTTGTGTCGCTTTCAGTAACGTAGGGGCATATCCGGTGATTAATGCGCCGGGACAACCACTTGCTTTGATCGGGAGAAGTATACCGGGCGCTTATGTGATTCCGCATTCTTCATATGAAATTAATGTAGTATATACCAATAAAGTGCCGACGGCTCCCATGCGCGGATCGGGCAGGGCGGAGGCTATCTTTTTGATCGAGCGGGCTATTGAAATGTTTGCCCGGAAAATAGGAAAAGACCCCGCCGAGGTGCGGAGAATGAATATGGTTCAGCCCGACCAGTTTCCATATGAAAACGGACTCGGCTGGACATATGACTCTGGAAATTATGAAAACACTTTAGATATAGCGCTTGAAAAAGCAGGCTACGCTAATCTGGCCGAACAAAAGATAGAAGCCAGCAGCCGGGGCAAGTTGCTCGGTTTGGGAATAGGCTCGTATGTCGCCGTTGCGGGTGTTGGAAATTCCGGAAAAATGGGTGGTGAAGGCTTGATGAGCGGTACCTGGGGGAGCGCATATATCCATATTGCGCCATCAGGAGAAGTAGCGATAACGACGGGAGCGCAACCTCACGGACAATCACAGCAAACGACTTTTGCACAAATCGCCGCTCAGGAATTAGAGATTCCGATGGAATATGTGACGATAAAGCATTCGGATACAGCCAATCCCTTATACTACGGGCAAGCAAGTTACGGTAGCCGATCGCTGAGTGTGGAAGGTGCTGCGGTGCAGAAGGCTTGCCGCATGGTAATACAAAAAGCCAGAGAGTTTGCTGCATATCTTTTCAAAATGCCTGTGGATCTTGTTGAATATAAGGGCGGCAAGGTAATCGGTACACCAGCTCCTGAGCAGGCTGTCATGACTTTGCAGCAAGTGGCATTGATGCTTTGGTTTGGCTGGGATTTGCCCGAAGGCATGGATCCCGGATTGGAAGGCTCCTCTTATTTCGACCCTAAAAACTTCAATTTCCCATTCGGAACGCATGTAGCGGTGGTCGAAATCGATGAAGAGACTTGTGAAATTGATTTGGTAAAATACGTTGCTGTCGACGACTTTGGAAAGGTGGTCAACCCGGAAGTTGTCAACGGACAAACCTATGGAAATATAGTGCTCGGGATCGGACAGGCATTGGCCGAAGAGGCCAAATATTCCCCTGAAACCGGTCAGGTTTTGAGTGATGATCTGGACAGTTATATCATTCCAAGGTCAGGCTGGTTGCCGAAAGTCGAGCTATATCGAACGGAAACACCATCACCTTCCAACCCGCTGGGTGCCAAAGGAGCGGGCGATGTAAGCAATCCACCGGTAGCTCCTGCCGTCGTCAACGCCATTTGTGATGCATTGTCAGACTTCGGGGTGACACATATAGATATGCCGGTGACGCCGGAGAAAATCTGGGAAATCATGCAGGAACAAACCGTACTCACTGAACCATGATACTAAATCCATTTTCCTATTCTGCCCCTGGCACTTTGGAAGAAGCGATATCGCTCCTCAATAGAGATGATTCAGACCTGTTTACAGGCGATCAGTCATATGTAAGTAATGCCAAAAAAGGGATATCCAAACCAACTGGATTAGTAAGCCTTCGGAATATTCAGGGATTGAATTCGGTGCTATTTTATGACGGAAATCAGCTCGAAGTTGGCTCTGCTGTGACTTTCGCAGCGATGCTCGCCGACAGCGTTGTTAGCTCGATTTCCGTTTTAAACGACGCTTTGAAGTCCATTAAGGACCCGCATTTGAAAAACCATAGTAACGTGGGCGGAGCATTGCTTTATAAACCACCGGCGCATGGAGCAGTATTGGCAGCTTTCCTGACGCTGGATGCAAAGGTTAATATTATAGGGCCGGGGGGAAGCAGACAACAATCTCTTGAAAGCTTTCTGGCTAATGGACTGGGCGCTACACTTTCCAAAGGTGAAATTGTGAGAAGCGTAACGCTCACCACCAGTAACGATATAGCTGGATCATTCCATTTTATCGACTATCTGAAATCGGGGAAAATTGTTTGCGGCGTAGCTGTGCTTTTGCGGGTTGACGACAACACAATATCCGAAGTCCGCATTGCTGTTTCAGGTAGTGTAAAAGTCCCTGTTCGGCTTGGCGAACTTGAGAGAACGCTGGCCGGAAAAGCAGTCAGTGCAATCATTCTGGACGACGCTTTAAACGGACTTTCGGTTGACAACCTGACCATATCTAATCCCTTTGTTAATAATCCGGCCTACCTGCTGCACTTATTAAAAGTATTGATCAAACGAGCTATCCTGAAAAGCTAATATTCAACTATTTAACTATGACAAACCAGGAATTTTACGACAATCACCTCGTGCTTTTGGCAAACAACGATGTCAACGAGCTTGTAGAACACGACTACCACGACGACGCTGTAATGATACTGCTGGTAGCAGAACAACCGATTTATGTGAGAGGCAAAGCAGAACTCAAAGTACAGCTTGGCGACTACCTGACCAATATCTATCGTGGTTTTGTCTCCACCGAAAAACTGGCGATCACTGACGACAGCATCCATCTGGAAGCTACAATCCTGACCGCCTGGGGCGAATCTAAAGTATATGATGCGCTATACCTGAAAGATGGCAAGATTTTCCGCCATTACTCAGGTCTGAAAGGATAGTGTAATTCAATATAATGACTGGTTATAAGTGAGTTAAGTTAGGTTATTCCGAATATGTTATAGATTTTTTACAACCGACACGATAAACCGTTAATAACAAAATGAGCAAGAAAATATTAATCCTCGCATCCAACGTAGGCCTTTGGGGAGAAGAATTACAGGCTCCCTGGGACGCTCTTAAAAATGCAGGCTTTGATTTGACCCTGGCAACTCCAAAGGGTATTACGCCACTTCCGATGGAACTGAGCATGGACAAAAATTTCATTGATCCGATGCAAAACTACAATGTCAACCCGGCCGAAGTAGTTGACCGCATCAATCAGATATTGGATACCGGCGAATGGGATTCTCCGATCAAAATTGAAGACGCGAATATGTCTGACTACGACGCTTTGGTGCTCGTTGGCGGACCGGGCTCAGCGTTGGATATCGTCGGAAATCCGTTTGTACATAAGCTTTCAGTGGCGGCATATAATCAGGGTAAAATATTGGGCGCGCTATGCTACGCAGTAGGGGCGTTTGTGTGGGCACGTGAAAACGATACCCTGCACCGGAGCATTATATATGGCAACAAAATAGTGGCTCACCCACGCGAATGGGATTTTACCGGCCCCATGGCCTATACATTGGTACGGGCAACTCCCGAAAACCCGGGTACGAATCTGGTAAGTCAGGGATTTGCATTTCCATTGTTGGTAATCGTGGAAGACGCAGTGGGTCCTAACGGCCGGGTCTACTCAGATCCGACAGCCAATCGCACGAAACCACAAGTGCATTTTGATGCTCCGTTTGTAACAGCACTTTCAGTGGAATCGTCCATTGCTTTCGGTAACAAGCTTGTTGAAGTGTTGAGCTAAAAGTAGTTAACCGTAACATAGTCAATTTGTTACGGAATAGGTCTTAGTGCGAAACAAAGTTGTCTTTTTTAATAATTGAGCTCTTTAATCAACGATTTCCATGAAACTCTCCGGTAAAAAGATCGGTGTTCTGTTTGAAGCCGACTATTTCGAAAATGAGATCTTCTATTACAAATTCCGTTTTCCGGAAGAGGGAGCCGAACTCCACTTTCTGACAAGGTTGTGGGGGCAGGACAAGATTACATTTCATGGCCATGAGTATCGAGCGCCGATGGATTGCTGGGAGTCGTTCGAGAATATGTCGGATGAAGAACTGAGAACCTACGACGCTATCATTGTGCCTTCAGGGATGGTTTCCGACCGATTGAGATATACAGAAGATGTTGAGAAAATCCCGCCTGCGACCGAATTCCTCAAAAGGGTTTTTGCAGAACCGGGAATTTTGAAAGGTATCATTTGCCACGGACTTTGGCTTACTGCTCCGGCAACTGAACTTGTGAGAGGCAGAAGGCTGGTTTGTCACAACAACCTGATCGGCGACGCGAAGGCATATGGGGCGATTTACACCAACGAAGACGTGGTCGTTGATGGCGATTTAATCACTGGAAGATCGGGCGGACACGCGCATCTGTTTGCCAAAAAAATCATCGAAACCTTGTCAGAGAAACAATAGACAGATGAAAGCGACATTTTTTCACCTTGCACTGACAGTTAAAAACCTGGACAAATTCGAGTCGTTTTACCAAAAATATTTCGGCTTCAGAAGAGCCCGGGTCATTGATCTGGGCGACGACGCAAAACTGGTTTTTATGAAAAACGACGACAATTTCTACTTCGAAGTTTTCCCGGTTGAAGAACAGCGACCTTACCCGATGGCCGAAGCTGACGGCCCTCATTATGCAGGGCTGCGGCATATGGCTTTTTCCGTTGACGATGTGGATGCGAAAGTCGCCGAAATGGGCGAGGATGCGCAGATTACACTCGGGCCTCTTCATTTTGATGAGGTGATCGAAGGCTGGAAAACCGTCTGGCTTAAAGATCCGGAGGGTAACATTATTGAAATAACGCAGGGTTACAAAGATCAGGAAGATTTGGCCTGATATCTATTCCATTGAAGTTCAGAATTACTAGTATAAACCTCTTTTATTACGCAACGTATGAATATAGACTTCACTTTCTCGGACACCATTGCCGGATATGTTACGGGGTACAGCCCTGAAGAGCGCTGGTTTACTTTGGAAACATCGGATAAGCGCCCGTTCAAGATTAATTTGATCGCATCCACATATGCGAGGAGCGTCCGCAACCTGACGGAAGGCTGGCAGGATCCGGGTGATATAGGTAGCTTTCTTTCAAAAAACGGTCAATTTGCATTTGTTTACGGTACTTTTTATCCAAATGACGGGGCCGAGACATCGGTTTTCGAAGCCCAGCAAATTGTGTTTCCGGGAAAAGTGCCGCAACAATATCGTCACGAAGAGCCAAACTGGTGGATTGAGCAAATCGGTTCGATTGCCACCAGCTATCTGAAATGGCAGTTTGACTATCCAAAAGAAGAGATCAACTACAAGAATTACCGCACCATGCTTCATCTGGGGGGTACCAAAAAAGGTGATTATCTTCAGGAAACAGATACAGTATCCCGTATGGTATATGGCTTTGCGTCGGCTTATCTCTTGACTGGGAAAGACGAATTCCTGGAAGGAGCCGAGAAAGGGACGGAATACCTGCGCGACCATATGCGGTTCTTTGATAAGGACGACGATCTGGTTTACTGGTACCATGGCTTGAAAGTGGAAGGTCAAAAAGAAACCAAATTACTGACTTCGGAATTTGGCGACGATCTGGACTCAATCCCGATGTACGAGCAGATATATGCCTTGGCCGGTCCGACTCAAACTTATCGTATCACCGGCGATACCCGCATTCGCTCCGATATCGACAAGACGATGGATCTTTTCGAAAAATACTACAAAGACCATGAGGGCGAAGGCTACTATTCTCACCTTCACCCTATTTCTTTGGATGCCCATGAAGACAGTCTGGCGCACAACAAAGCCCGCAAAAACTGGAACTCGGTGGGTGACCATGCTCCGGCATATCTGATCAACTTATATCTGGCAACAGGAGAAAAAGCCCATGCCGACTTCCTGGAATATACTTTTGACACCATCACAAAGTATTTCCCTGACTATGAAAACAGTCCTTTCGTTCAGGAGAAGTTCTTTGAAGACTGGAGCAAAGACCAGACCTGGGGATGGCAGCAAAACCGTGCGGTAGTAGGTCACAACCTCAAAATCGCGTGGAACCTGATGCGTCAGCAATCTTTGACACCCAAAGAAAGCTATCTCGAATTTGCCAAAAAAATTGCCGAACTGATGCCTGCTGCAGGTTCTGACCGGCAGCGTGGTGGATGGTACGATGTGGTTGAAAGAGTGCTCAAAACCGGCGGAAGACACCAGTTTGTATGGCACGACCGCAAAGCATGGTGGCAACAGGAGCAGGCTATTCTTGCTTACCTCATCCTTTACGGGATTTTAGGTGATAAAGAATATGAAAAACAGGCCAGAGAAGCCGCTGCATTTTACAATGCATTCTTCCTCGATACAGATGATGGCGGAGTTTACTTCAACGTATTCTCGAACGGTATGCCATATCTTTTGGGAACAGAACGTTTCAAAGGAAGTCACTCGATGAGTGCATATCACAGTACTGAATTATGCTATCTGTCAGCGGTTTACATCAATTTGCTGATCACCAAAACGCCAACCTATTTCTATTTCAAACCATATCCGGGCGGCTTCAAAGACAATATTCTCAGAGTATCTCCGGATATCCTTCCTCCGGGTAGCATATTTATTAGCGAGGTTTTTATCAACGATGAGCCTTATACCAATTTCGATGCGAACGGATTGACAGTGACGTTGCCGGTGACAGACGAAAGAGTAAGGGTGAAAGTACAGATTAGCCCGGTAGGGTAATTTTTAACGATCAGCTCCAAATGAAAATAACAATAACTGAGCAAGACGATATCTCGATTATCGTAGTAGAAGGCGATATCGATAGCAAAACCGCTTCGCAATTTGAAGCAGGGGCAAAGGAAGCTGCCACAAAGCATACCAAAATTGCCATAAATCTAACAGCGGTAGAATATATGTCAAGTGCAGGTTTGCGTGTTTTGTTGATGGTTTACCGCAATATCAAGGCTGAAAATGGGAGGGTTGTGCTGGCAGGAGTTTCAGAAGAAATTCAGGATGTGATGTCCACAACGGGTTTTATCAACTTCTTTACCATCGTCGCCACCCTCGAAGAAGCACTGACAATTCTTAAAAACGCATAACGGATGGCAACAGATATAAGAATTGATTATTACCCGACCCATGAGGAACAGGGTATCAAGTTCCGGCGTGGACGAGTACTTCCTTTTGGGGCTACGATGGTGCCAAACGGTATCAATTTCAGCATCCACTCCAGCGCCGCTTTCGACTGTACCCTCGTATTGTTTGAGCGGGGAGAAGCGGAACCGTTCGCTGAAATCAAATTCCCAGACGAGTTCAGGACCGGATCGGTATATGCGATGACGGTGTTTGACCTGGACTATGAAAGGCTGGAATATGGATATCGGATGGACGGACCGTTTAAACCTGAGGAAGGCCATCGTTTCGACAAAAGTATTATTCTGAGTGATCCATATGCCAAAGCAATTGGTGGAAGGGATACCTGGTTGGGCGAGCCCAAATGGGACAATATCTATCCTTATCGTTCCAGACTGGTTTTTGAAGATTTCGACTGGGAGAACGATCACCCTTTGGAAACGCCGATTGAGGATCTGATCATTTACGAAATGCACGTACGGGGTTTTACAAAACACCACACTGCCGAAGTAAAAAATCCGGGTACTTTTGCGGCCATCCGAAGTAAGATTGCATATCTGAAAGAGCTGGGTATCAATTGCGTAGAACTCATGCCGATCTACGAGTTCGATGAATGGGAAAACAGCCGCGAAAATCCGGTAACGGGTGGCTTGATCGTCAACTTCTGGGGATATAGCACGGTTAACTTCTTCTCGCCCAAAGCCGGATATGCCGCAACAGGCAAGTTTGGTATGCAGGTCGACGAGCTGAAAACGCTGGTTAAAGAACTGCACAAGAATGGTATAGAGGTCATGCTCGACGTGGTGTTTAACCATACCGCCGAAGGTGATCACCGTGGCCATACCATTTCTTTCCGGGGGATTGACAACAAAACATATTACATGCTGACGCCGGAAGGGTATTATTTTAACTTTTCGGGAACAGGAAATACGTTGAATTGCAATAATCCGGTAGTTCGGAATATGGTGCTGGACTGTCTGCGCTATTGGGCTGCCGAATACCATATTGATGGCTTCCGTTTCGACCTCGCGGCCATTTTGGGGCGTGACCAAAATGGCGCTCCATTGAGCAATCCGCCACTTCTGGAATCACTGGCATATGATCCTGTTTTGTCAAAATGCAAACTCGTGGCCGAGGCCTGGGATGCTGGCGGGCTTTATCAGGTGGGTTCTTTTCCTGCATATGGCCGCTGGGCAGAGTGGAACGGAAAATATCGCGATGCGATCCGTAAATTCCTCAAAGGCGACGAAGGATTGGTTGGCGAAATAGCACAATGTGTCCAGGGCTGGCCCGACCTTTATTATTATCGCGGCCCCACGGCAAGTATCAACTTTATAGCCTGTCATGATGGTTTTACGTTGTATGACCTTTTTGCGTACAATCAAAAACACAATGAAGCTAACGGAGAAAACAACAACGACGGTGGCAACGACAACCATTCATGGAACTGCGGGGTGGAAGGCGAAACCGACGATGCGTTTATCAATCAGCTGAGACATAAACAGATCAAAAACGCACTGGCCATTTTAATGGTAAGCCAGGGTGTGCCGATGATCCTTTCAGGCGACGAAATGGGCGTTACCAAATATGGTAACAACAACACCTATTGCCACGATAACGAACTCAACTGGACGGACTGGAGCCTTCTGGAAAAAAATGCGGATTTGTTCAATTTCGCAAAACAGATATTCCGTTTCAGAAAGGCTCACCCGGTGTTGAGAAGCAAAACGCATTTTCAGCACAGAGACTATGTAAACAGTGGCTTCCCGGATATCAGTTTCCACGGAACGCAAGCATGGAGTCCGGATTTCGCATCATCGAGTCGATGTCTGGCGTTTATGCTGGATGGCGCCCACGCCAAAACCGGGTCAATACGTGACGACATGGTTTACGTGGCCATGAACTCTCACTGGGATGCATTATATTATGAGTTACCAACCTTGCCTGTAAGTAGAAACTGGTACCTTGTTGTAAATACCGATATGCCTTCCGGACAAGACGCATACGGCGTAGGCGCAGAACCTAAACTCGAAGATCAAACCAGATTTCTGGTAGGTGGAAGAGCTACGGTGATATTGATAGGGAAGTAAGAAAGGAGGATGGAGGAAAGGGAGGATGGGTTAAAGGTGAGAAGGTTAAGGGTTGCCCGTTTGAGAACAGTTGACCGTTCTTATTGATCGATTACCATCAACCTACCAATCGCTAACCTCTCATTGAATCTCTTTTTACCATTAAGAAATTAAGGGGCTTGTTGAGAGCTACTTAACTACTCTCAACTTCTTAATGGTTCATAAAATATCTAAACCAGCGAAAGCCGAAAGCCGACCGCCGAAGTAAAAACTAATACCTAAAAACTTAAAATCCAAAGAAAATGGCTTTAACAATAGATTCCGTCGTGAATGATCCTGTGGCTAAAATTACGCTGGCTGGTGAGCTGGACTCGCTTTCTGCGCGTACATTTCAGACAGAGATAGAAAAAATTGCTACGCACAGCATTGACACCTTGGTTCTCGACATGGAGAATCTTAACTTTATGTCATCTGCAGGGTTAAGAGTACTCATCTTTTCGAAGCAGAAGATTGGCCCGCAACTTTCAATAATAATCGTTAAGCCTCAGGAGCTTATCGTCGACACACTAGAAAAAACCGGCTTGCAGCACAGCGTGACGATTGTTGATCAATATCCAGCTTAATTTTTCCAATGATGGAATCAAAAAGTTTTCCCGGAGTTGTGGATTCTCTGGATTCCCTCCGGGATTACATGGGTGAGCTGGCCGAGCAGGCAGGGTTGGTAAAAAAAGCCACTTATAGTCTTAAGCTCGCAATTGACGAAACCGCCACAAATATCATCCTTTACGGATATCAAGCAGCTGGTATTGAGGCTGACGTGGTCGTTTTGAGCGAGATTTCAGATGAATGGCTGACTGTTATTCTGGAGGACACGGCAGCCCCTTTTAATCCACTGACGAAAAAAATGCCCGATGCAGACGACCTCACCCGCCCGCTCGATGAACGCGAAATAGGCGGGTTGGGGATCTTTCTGACCATTCAAGGTGTCGATGAATTCTTGTATGAGTATCAGGATGGCAAAAACCGCAACATATTTAAAATGAAGCGATAATACCCTTAGTGGGTATTGCTTTACAATTGATGGCTAAACGGGCTCCTCAGCGGAGTCTTTTATTTTCTCATGGTATGGTCGATAAAACTGCATTTTCTAATCCCTTTCCGGGCCTGAGGAGTTATGAGTACGAAGACCATTCACTTTTTTTTGGCAGAGATGCGCACATTACGGAGCTTAAAAACAAGCTCCTGAGGGGCAAGTTTCTAGCTTTGATTGGTTCGTCGGGTAGTGGTAAATCTTCGCTTATCAAAGCGGGGCTTATACCTTCTTTGGAAAATACAGACGGTATTCATGAGCAGTGGCAAGTCATTGTTTTCAGGCCAGGCGCGAGCCCGGTCAAGAACTTTGTGGCTGCGATGAAAGCCTATATGAGGCACAAGGACCGAAGCTGGGAAACAACAGATCTGGAAGCGTTGGAATCTGAAATCCTTTTGGATTACAACTGCATATTCCCGCTGCTCGGACCTTTCAAAGACAAAAAGATCCTCTTCGTCATCGACCAGTTCGAAGAGATTTTCAGATACGAGTTGGCCGAAAATTCGCGTAGTAAATCTGCCTCCCGCAATATACCCTTTATCAATATGCTGCTCGGGCTGATTAATCAGCTGAGGATGCCGATCCACGTGGTCATCACGATGCGCTCCGACTATCTCGATCATTGTACTGAATTTAAAGGACTTACAGAGGCGATCAACCGGGGCTATTATTTGTTGCCCAAAATGAATCAGGATGAAATCCGGGAAGTGATCACCAAGCCCGTTCAAGCCCTGGGCGCTGCCATCAGTCCCGAACTGGTGAGTACGCTGCTCCGTAAAGTGGTAGATAGTCCGGATTTCCTTCCTATCCTCCAGCACGTTCTGATGCGGATGTGGGAGCGTTGGAAAAACACACGGGCCGAAAATACATTGATCGGTTTAACAGAGTTTGAAGCGATTGGTACTCTGGACAACTCCATTACTGTCCACGCTGAAGAAATTTTCACTCAGAAACTGGATGAAAAACGACGGGCTGCCTGCGAAAAACTATTCAAAACGCTCGTCGTTCTGGGTGCAAACGATACCCCCGCTTTGCATCCAACTACGCTTAAAGAAATTGTAAAAATCACTTCAATGCCCGACTACCTTCTCATCGACGTCGTGATGGTTTTTCGGGAAAATGGCGTTTCTTTTCTAACACCAAGACCGGGCGTAAAGATTGATTCCGAGTCTATTATCGATGTATCGGTTGAGAAAATATTGATACTTTGGGAACGATGCAGGAAATGGCTCGAACAGGAACTGGAGTCTGCCAAGCTATACAAACAGCTCAGTTATTCTGCTTTGCAATATCAGGAAGGGAAGACCGGTTTATGGGTCAATCCGGAGCTACAGATGGGGCTCAACTGGCGTAAGGAAAATGAACCTACGCTTGACTGGGCACAACGATATGATCCTTTTTTTGAAAGAGCGATCAATTTTCTCGATTATAGTAAAAATCAATTCGAGATTGAAGTAAGACAAAAAGAAGACCGGCAAAAACGAGAGCTTAGAAAGGCGCGGACTTTTGCTACAGTTCTGGGAGTCAGTTCATTAGTTTCACTTCTGTTTTTGATAGTGGCTTTGGTTTTGAGAACGCAGGCCAAACAGAGCGAGAAAAATGCGCAGGACAAAGCAGCACAGGCTCAGGACGAAAGACTTCGCGCAGAAGACCAGACCAAGGAGGCGATTGCTCAGCAAAAGATCGCGGAGCAACAAGGGGTAATCGCTTTACTTCAAAGGGAAATGACTGAGAAACAGCGGCTTATTGCAGAAGTTGCTGAAAAAGAAGCACTTAAACAAAAAGCAGAAGCTGATCAGGCAAAGGTGATTGCAGAAAGACAAAAATTGAAAGCCGATACAGCAACGACACTCGCCAATCAGGCGGCGGCCTCAGCTTTTGCTGCCAAAAATGACGCGATCTTTCAGAAAAATGCAGCAGAGGAGGCGAGGAGAGAGGCAGAAGTATTGCGATTGGAAGCTTTCAGGCAACAGGCAAAAGCCATTGCGAGATTTATCGCCATTCAATCCTTTCAAACACCCAATAGCAACGACCTCGCGGCCATATTGGCCATCAAGTCATATCAATTCAATATCAACAACGGTGGCGAAGCGGAAAATCCGGAAGTGTTCAATGCCCTTTCCAAAGCTGGTGGCGCCAAAGCAACACTTCAGGGACACAACGATATCGTTCGTGTTTTGTCGGAAACCAAAAGCGCGACCGACTTGATAGCGAGCGCCGGAGATGACGGCACGGTATATTTATGGAATGCGGCAAGTCCTTCGACAAAGCCAATCTCGCTTCGATATGCCCGCCAAACTTTCAAAAGTATTCGATCGCTCACTTTCTCTCCTGATGGGAAAACGCTTTTCGTTGGAACGTCTAATGGACAGATCATCCGTTGGGATCGACTGACGGAAGGCAACAGTTTGCCGTCAAAAATCCTCATCGGCCACGACGGTGCCGTAATTCGGCTTCAGGTGAGGGTTGTAAACGGCGCTCCGCAGCTTATATCAGTGAGCACAAACGGCCAGGTCAGAGTCTGGGACATTGCGGGCAACCAGTTGGCGTTGCTCGAAAACGTCAATCTTGGTATGGAAATCAGCGCGACCGCGACATCAGCAGATAATTCGTCGATCTATTTGGGGTCAGCCGAGGGAAAGGTGTTGATATTCAATACCAGTAATATGAAGGATGAACGGCGGGAAATCAATTTCGTCGGGATGAAGGGCCGTTTATTATCGATCGGTATCCCACCTGATGAGAAGAAAATATATCTCGGGACGAGCGAAGGGATACTCTATTTTACATCCCTTGATCGATCCAAAGGGGTGGCCACTGAAGGACTTACGGGCGTTCAGGGCAGCCACGGTTCAGGCATAACGAAAATAGCCTTTACGCCGGACGGGAAACGTCTGGCTACTGCATGTTATGACTGGAAAATACGGATATGGAATAGTACCGATGATTTAACAAAACAGCAACCGGTGGTGCTCAGCGATTTTGACAACTGGGTAATGGATATCCGGTTTTCGACCGACGGTAAGAAGCTGATCGGCTGTGGAGCAGACAAAACAGTACGCATATGGGATATCAATTCGGCAGCTTTATATGCCGAGCTATCCAAGAAAATAACCCGCGATCTCACTGATGACGAATGGACAAAATATGTAGGAAAAGATATACCAAGAGACAAACTGTCGAAATAGGAATGACGAAATGTGCTCGAAATAGGGTTTATTGGCAGTTTTTTTTGTTATGCATATGCATGACTGGCCTGTGCAATGGTGTACATGCCCAGGCAGATTGCGACCCGGCGGTCATTATTCCGGAGGCTGACAGAAACTATCGCATCGGAAATTTTGACAAGGTTTTCGAGATATTGAATCCGTGTCTTAAAACCAAATTCACAACCAACGCACAGGTTCAGGCCTATAAGATTATTGCGCAAACCTACCTCGCTTTGGATTCTATACCGCAGGCGACAGCTGCAGTAAGGAACTTACTGAGTGCCAACCAAAACTATGAGCCGGAATTCTCTGCGCTTCAGCAATTTAAGGAGTTGGTGGCTCAGCAACGAGACATGATGGATCGAATAGTCCAGGTCACTTCCGTGTCCAAAAAGGCGGAAAATGTCCTCCAGGTACCGGCAACAGTGAGCGTCATCACGCATGACGATATGGTGAAACGTGGTTATAACAACCTGACGCAGGTATTAAGTGACTTGCCGGGTTTCGACGTCATTCGTGGAAATGGACCGTCTTACGTTACTTTTTACCAAAGAGGATATCGCTCAACCTCCAATGACCGGACGATTTTGTTGATTGACGGCGTTGAAGAAAACGATTTAAATTCAGACAATATCCCTTTGTCGCGCCAGTATAATATGTCAGATATCGAGCGGGTCGAAGTGATATATGGCCCGGCTTCAACCATGTATGGTGCCAATGCGTTCATGGGTGTGATCAACGTCATCACTAAAAAGCACCTGGACCGCAACATGCCGGAAGGGAAAAAGGTGGTAATGTCCGTCAACGGGCAACTTCGCTATGGATCGTTGAATACCAAAATTGCCGAGGGTTCTTTCACCGCGCGGTCGCGCGATTTGGCAGTTACCATTTCGGGAAGATATTTCAAGTCTGACGAACTGAATTTTGCGAAGTACAATACCTGGAATTATGACCCGCGAACCGTAGCGGATTATCCCAACCAGCAGACGATTACAGGCGCGGCAGCCCAGCAGTACATAGACCGTACCAAGCTAACAACATTGTTTCCAAATAGTAATCTATACCAAATCCAAACCGATGCCGCGGGAAATGCCACCAATCTTTCCCTCACAGACGCGGGGAAAGCGCAGGCAGCTAAGATCGACAACCAGTATATTTTTGACGCGGTCATAGATGGAAATCCGGTTGATTTCGATGACACTTCCAGAGATAACTTGTTCAAGGCGAAGGTGGAATTCAATGATTTCACGCTTTCCATGACTTCCTGGAAAACCGACGAAGGTGCTACGCCATGGTATACTAATAAATCACGACTGGTGACAAAGGATCTTTCCAGATGGGTAGCCAATAATAAAACTTTTGCGCTTACTTATTCCAAATTTTTGAGCGACAAAGCGCAGATATTAAGCCTCACATCCTATCGGTTGCACGAGCTGAAAGGGAATACCAACCTTCCCACTTACAGGGCTTATTACAACGGAAGTTACTCCGTGATTGATCTGATGAATGAAAGAAAACCGACTTACTCCACACCTTACTGGTACAGGGTATCCAACCAGCTTCGGAGTGAGTTCCGCGTCCTGTGGACACCGATGGCCAAAATGGATATCAATAGCGGTATCGAAATCCGGAACAGTATTATTCAGGCAAACTATATCACATCTGCAATTGAAGGCGCCGACGAAACTGGCCGGCCGGACTCAACACTTGCCGGCGGAGATAATTTTCGAGTTTTTGATGCAGGTCTGTTTAGCCAGGGTACCTATAATTTCACTGACAATCTGAAGTTGTTGCTCGCAACACGGCTTGACTATAACCAGATCAGAACCAACGGCGGATACGGTTTCGTATTAAATCCGCGGGCCAGTCTGGTTTACACGGTCGGGAAACTTATTTTCAAAGGCATATATGCAGAGGCGTTCAAGGATGCATCCTTTCTTCAGAAATATGCAACGAACGCTGGCAGATTGCTCAATAATCCTACATTAAAGCCTGAGCGTGTTAAAAATCTGGAAGCTAGTGTATATGTCAGATTTTCGAAAAACGCATCTTTCGGTGTATCCGGATACCTTGCAAATTATAGTAATGCTGTAGGACTCGTCGATACAGAAACTCCCGCGGGCGTTCCAACAACACAATTTCAAGCCATTGGAAAACAAAGGATTACGGGGTTGCAGGGTGAAGGCAGATATGACTCGAAAAAATTAAATATATGGACCAATTTCACGGTTTCCAATCCTGTGGATCTCAGCAAGGTGGAGGGAGAGAAGGTTCCTGTGAGCGATATTGCGAAATGGTCTTGCAACATAGGCGGAGTTTATGAGGTAGTTAAAAATCTGTCTCTTAGTGTTACAAATAACTATATCAGCAAACGGAAATCCGGCGCAGGTACTTCAGGAAGTAACAATCCGATCACAGAATTCCCGTCGATTTATCTGCTCAATTCGGCAATTACCTACCGCATTCTTGAAAAGTTCAGTTTGCAGGTTCAGGTATCCAATATTTTGAATAAGGAGTATTTCGTACCGGGAATCAGGGCTGCAGATGGCGTTGCGTCAGCTGCAAGGTACCCTCAGGAGAGAAGGACATTCTCTTTTGGAATTCTGATTGACACAAATTAAGCTGACCCACTTCTATGATTATGACGTTATCGAAACCCGAGGATCTCAATTCTGGCACCATGGAAAGGCGTATCGTTGTTCAGGGGAAAGAGTACCAGTTTTACAAACTGCCGACTCCTGAGCGTATGGACGAAATGGGTGCGTTGCGGATCCGTGCCTGGAAGAACGAGCCAGGCATCAGCCAGTCTTTTTTCTCGAATCCTACATGGCTTGATAATGAAGACACAGTCGCACACCATTGGGTGATTACCTGTCACGATGAAATTATTGCAGCGGCACGCTTAAGCCTGCATAGCCATTACAGGTCAATTCCACACGCTGATCTTTTTGATATGGCCAAGGTACCGCAATACAATAATCCGCCTTTTGCAGCTTTCAACCGGCTGGTTGTATCGCCGGAGCATCGGAGCAAAGGTTTCTCGCATATTCTTGACGAAGCAAGGATCGATTTTGCAATAGCGTCAGGCGTAAAAACGATTATCGCACAGCCGGTTGAATCGCGTATCGGCGCGTTGGAAAGACTTGGTTTTCAATATATTGGAAAAGTACGACCACTTTTTCAAATGCCTGATCGTCAGATATATTTTATGATAAAAGAAGTAAAATAGCGGACTATGAAGCGACTGGAAAATCTTTGGAAATGGATGAATGTGAAGCAGGACGAACGCGAGCTCGTTGTCCTGTTGATCATCTATTCATTCTTCATGGGAGGCGCCATTGCCATTTTCTATACGGTAGTCGCGTCATCGTTTCTGGTAAGTTTTGATAGCTCCGCTTTGCCTAATGTGTATATCGTTGGTGGCGTGTTTCTGTATATCCTTGGGCTGCTCGTTGGCTGGTTGCAAAAGACTGTGGCTTATGACAAGCTTGCCGAGGGTATGCTCGGTTTTTTGGTTTTGTCGATATTGGCCATGCTTGTATATCATCGCTTTACGGGCAATGCCTGGGTGTTTTTTGTCCTTTTTATTTGGAATCGGGTTTTCGTTTTGGTTAATGGTGTTACCTTCTGGGCGGTGGTGGCTAAGCTGTTCAACTTGCAGCAATCCAAGCGGTTAACTGGCCTTATTAATAGTGGTGACGTGTTATCGTCGGTGATCGCCTATCTGGCGATTCCAGTAGTGGTACATATCATTGGTACGGAATATATGTTGCTGGCCTCGCTGGTTTTCCTGATGGTTTGTGGATTAGTAATCAGGATCATACACGTCAGATATCCCATTGCGGAAACGGATATATTGAGTGCCGGAAATCCATCACCACATATCGCGAATCAGGAGGTAGTTTCTCAAAGATATCATTCCAGTTACTACCGGAACATATTCCTGCTTGGTCTCATCCCAGTGTTTGCGTTGTTTTATGTTGAATACCTTTTCTTTACAGAGTCGAGGTATGTTTTTCCTGACAAAGCGCTGTTAGCCAGCTTTTTAGGTTTGTTTTTTGGTATATGTGCCATATTCGAATTGTTGATCAAAACATTCTTATATAATCGAATTATACGCAAATACGGCCTCGCTGCCGGTATATTGATTTTGCCTGTAAGTATCCTTTTTGGATTTGCAGTCGCCGTTGTATATGGATTTGCCTACGACACTTCAGCCATATTTTTTGCTTGTATTGCGTTGTGCAGATTCTTTATGAGCACGGTTAGAAAGGCCGTGGCCGATCCAGCGTATCAGGTTCTCTATCAACCGTTTCCAGCGTCTCAACGATTGCGCATCCAAGGGTTGATTGAAGGGCGTGCCAAATCATTAGGCGGGCTACTGGCCGGAGTTGTACTGGCTGGAATAACCTATTTCTTTTCAGTGGATCAGCTGTGGTTATCTGCGGTTTTTCTAATTGTAGCCATTGGCTGGACGGTGCTCGCTTTCAGCGGGAAAAATGCTTATCGACAAGCCATCGGCGACATGGTTTTCGTTGGTAAAAAGAAAATAGAGCGTCGGCGGATTACAGCACTCACGCTGATGGCGACTTCAACAAGCTATGACGAACTGACCAAAATGGCATTGTCTGATCAGTATTCTGAAAGGGCAGAAGCAGCAGTGGGCCTTGGGTCTTCCAATCGCTTCTTAGCATACAAATACCTGATTCCACTTTTACAGGATCCTATAGCAAGTGTGCGAGAAGCTGCGATCCGTTCTGCGGGTGAACTCAAAAGGGCGGAGCTATGGCCGTTTTTGTTTGAACAATTGGATTATGATCGATATTCTGTCGCCGCTTCGAAAGCGCTTGGCAAGTCGGGGCCGCCGATTATTAAGCAAATTGAAAAGCTATTCATGGGCGGTACGGAAAGTAAAAGGCGGCAACTGCGACTATTGGATATTGTGGAAGATGTGGGCGGCACAGAAGCCATTCGTTTTTTACGCCGTCATATTTCAAATCCGGCGAGGTATATCCGCGAACGGGTGGTGGTTGCTCTTAAAAATCTGAACTACCTCTGTACATTTTCTGAGCAAACGTATCTGACTCAGGATCTGGAAGATAACCTGCGAACCTATGCCTGGCTTGTAGCTGCCCAGGTGGATTTCAGTTTAGAGTATGATGACGACAGCGAGCTTATTGTCAATATCGAGCGGGAAAAAGAATGGTTGTTGAAAAAGGTATTCAATATCCTGCAGATTGTTTTTAGTCCAAAATTCAGCGCTGTTAACCTGCTTGAAAATGATGAAGAGGAGGATGTGAGGGGTTATCTGATCGAAATAACGAGTCTTTTTTTACCAGAAGAAGTGAAAAGCAAAGTGCTGCCAATTCTTGAATGTGAGACCTTGGAGCAGGTTTTGGAAAGAAATCAGGAGATATTTCCGCAGGAAAGGCTGTCGGTAGAAGAACGCCTGAAGGATATTATCAACAAAGACTTTACGAGAATTTCCAGATGGACTAAGTCGGTTGCTATTAAAGAATTGCAACACTATGATGCAGAGAGCGTGACCAGTGTATTGGTGGCGAGCGCGGTGTCATCTTCAAAAGTAATTTCAGAGACTGCTTTTTACGTACTCAGAATCGTAAATCCAGCCCGATTTGATGGTCTATATCATGTTGTGGATCAGCAGAATGACACGTTTCATAAAAAGATTATGGATCCGCTCGACTGGCTCGCCAGTGAGGACGATCTGCTATTAAGCAAGTTACGCCGTTTGAGAAAAGTGCCGGAGATGAAGGAGCTTTCAAACGAGGAGTTACAGCGATTTTTACATAATTCGTGGTATTTCAAAATTGATCAGGATGACGTCATTGACCTGCGTAAATACTGCGAAGGCGATAATGTATCGTTGCTGGTGACATATGGAAGGCTTGCTTTCTCGAGACATATCACGGTGGAAGACAGCATGATATGGAATATCACTGCAAATCAGCACCGAGGCGTTGTCGTGATTCCCCACGCGGAGAAGGACACAGAGTTTTACATTTTCGAATCCTATATTCTGGACGATCTTGAAATTAGTATCAGCGAACCGGAAAGACACAAAATCACGGAGTAAAAGCATGGATATGGTATACAGAGCGGGATATATTCAACTGATAATCAACTTCTTGCAGGTATTCCTGTTGGTGGGGCCGGTATATGCTCAAAATACCGCTTATTATAACACGGAGATGGGTCACCCGCTTTCCCGATTTTACGACCCGACTGAATATCATGGGCATGGGGAGAATTTCTCCATCGTGCAAGACAAGTCAGGGATCATGTATTTTGCCAATTTCAAAGGTATATTAGAGTTTGACGGTGTAAAATGGAGTACGATCACGACTACGAATATTCGCTACGTTTCGACCTTATTCCGTGACAGCAAGGGGCGAATTCTGGTGGGCGCAAACGGGGAATTCGGTTACCTGAATGATTCATTGGAAGCAAGAAAATTTGTAAGTATTTCCGCAGGAATTAAAGACGATTTCGGTGCCATTATTCAGATTGCCGAGCTCGGCGGTAATCTATATTTTGTTGCCAAAAACATGTACTATGTATGGGATGGGAAATCTGTCAGAAGATATCCAAATCTGACCCGGGCAGTGAGTGCTTTCCCATTAAAGGATAAGTTGTTGATTTTGAGAGAGAGCGGCCTAGTTTCTTGGGATGGAAAAGTGTTTACGCCCATTATCCGCCCCGCCGGAGTACAACCATTCAGGGATATTGTCGCAGTTGTGCCGGTTCGGGGGAATGCATATCTGTTGTTTACGAGTTCGCAGGGAGTTTACCGGCTCGACAACAATTATCTGAGCGTCGCACCGGGAAACATGACTTCTTTTATTGGCTCGCGCAGGATAACGCATGCTATCGGCCTGAGTGACGGGAACATGATAGTGAGTATGTCAAAAGGAGGAATGGTGGTCGTTAATCGTTATGGAAACGTGCTATATCCGGTGCATCCGTTGAGTGCCTATGAAGATAGTCAGGTCAGGTATTTGTTCAATGACCGCGAAAGCAATCTCTGGATGGCACTTAATGATGGAATTGCAAAAGCTGGTATTCCTTCCCCGATCACGAAGTTCGACGGCCAATCAGGATTGAAAGGCGAGGTAACGGCCATTCGCCGATTTAAGGGAAGCCTGTATGTTGGTACGCTTTACGGTTTGTATAAAATTGAAAATAATGCCATCGCGCAAATTGGTGCTTTTAAAGGTGGCTGTACATCGCTGGAAGTTTTAAATGATGGTTTGCTGATCGGAGCGAACAACGGAGTTTTCTTCTGGAATGGGACAGGAGTTCTGCAGCAGCTCATCTCCGACTTTACTCTAAGTCTGAAGGTTTCAAGGTCAAATCCGTCTCTGGTTTTTGCAGGGTTTCAGGATGGAGCGGGGATACTCACAAGGCTAGGCAATAAATGGACTTTCTCACGAATCGATACACATTCGGGAAAGGATCGCGTAGCGGTTTCGATCGTTGGATTTGAGGAGGATATCGATGGAAACCTGTGGATGGAAACGCTTTCAAACGGCGTATTTCGGGTCGATAAATCGTATGGTTCTTATCATACCTATGGCAGCAAAGAGGGGATAGGCAGCCTGTTTTATAACAGATTGAGCTATTATAATGGCAAGTTATTGCTGACTAACAAAGACGGGATACTCTTATATGATAAGGTAAAAGACAGATTTGCGCCTTATAATTTCCTGTCAAAAACAGACTCATGGTTCGATAATCTTCGTCCCGACAATCGTGGCAATATCTGGGCAACGAGAGGAGATAAGAAGATGATCACATTCTATAAAAAGGATGGTAAAAAGGAAGGATTTATTGCCGAGGAGATGCCTTTGAGACCTGTTGCTCAACTTCCATTTTCAACGATATATCCCGAAAACAATCAGATTACCTGGCTGGGCGGGGAGCAAGGTTTGTACCGTATCGACCTAAGTGTGAAAATTGACACCTCGGGTTTGTATCCTGTTTTGCTCCGGAGCATTACGGCGGGTGGAAAATCATTGCTTTCGGGCTATTCTGCTCAGTCCGATACGTTGATCAAATCATTGAAGGGTATATCACTTAGGCCGGACGAGAATACGATCTCGATGGAGTATTCACTTCCCAGTTTTTATCTGAATCAACAGATTGAATATCAGGTGCTTTTGGATAAGTATGACAAGAAATGGTCAGACTGGTCATCGGTTCCGCAGAGAGATTATAGCGGATTGCCACCGGGTAACTACCGGTTTCATGTCAGGGCACGCGATGTATATCATAATGTTTCAAAAGAAGCAAGCTTTCCGTTCACGATCCTTGCCCCATGGTATCTGAAGTGGTATCTGGTGCTGCTTTACCTGGTGTTGGCTGCCTTGATCTTATACTATATCGTACGATGGAGGTTCAAGATCATCGAACGTGAAAAACTAGTACTCGAACGATCGATTAAAGAGCGGACGGAAGAAGTGGTGAACCAAAAAGAGGAACTTGAAATGCAATCGGAAGAGCTGAGCGCAACGAACGATCAGCTGGAACGTATAGATGAGTTCGTGAAGGCGATCAATAGCGAAGTCAATACGCGCAAACTTTTCCAGTTGGTTTTGGACAGGCTTTGCCAGTTTCAGAATGTCGACAGCGCTTCGGCATTGATTTACGATCAGGCCGCATCCAATTATCAGTTCATAGCCTTGTCGGGCTCGGTAGGGTTGGGGTCGCTGGGTGACGTGCGGCTAAGTTATGCGCAGGCGGAGCAAAGGTATATCCAAAATGGAAAAGAGGTATATGAAGATATTTTTCTGAAAAACAATTTCAGATATGAGAACCTGAACAATTCGATCGATGATTTATATGCGCCTAAATCGCTGATTACTATATTGATACGGGTCGATGGTGAAATTAAAAGTTTCATTACACTCGAGAATACCGATCACGAAAACGCTTTCGGGGAGCGAGATTTTATGATTGTGAAAAACCTGAAAGAGCACCTGATCGGAGCCTATATCAAAACCAATATCCTCGAAAACCTGGAAAAAACGCTCGACAACTTAAAGACAACGCAGGAGCAACTCATTAGACAAGAGCGACTTGCGTCTGTTGGCCAGTTGACAAAAGGGATTGTTGACCGGATTTTGAACCCGCTTAACTATATCAATAACTTCTCCCAGTCATCAGTATCGCTCCTGTCAGAAATTGATGAAGTGACCCAAAAGAATCTCGATGCCTATCCTGATGAAGACGAGGACGATGTGTTGAGTGCAATGGGAATGCTGAAAAAGAATCTGGAGAAGATATACGAGCACGGCAACAGCACAACACGTATTGTGAAAGATATGCAGAAATTGCTCCGGGGAAAGGCAACGGAGTTTTTTGTGACCGAACTCAGTCCCTTTTTGGAAAGTAAGGCACAAACGGCTCTTTCAGAAGTGCTTGCGGAGTATAAAAACGGTGAAACAATTCAGATTAATTACGATCTGCGCGCCGAAGGAGTGAAGGTCAGTATCCTGCCTTTTGAGTTTGCACAGGTGATCACCAATCTGATCAGCAATGCCTGTTATGCCGTTTTTGAGAAAAATAAGATGGACAAAACTTTTAAACCGGAGGTCAGGCTGACGACGGCAGTAAGAGGAAACTATGTTAGTATCAGAATAATAGATAACGGAATGGGTATCCCTGCCAAAGAAAAAGAGCAGTTGTTTAACCCATTTTTTACAACCAAACCCACTTCAAAAGGAACAGGTCTCGGGCTTTTTATGAGCAAGGATATCATCGAATATCACAAAGGCAAAATTACCGCGATGTCAAAGGAAAAGGAATTTACAGAAATGGAAATCTTATTACCCATTGTTAATCAATAAACATGAAAACTCAATTAGCTAACAGAATTTGACTTGAGAAGGATATGGGAATAAATATGGATATGAACACACAACAAGGGAGCGCGACCGGGGTTCACGAGATCGAATTGTTGAAAAATGAGCTGGCTGCATACCAGGAAAAAGTGAGTAAACTCAACCGTTTGGCTGATATTGGCCAGCTGAGCGCAGGTATTCTGCATGAAATTAAGAACCCTGTCAGCTTCGTTAACAACTTTTCCAGGCTTTCCCAAGGACTGATCGAAGAGTTGCAGGATGTTTTTTCCAAGCCTGTGTCTGAGCTCACGGGCGACGATATGGAGGAGGGAAAGGATCTCGTTAAAATGATATCGGACAACCTCACCAAGATAAACGAAAACGGCAAAAGGATCGAACGGATCATTCAGGGAATGTTGGCCCAAACGCGTGGCGATGGAGCGTTCTTCGAGGAAACGGATCTGAATCAGATGCTTGAAGAGTTTAGTAAACTGGCTTATCAGGGTGTTCGCGGGAGTGACAGCAATTTTAATGTGACGTTAAATTACGATCTTGATCCCGAGGTTGGTGAAGTGATGATATCCAGAGGCGAGTTCGGTCGGGTGATACTTAATCTGGTCAACAATTCATGTTATGCTGTGAACGAGAAGAAAAAGCAGTTGGGAGATAGCTATGATCCTCATATTGATATAGTTAGTAGAAAAATAGGCAACGACATCGAGATCAAAATCGGCGACAATGGCATAGGCATTCCGCCCGATATCGTCAATAAATTATTTGAACCTTTCTTCACCACCAAGCCCCAGGGGAAGGGAACGGGCCTGGGACTGTCGCTGACGTATTCCAGCGTGGTGGATACGCACAAGGGTACTATCAGTGTGAGCTCTGTTTTGGGCGAAAGTGCGGAATTTGTGATCAGGATTCCGGCAGTAAAATCATAAACCAGATACTCAATATTATTAAAAACTTAACGATAATGGCAATCAGGATATTAAGTGTAGATGACGAACAGGATATGGAAATGCTGATTCTTCAGCTGTTCAGAAAGCAGATTCGTGATAAAAAATATGAATTTGTTTTTGCAAACAATGGTAATGAAGCGCTTCAGAGACTAGAAGAAACCCAAGATATTTCCCTCATTTTGTCGGATATCAACATGCCCGGAATGGATGGTCTGAGTTTTTTGGCAAAAATTAACGAAAAACAAAATCCGTTGCTGAAAGCCATCATGGTGTCGGCATACGGGGACATGGACAATATCAGAACAGCGATGAATCGTGGCGCTTTTGATTTCGTGACGAAGCCTGTTAACTTTGAAGACCTTGAAATTACGATTTCTAAAACCGTCGAGCATATCGAAATGCTGACTTCTTTGGAAAAAGGGAAAGAACAGCTCATTGCGATCCAGAATGACCTCAGTGTGGCGAAGGAAATTCAGTTGAGTATGCTTCCGAAATCTGTTCCACCGAACATTGCCCAGGCAGGAGTGGATTTGCATGCGTTCATCCAGCCAGCCAAAATGGTGGGGGGCGATTTATACGATTATTTCATGATGGATCCTGATCGGCTATACTTTATGATCGGTGACGTGTCTGATAAAGGCGTTCCGGCATCGCTCTTCATGGCTATCACGAAAGCGATATTTAAAAGCCAGTTCTCTAATCACAACAACGACAGCATATGCGAAAAAGTAAAAATCGCTAATTCGTTTTTAAGTGAAGATAACTCCTCATTTATGTTTGTGACAGCTTTTGTTTGTATCCTGAACATAAAAACCGGCATTGTAGAATACGTGGACGCCGGCCACGAACCACCACTGATTTTGAGAAAAAACGGAGAGTTGGAACTCGTGAAAAAGCAGGGCGGTATGGCGTTGTGTTTTGACAGCACCTATCAATACGAGTCCAGAACCCTGCAACTCTATCCCGGCGACCGGTTTATCCTCTATACAGATGGCGTAACCGATGCCAATAACCTGACCGGCGCTCGTTTCGGACTGAAAGGCCTTGAAGAATTTTTCACTACCGGCGACGGCATCAAAGCAGAAACGGCAAAAGATATGAACGAAGCAACGCTCAGCGAACTGGTAACCTTCATCGGTGCCGCCAGCCAGTTTGATGATATCACAATGCTTTCGTTGCGGTATCATTTTTGAGATAGAAATTTTAGGAATTTAATGGGCGTGGCTGATTTCTGATTGGCTACGCTTTTTTATGGCCATCACAACGCATATGAGAAGTACTACCAGGCGTTACACCACCACCAATTCCGGTATCCGATACATTAAAACATCCTTCGCCTCCGTTGAGCTTTCCATCACCACGCGACCATCGGGCTCGACCACGGGCACGGTCTGCACATTAAAATCAAGCAAACGGATATCAACGATACCATTGAATTCTTTTCGTTTTTGTTTTACGAGATCGCGAAGCGTTCGGCGCTCGCTGTAATTCAATTCGTAAGTTTCCCTGTTATTGTTCCCAGCTCCTCTCGGAATAAATGGTAAGAAGCTAATGCGTTTGATTTTGTTTTTGACACAGTATTGGATGATCCAATCAACAATATCCAGATGCCCGTGAATAATCGTAGTCTGTATTGAAGTGCGGATTCCGGACGTGATTAAACGCCTTATAGAGGTCGTCGTGGAATCATATACGTCGCGTCCGACAATGGCATTATGAAAATCGGCAGGTCCGTGAAGGCTTACCTTGACTTCTGTTTTGCTGTTGTAAAGTGAATTAATCAGTTTATCGGATATTGTAATTCCATTGGTGGTCATTCTTGGTTTTCCACCCTTTTTATGAACATATTCTATGAGTTGCGGAAGGTCGTGATGGATGGTCGGCTCCCCACCGCAAAAGTGGACGTTTCTGACACCTTTTTCGAATAACCAGTCGATGTATCCCTTTAAACGCCAAACGGGCGGGTGAACTCCTCCATCGGGCGGAGCAAGACAGAAACCGCAGCGTGCGTTACAAAACCGAGTTACCCTGAAGCAAACCTTCAAAGGAAGAATACTCGGATATGTGTTTGATCCCTTTGTATGCTGAATACGAGCAATTTCATTCATGCTGTCCGAATATTACTTTACCATTTTTTTTTTAACCAATCTCGAATACCATGCTGGCCTTTTTTTATCAAAGCAGTATTCCAGTCTTTACAACGCTCCGGTGGCGTGACCCGATAGCAATGCGAGCCCTTCAGAAAGTTTTTGTAAAATGTCACCTCCGATTCGCCGGGTCGATTTCCGTCAAATGCCAAAATCACGATATGGCCTTTGCAAATTTCGGGTAGAAACGGTGCCAGTCGACCGACGGTCGCTATTGCGCTATACCCGCACGTCACGAGCGATAATGCATCAAACATCCCTTCCACAAGCACAATTGGACTATCATTCCAAGCCCGACCGACGTGGAATATCCCACCGCCTGGCCCTATGGTCAACATTTTATTTTGCTTGCCTATGGTATTCAGGTATCGTCCGTGAAGAGAGCATATATGACTTTCTGCATCTACCATTGGTGCAATGACGGCGGGTCTTCCATTCCAATCAGGGTCATAACGCAAACCAGCTTCATGTGCAATATTAAGGGTAATGCCTCTTTTCTCGACATATTGTTGACCATCC
The DNA here is from genome assembly GCF_056895215.1 of Dyadobacter sp. HNCC25DJ184. Taxonomy (NCBI): domain Bacteria; kingdom Pseudomonadati; phylum Bacteroidota; class Cytophagia; order Cytophagales; family Spirosomataceae; genus Dyadobacter; species Dyadobacter sp. HNCC25DJ184. Next base: position 95,594 of record NZ_JBXHAQ010000002.1, on the reverse strand, counting down.
GTGTCCTGCAAAAGCATACTCTTGCTCAAACGTTCCTCAGAAGTTTGATTTGCACCTGGCATTACCAAAGGATCCTTTAATCGCTTCATCGGATTTTGGGTGGCGGTGTTTTCTGTAGGGTAATGTCTTGTACCATTAGGAAGTTGAGAAACATTAAGTTGTTCATTAACTACCCTTAATTCCTGAATGGTTTCAATTTAATTTTACCACGAAGTCACGAATTGATGCAAGCCAATCGTAGATCAAGCTATTGATTATCAATTCAAAAAGTGAATTGTAGACCCTGCTTTCGGAGTGCCAGTAGTGCTTCGGCATTGCCACGTGCGTCGTCTACAGGATGGTGGGTATGCTTGGTTTTTCTTAAATGTTTGAAGTTGACATGCATGTTTTTTTGCATGCCCTTATATAAACTTCCAAGATTTTGCGAGCTGAAACCAAACGGGTTACGATCCAGAAAATGATGAAAATACCAGCACATAAACATCCAGTCAAATCCATTGTTATCACTTATAAAAATGGGCCTGTCTTTGCTATTGGCCTGAATCCAGTTTTCAAAATCAAGCAAAACAGATCTAGGATCTTCAAACGTCAGCGTCTCTTCCCTGGAATGACCTGAAACCTGAAGTGCTTCGGGAATAAATTTTTCGGAAATTGGCTTCAAACGGCCGTAGAACGTCTTATCCAGCGCTTCATCCACCAAAACAGCCCCGAAAGAAATCATGGAATAATCGCCAGGTATAGACCCATCCGTTTCCACATCAACCATGATAAGCGCCATATAAGAATCGTTATATGACGAAGCTACAAAATTAATTTTAGGATTGCTGCGTTAGATTGTACTAGTGAGTTTCCGGTAATGTCAATTATATTATAAACGATCTACAACCAACTAATATAAATGAGTATCCGGCTGTTTCCTTAACATTGCCTGGCGATAGGTGTCAATGTACCGTTTGTTCATAATATGCCCGTTGAAGTTTCCAAACAATGTATCGGCGGCGTCGCTTCTTGGAACAAACTGATTACTGGAGTATTTGTCAATGAATTCAACCAGTTTCTGCGTTAACTCGTCGGCCGCGGCTGCACTTCCGGTGTTGCGCCGTCGGATATATTGGATCTCTCTTTTCTGTGGATCGATGATGGCGTCACGTGTAAAATTTGCAAATCCGGAAGCATCGCTCATAATGACAGGCGTGCCAGCCGTTACCGTCTCCATGGCAGTATATCCCCAAGGCTGGTACAGATCCGGAAATATCCCAAGGTGACATCCCGATACAAATTCATCGAAGTCCATCCCTAACGGTGAGCGTGTACGTTCCATAAAGTCGGCATGGTAAATTATTTTGACAGGATTCTCTTCGCTGTTATTCAGTTTCTCTTTTTTAAGGAAATCCGTTATCTCGTCTTCATAGACCATTTCGTGCGTGGTGGTGCAGGGAATGAAATTTGTCTTAAAATTCATCACCGCTTGCCGCCACGTTTGCAACAAGTCTTCATCGATCAATCCATTGAGATCCGGCATTTTGCCATTTCGGTTGCTCACCACGGAACCATATAGATGCGGCCCCATACTGGCGCTGATCCTTTTACATATTTTTTGCAACTCCTGAAAACGCGCTTTGGACTCCAGAACCGCCGGTTTTACATGATGAAAATCTCTTTTTGTGATAATGAAAAGTATCACGTTGATATTGGAATTCCGCTCCTTCAATAGTCGGTTTAGTTGACTTGCTGCTTTCAGCGTAACATCAAATCCTTTGTTCCGATATTCATAACGTCCCGCAGTGAAAAAGTACAAACTACTGTCCGTGTTGATTTTATAGTTTGGATAAAAATGACCCTTTACGAATGAGTCAATTTCTGCGCGGTTCCTTTTGTGGGTGTCAAACACCTGGTGCGCCGTTAAAGGCCTGGAATTGAGAGCTCCCGGGATAATATTTTCCGGAGTTCGGTTGTAAAAAGCTTCGCACTCCCTTGCGGTCTGCGCATTGTTTGCAGTCAGGATTTGGGCGTTTTGAACCGCCAGTTTTTCAATACCAATTTGAGTTTCAATCCACAATTCTTCTCCCCGGTTTTGGATATCATAGCGCGGAAAATTGGAATAATAATTTTGATCAGAGTCCGCCATATATCGTCCCGGAATTGTCCCGTTAATGGAAAATACCGTCCCGATCCGTGAATCAGCAGCTGCAATTTCCCGCAGCCCGCTGGCCGTCATCCACTCGTGGAAATGAGCTACAATATCCTGACGATAATCAATTGCTTTGGCAAATTCCAGGATGAAAATCTTGACCAATTCACCAAAAGCAATGGCCTGGTCGCAAAAATGCGAACTCCTCAAACAGGAAATCTGATAATTTTCCCATAGCCTTGATTTGATATAATTAAGTGTATCTGGCTGAACATCAGTCTCAATCAGAATGGCCTTTGGGCGAGAGTTATCGAGAATCCATTGTCCGGCACGGACACGAAATCCCAGTTCTCTCATCCGGTCTATCACAAACGCAAGATCTGTATTTTTGCATTCTTCCAACTCACGAAAATACAGCCTCGATTTCTCCGGGATATACGGGCCAATAACGAAATAATTATCTGCCCAGCTATCCACCATATCCGGAGAGCGGTTTTTCAAAGAAGTGTAAATCCCTCCGACAGGGTTACAAACCTCCCACGAAATGTCAAACAGAATGGTGTCCGGTTTCAAGATGAACGAATAAAACGAGAGTAAAGCTAAGACTAGTATTGCTTCCAAACCGGCGGGTCTGATTCCTGCCAATTTAGATTTTAGTACAAATTAATCAAGAAAGGGCTGGTTGAATTTTCTTTCCATTCTAAACAGCAAAAAAGCACTTTGAAGTCTCCAGAATATACGTTGAATTATACTTATGATAGCGAATGAGTGACAACATAAATTCGATTAAACTTTGATAATTTATACTTTATATGCAAATTGGCTAATAGTCGCAGTTTTCCAATACAAACTAAAAGTATCATAAATTTGATACTTTTAGTTTGCGGAACAGTATTTGTAATCTACCTTATAATTTTGAAATGCAGCGTGAAACAGCTTTCACGCTGGGTAACGCAGAGTATTGTCACTTCTGCCGTCATTCCTATCTTTTCCTAACACCTAATATCTAAAAGCTAACAGCCCAAAAAATGGCACAAATAAATCCCTATCTGCACTTCCCCGGCACCTGCGAGGAGGCTTTCAATTTTTACAGATCAGTATTTGGTGGAGAGTTTCCATTTATCAGCCGATACAAGGATATGCCGGCGGCAGACGCTGAGCACGCTCCGAAACTAAACGGAGAGAAAATTATGCACATATCATTACCTATTAAGAATGGAGGAGTACTTCTGGGAAGCGATGTAGGCGGCGACTGGACTTCTGGTGAGGGATTCGTGAAAGGAGTTCAATTGTCGATCAGCACAGAGTCAGAGGAAGAAGCTAGGCGAATTTTTGCTGGCCTGTCGGAAGGAGGAAAGATTACGATGCCTTTGGATAGAATGTTTTGGGGGGCTCTGTTCGGTATGTTTATTGACAAGTTTGGAGTAGCCTGGATGGTAAATTACGATTACAATCAGCATGCATAAAAGCGTCATCGATAGCTCGATTAAAACAACCTTTCAATTTTTAAATAATCGCCAGAGAAGTAACTTTTTTGCGATTTCTCCATCTTAAAGGCATCATTTAAAAAAAAGTACTATGAAAAGTAATTTGATCTCGTTCCTCTCTCTATGTTTGATCTTGACATTCGCATCAATATCAAATGGTCAGAATTTGTCTGCCGAAAGCCTTTTAGATAATGCGGTAACACTTTCTAAAAAGGGGGATGCCAAGGCTGCTGCTGACGCTCTTACAAAAGGAACGAATGCATTAGAAAGTGAAGCGAAGAGTTCAGGGGGTGATTTGAAGTCGCAACTGCTTAAAAAAGCGGGCGATTTGAAATCTCTAATCCCAACAATTGCCGGGGGAAAGGCTCCTTCAGGGTTATTGGCCAAAGGCGTAAGCGCGGTTAAAATGCTACTGGGTGCCAACAGAATCAGCGGTTTACTTGGAAAAGGCGATAGCGGCTTGCTGGGAAAAGCATCGAGTTTGACAAATAGTCTGGGTCTCGTTAAAGCGGGCACCTCAATACTTGGTTCCGGAGAGCAAGGTAAATTAAATAGTCTGATCGGCGAAGCAACAAAGTCTGTAAGCGGACTTGACAAGTCGGGGATGGCTGGCAAGTTGGCTGCAAAAACTGCCGCACCACAGCTTAGCAGTATCGTGAAACTGATAGGTTCAAGTTTTTGATGGAACACATGCTCGGTTCCAAATAGTTTATCTGTATAAGAAGAACCTTGGTTGAATTGTTGAAAAAGGTAAAAGTCCTAAGACGGAAAGCAATCACTGCTTTCCGTCTTAGGACTTTTTTAATCAGACAACCCCGCTTTTAAGGTTGAAATATACGTTCAGAAATGGTAGTGGATCCGGGGCGGTAGTAGCTACCGAATCGATCGCAAAATGCTTTTTCAAGTTCCTCCCGATGGGCAGGATGAGCTATGCTGATTAAAGCCCTTGCACGCTCTTTAAGACTTTTTCCAAACAAGTCCACGATACCAAACTCAGTTACTACCCAGTGGATGTGGCCGCGGGTAGTGACAACGCCGGCTCCTTCTTTGAGGAATGGAACGATTCTTGACACTCCTTTGGACGTAACAGATGGCAGCGCTATAATAGGTTTGCCACCCGGCGAAAGAGAGGCTCCATGAATAAAATCCATTTGACCACCAATCCCGGAATATTGATATGTGCCGATCGAGTCGGCGCATACCTGCCCCGTCAAATCTATTTCCAGCGCGGAATTGATCGCAGCCACTTTCGGATTCTGGCGAATGATACTGGTATCATTTACATAACTGATATCCATCACCCGAACAGCGGGATTATCGTTGACAAATTGATATAGTTTGCTGGTGCCCACCATAAAAGAAGTTACAGATTTACCTCTGTTGAGCTTCTTGAGGCTATTGTCGATCACTCCACTTTCAATCAGCGGAATGACCCCGTCCGAAAGCATTTCTGTGTGAAGCCCGAGGTTTTTATGATGAGTCAGATTTTTAAGAACCTGATCCGGAATAGCCCCGATACCAACCTGGAGTGTGGCTCCATCTTCAACGAGCGACGCCACATTACGCCCGATTTCAGCTGTAGCTTCTTTAATATTCAATGAATAATCCACCTCGGGTAGGGGTGCTTCATGCCACACCATCGCGTCAATTTTGCTGATATGAACAAATCCGTCTCCCATCGTTCTCGGCATATTCGGATTGACAAGGGCGATAACATGCTTCGAGGTATCCACGGCCGCTCGGGCTATATCAACCGACGTTCCGAGAGAGCAAAACCCATGCAGGTCGGGCGGAGATACCTGAACGAGTGCGACGTCTATCGGGAGTTTTCCGCTTTTGATCAGTAAAGGAATTTGGCTCAGGAAGATAGGTATGTAATCTCCATGGTCACTATTTACAACTCCGCGTGTATTGGCAGAGACAAATAGCGAATTAAAAAAGAAACTTTGCAAATATTTGGGATTGTTAAAATCCACATCACCTAACGTAGTGATACTGACAAACTCTACGTTTTTGAGCTCCCAATGCCGTTTCTGTAAAGCATTAACGAGGTGAACCGGCGTGGCTGCGCTTCCATGAATAAAGACCCTGTTGCCAGATTTTATATGTTTAACAGCCTCGTCGGCAGTAATGTAAGTGTGAGAATGCATGGCTTTTGTTTTAATCGAGTGAAATAATGGAGCCGATTCAGTTGAAACGACGTCTTCTTAAATATCTTCCGATCACAAAATTGGACCTATTTGATCGCTGACGTTATGATAGAAAGATACTAATAAGCTGATAAAAATCAGTTTACAACATATCATTTTCGATTTTAAAAACTGCCTTTCGTTCGCTACGAATGCTATTGCCTCAGATCAACAGCGCGATTCAGCATATCAGATGAGTTTAAAATTTTGTTCCTCAGGAAATATGGATAATCCGGATGGTCGTTAAGAAACTGATTTACAACTGCCGCTGCCTGAGGAGAGGAGTAATCACCAAGTGTATTGTCTAGCCATCGCCCGGGGAAGAATATATCACCAGTCAGCTGAATTTCCTGTAGTAGGTCCAGCGACGGACGAATATATTTCAAAGATGATTTTTGTCTGGAAGTGTGATGCAGATAGCTCAATGCAGTAAGTACCCACGCCTCTTTTTCACGGTTTTTTTCATTTTTTAGTGACTCAAAAAAAGCGTCACGCTTACTTTCGTCGGGGCTTAGTGCTGGCGTAACAAATTCCAGTTTTTGCTTCCGGTCCGGATTCTTTGTTTTCAAAAGTTGTGTTGAGAGAATTGCAGATGCCTTTTCTCCTTGATATAGAGCCAGTTGGCAGGCAATAGATATATAGTCGTCTTCAGAAACAGCCAGTCCCTTGATTTGGAGTTTGCTATTCCAAAGTTGAGATAGTTTTGCCAAACCTTCTTGCGAACTGGCCAGACCGATATAGCTGTGAAAAAAAGCACTTTGAATACCCTGATTTTTGGTTGTTGTCAGATGCTTCCAAAGCTCTTGTTCAAGTTTTACCTGAAGCTGATTTCTCGATTTTTCTGTAAGAAACGACCACCATATTTTATCAAGATTGCCCAAAAGATAGTCGACGAGTAACGGGTTTTGCTCGGTTTGAAGCATTTCTAAAATGGCATCCATGTAGTCAATTGGTTTCGGGCCTTCTCCATGAACAAAGCCTTCCCAGATATTTACCAGCATGGAACCTCTGAAAACAGGATCACCGAAAGGTACCATTGTTGAGTCCGGATAGTGGTCCAGAAAGTAGGCCCGACTGGTAGTGTCCATTTTAAAATAGCCATATCCTATTCCATCCGGATTTGGAAAAATCGGTGCAGACGCTGATTTAATCAAGATATCAGGACTGACGGCCGAAGTTGCGACAGTACTGTCAGTGAATGAATTTTTTTCACTCCAGCTAAGTTCAAAAGACTGTAACCAAACACGATTGCTCACGGAATCCTGCTGTTGTCGCAAAAGGTAGTTACCGTTTGATAGAGAGCCGTTGTAGACAGGCATACCGGCGGTCTTAACCCACACATCGCTCCAACTAGATATATCCAAAGGCGTTTTCTTGTCAATAATCTGTACTAGATCGTCCCATTTTGCGTTTCCGAAAGAGTAGGTTTTAAGGTATTCAGCCAGTGATTCCTGCATTAATTTTTCACCTATTTTCATCTCAAGTTGTCGCATCACAATCGGCGCTTTCTGATATATGATCGGCCCATAAAGTGTTCCTGCGTTTTTGAGATTCGTGAGATCCTGGAGGATTGGATTGGTACCTCTGCTTCTGTCTATCGAGTAAGCGGCAGGATAATGTGCGAGTAAAAATCTGAGTTTGTGATTGATTTCCGGAAACGAAGGATGAACGATTTTAGCCGCCATGAAATTGGCGAAAACCTCTTTTAGCCACACGTCGTTAAACCAGTCCATCGTCACGAGGTCACCAAACCACATATGCGCAGTTTCATGCGCTATTACGCTGGCACGAGCCATTTTCTTGTTGACGGTGGCATTTTCATCAAGCATCAGCGCAGATTCGTTGTAAAAAATACTTCCCGGATGTTCCATACCACCATATTGAAATGATGGTATCAAAACAAAATCAAACTTACCGAAGGGATATTCGATGGCCGTATATTCTTCTAGCCACGTCCGGGACTTTGCATGCAATTTGAATATCGCATCACGGTTACGGTTTACCTTCACAGTATCCGTTTCACGGTAATACATCGTCATTTCATGGCCTTCCAGCGTTTGAGTAGCTTTTGTGAATTTCCCGGCAGCAAAAGCGAAGAGATAAGAACTTATAGGCTTAGTTTGATCGAACTCGAAAATGCTTTTCTGGTCAGAACTTGTTTTCTTGACCAGCTTTCCGTTTGAAACGGCCTCCCAACTATCGGGCGTTGTAAGCTTCAGATGATAAGATGCTTTCAAATTTGGTTGGTCAAATAAGGGAAAACAGGTCGAAGCACGATCCGGAACAAAGAGCGTATATAGGTAATCGTCGTTTCTGTTTAGCGAAAGGTCGCCTGCAACAAATGTAATTTCAATTTCATTTTCTCCAGTTTGCAGGTATTCGGGACTAATGACAATATGTTCATTTACAAATGAATAGGGAATAGGTGCACCATTTCTTTGTACCTTTTTAATATGACTGCTGTCGGTGTTAAAATCTATAACAAGCTGATTATTAGTTGATTTTAAAGTAAAGGACAATATATTTTTGCCACTAATCGCCTGATTCTTTTCTGAAGGTATATTGAGGTCTAAATGATAGCTAATGTTGGAGATATTGTTTTTACGATCCAGATTAAGCTCATAGGAAACACCTTTCTCGGGAGCTTTTTCTGATTTCTTGCAAGCATTAAGAATGGAGATTAAAAATGGGATCAAAAGAAGGATTTTGTAATTCATAAGGAGTTTAGCAATGAATTGATATTACATCGCCCCTGTTGATCAGGGTTGATATAATGCAAAGAAAGCAGGATTTGTGATGCTTTTGGATATAAAAAGGACAGTATCGGTAGATTATTCGGACTTTCGTTTATAGAAACCATCGCTGATCCGAGAAAATTCTCTTAGCTTCAGCCAAATCTCGAAATCAGATCTTTAAGCGTAATGACACCGGTTAAAACACCAGCGATGATAAGGTAGATGCGGTCGAAACTATTGTCTAACGGCAGGTTCAAGTCAAGAGCCAGGAAGATTATCTTGGCGGCTGAAAACAGGGTTCCAAATTCGAACATCACAAGAACTAATTCCTTCTCTTTGATATTGTTAAAACCATGTTTAAAAGAAGTAAAAACAGTTTAAGCAATGCCCCCAGCCAATGAAAGAATAAGCGGAGGGAGAATTCCGGAAAAGTACTGACTCATGAAAAGGTGGAAACTTACAGCGGATTAGTGCTGATGCAGAACAGTATGGTTTGATTTCTTTTTTGCTGCTCTCTTGTGGCCAACAGAAAGGTTTTGCTGCTTGTCGAAAAAAAGGCCACCAATGGCACCTCCCAAAGAGCCAAATAACGCTCCAAATGGACCAGCCAAAGCGCCAAAAAATAGCCCGCTCATGGCTCCGAATACGATTGGCGTACTTGAAAGATTGTTTTCTACTTTTTTCATAGTCTGTTGTGAAATATTTTTTGCAAAATAATCAAGAGTTTTGAGAAAAACAAACCCGAAGATTTACTCCGAGCGCAAAGATGTCACCGGATTTGCCAAAGCAGCTTTTAGTGATTGGTAAATAACAGTCAGCCAGCATATTACAAGCGTGAGTGCGCAGGCAGCAAGGAATACCCATGGCTCTATATCCGTCTTAAACGGGAAGCTTTGAAGCCAATGACGCATTGAGAAATAGGCGATCGGAATGGCGATTGGGAAAGAGAACAATACCAATCTTGTAAAGTCTTTTGACAACAATAAAACTACACTGCTCACTGAGCCACCAAGTACTTTTCGTACGCCAATTTCCTTCACACGCTGTTCTGTCGTAAACGTAGCGAGGCCGAAAAGTCCAAGACATGCAATCAGGATAGTGAGGGTTGAAAAGGCTGTAAAAATCTGTCCGCGAAGCTCGTCGGCATGATATGCCGATTGAAAGTCCTGGTCCAGAAAACGATATTCGAATAGACGATCCGGGTAAGTTTCCTGCCACTTCTTTTCTATAAATGCCAGCGTACTCGCCGTATTTTGTGTTTTGATTTTCACGTGGATAACCGGGTTGGCGCGTCGATAAATCATGATCATCGGCTCAATCGGATTGTATAGCGACTGTTGATGAAAGTCTTTCACGACGCCGACTACCTGCGCAGTTGGACGAGGTGTTTTACCGTCATTAGGACCATTATCAATTTCCACTTTTTTGCCAATCGGATCCGCCCAATTCATTCGTTTCACAGCCGCTTCATTGACCATCACGCTGCTGGAGGTATCAGATGGAAACTCGTCAGAAAAAGTCCGCCCGGCGACAATCTTCATTCCCATTGTTTTGATATAATCCTGGTCGATTACCGTAGGTTTGAAAGCCATTTCTTTCATTCCTGTTGTGGATTCCACGTTGAAAATAATCCGTCCGCCAATATTACTCACAGGTGATGACGCCGTCGCCAAGTTTTGGATATTCGGATTATCCAGCATCTCCTTTCTAAATGTATTGTACTTTTCTTTAGGCTGATCTCCTTGATAATCAATCGTTAACACCTGGTCGCGGTCGTAACCCATATCCTTGTTGCGCATATAGTTCAATTGTTGATATACAATCCAGGTGCAAATCAGCATCACCAATGAAATCGTAAACTGGGCAACAACCAGCGCCTTTCTGAAAAAGCTTCCGCCACGCGCCTTAAATGAGCCTTTAAGCACATCAGCTGGCTCAAAAGCTGACAAATAGAAGGCTGGATAACTTCCGCTGACAAGGCCTGTGAATATCACAATCGCCAAGCCAATCGCTACAAACTGAGGACTTAATAACTGCATATATCCGATCTCTTTTCCGGAAACTGTATTAAAAAACGGAAGCAGGGCAGCCACCAAGATAACGCTGGAAAGCAATGATATCATCGTAATCATTACGGACTCAGTCAGAAATTGCGCTATCAAAGCACCTTTCAGAGAGCCCATTACCTTTCTCAATCCAACTTCTTTTGCACGCTTCGCCGATTGGGCCGTCGCCAGATTCATGTAGTTTATACTCGCAATAAGCAACATGAAAAATGCAACCGCACTGAATGTATATACGTATCCTATATCTCCGTTGGTTTCGCCGTCGAAGTGCGAGTAAAGGTGAATACTCGTCAACGGTTGAAGCTGGTATGTAATATGAATGCCCATCCTTTTGAAAATGGACGACATATATTTCTCATAAAGTTGAGGAAAGCCAGCCTCGAGCTTTTTAATATCTGCATTTTTGGAAAGTAACAAATAGCTGTTGATATAAAAACCACCCCAGCCGTCAGCCTGTCGCTGATTTTGGTTCAAAGACATCAGCGCGTTAAAAGTAAAATGGGAGTTTTTGGGAACATCCTCAATTACGCCAGTCACTTTATATGAAGTCGTATCGTCGGTTCTCAGAATTTGGCCCATTGCGCTGCTTTTACCAAAATATCGATCCGCCACTTTTTTGGTCAATACCACGCTACCCGGCTGAGCAAGAGCGAGTTTTGGATCTCCTTCGAGAAATTTGTGGGTGAAAATGTCAAAAATTGTAGAGTCTGTTGCGTAAACGTCTTCTTCATAAAACTTCTGTTCACCCAACCGGAACATTACGCGCCCATTAGAGAAAAACCTTGCGTAGCTTTCGACAAAAGGATAATCCTGTTTCAGCGTTTTTACTAACGGAGGTTGAGTACTCGTCCAACGGTTGATCTTGTCGGGCTCACGTATATAGGATACTATTCTGTAAATCTGAGACGCTTTTGTATGATATCTGTCATAGCTCAGCTCATCGGTCACGTATAAAAATAGCAGCATCCCGCAGGTGACACCGATCGTGAGACCAAAGATATTGATGAGACTGTAAAACTTATCTTTGATAAGATTACGGTAAGCGAGGGTCAGATAGTTTTTGAGCATAACAGCTGGATAGTAAAGGCGGTAGCTGGCTCAATACAATTGTTGTGCCATGTTTTTAACTGGCTTATTATTAGATTTTTAAAGATGAAATTCAATGTAGATTGTCCGAAATTGAACAGTTTTTCGTACGGATTTGAACAGGATTATAAGGTTTTGTCACCTTTGGATGGGGAGCCGGTCGGAGATAGTCAGGTTTGGTCTGGAAGTGATCCGCAACGCGCAAACTTCCACCTTGATCATATTTAAAACGAATATCCAAGCTTCATGCCACCCCATTTGTGGCTGCGACCTGTTCTGAATTCCTGCGTCAGGAAAGTACGGTTATATTCAAAATATATTTTCCATATATGAGCGACCAAACCCCATTTTGTTTGAAAAGTCGCACGGTTGATATCTTTTCCTGAAATAGTGTACGGACTGCTTTTATTGAAGATACCACCCTGGAGGGCGGCGTCATAGCCCACGATACTAATGAGCGGCTGAGCATATAGATATAATTGAAAATTTTTGGATGGCTGGTTTTCAAGTGTCTTAAAAGGGGAATCAAACCGGCCGAGCGTAAAAGTAAAACCGGCCTGAACTTTGTCTGAAAGTGTTCCAATGTCAATATTTCCATTGGTATTGAGTGAGGCGATGTTGGGGATTTTGAAAATTTCCATTTCATGGTGAAGTCCATAGTTGAACACAACATCATTGTGAATCTGGTATTGCCAGCCAAGCGGAATTGCATCGCCGGTCCATTTATGAATCGTTGTCTGCATTTTGCCGGCAAAGGCGGCCGGGCCGATCATTCCTGTGCTTATTATCGAAGAAAGTCTGACCCTTTTTTGGGAGTTGACCGATATCGAAAAGGATTTTAACATCATTACACCCGCAAATGGACGGTCTCCATATAGGATCTCATCGCTTCGATAACTGGTTGGCGTGAAGCCGTAATGTTCAAAAGACAGCCCGTATTTCACGCGGCTGTCTTTTGTTTTTAGCAATAAGTTCGAAATAGGACTTTTTTTTAATTGTGGATTAACTAATTCAAGCTGATAACCTTGGGTGTAATAGTAATCCTTTTTACCAAAAAAATCATTGTCGTAATGAATCCTGAAATAGCGATCACCGTCTTGATTGCTAAACGATGCCGTATTGTCAATCCGTTGACCCTGAACTCGAAAATGCGGCCATAACGTAAAAATTAAGAGTAGTTGAATAAGGCGTTCCATGAGTTATTATATACGACTGCAAAACCCAGTTGGATGCTTCCTCCACCAATATTTTAGCCACGCTCTGTTTTTGTTAAATTTTATATATAATCATAATTAAAGTTTTTTCGATTATTATTTTTTGAGTTCAAAACCAGATCACAATGTAGTCGTCACCAATCCCGGATCATGTTATTTTTAAAAACTTCTTTCAGGTGGCTCTCCCCAATATTAGAAGGACCTATGCAGCGAGTTTTGTGAGTGTTTTTGGTCTTTTCAATAGGTATAGCCGGAGGACTTGTGTTATTTCTGCTGGTAGCATATTTGTTCAGTTTCAATAGCTTCTACACCATGGCCGACCGGACATTTTGGATCGTTACCGATAAAGTTCACAATCGGTTCTGAGCAAGAATGTGAACTTATGGGGTCAAAATCGAATGGTCGTTGGTGTAGTAAAAGATTTTCATCTGGAAGGGATGCGTCCCTTAATTCAGCCGGCAGCGATCGTCAGTATGCCATCAATTTTCACCATGCCCGCTATTAAAATTAATCCTGGACGAACGACAACTGCATTAAGAAAAGTCGAGGCGGTATGGGACGGCCATTTTAGCGATCAAGTCTATAATGCCACGTTCCTCGACGAGCTTTTGAAAGAATTTTACGTAACGGAAAATATTCTGCTCGCGTTGCTCAAAGCATTTTCGGGGATAGCCGTTTTTATTGGATGTTTGGGAATCTACGGATTAATCATGTTTTTATCAGAAACTAAGGCCAGGGAAATTGGAGTTCGGAAGGTGTTGGGAGCAACCATGAACCAACTGTTATGGATTTTGGGAAAAGAATTTGCCTTATTATTGGTCGTAGGGTTTGTTCTCGCTGCGCCAGTAGGTGGATTTTTGATGGAAAACTGGCTGAGGGGATATGCATATAAGGTCAATATTTCATGGTGGGTTTTCGCTTTGACATTCACCCTTGTTTTGGCTATTACGTTGTTAACCATATCATTTCAATCGCTTCGCGCTGTTTCGGTTAATCCCGTCAAAAGTCTGAGAAACGATTGATAACATTCTGCTTTTGACCGAATAATAACATAATCTCAACTCCATCGGGCAAACTCTTACATATTCACAAAAAAATATTCAAATTAGCCATAGTCAAGTGTTATGTGCTTGATTATCATGTGTTTTTCAACTTAAAATCACTTTGCTATGGCTCGAAAAGTAGTTACTCATTATGCCGTTTTTCACAATGTAGGCGGCACCAGTTCGGTGGTGGTATATTATGATGGCGGCGGGGCTGATTCGATTTCCGATATACCTTATTCGGAGGCGGGGTTTATCGTGGATTTGCTGCGAAACGAAAAACCGATGTCATATGACGCTGCCCTGAAACGGCTTTCGAATTATGCGAAGGAACCCGTCGGAGAAGGCGAATAGGATATGGCCCGCAAGACTGTCGAAAGCTACGCTGCTTTTGAAAATATCGGTGGCACCATTTCTATTGTGCTTTATTACCAAGATGGTGGGGCAGATACGGTTGAAAACATTCCGGTCAGTGAAGGAAAGTTTCTAATTGACTTGCTTCGGAATGAAAAACCGGTGTCGTACGATGCCGCCAGAAAACGAATATCCACTCTGCAACAGGAACCCGTTGGCGAAGGCGAGGGAGGATACTTAACACCAGTTTTTACCCTCGGAAACTGGTTGAATGCGCGAGTATATCTCAGAAATGCGATTAATTGGGAATTTCCCGGAGGAGTTTACAAGAATTATACAGAATGGACGGCTGCCCAAAAAGCCGAATTGGAAGACAACTACAAGATTGTGTTGAACAATACCTTGCTCGATCTGACGGAGGATCCGCCACTCGCTTTTGTGCCGCATGGAACCGAAAACGCAGTGACTTACCTATCTTCAACGTTGGCCTGGAAATACTATATCGGCCATGTTGCTCATTCTTTGGTCGTTGAAGCTGATGATCGTGTAAACTGGTCGCTGGCAGATCAAACCGAAGAGGAGCGCAAAATCATTCTCGACGGCAAAGCGTTTTTTCTCAGACGGGACGACAATACCTACCATATCTCGCGCGGAACGTTCGGCGGGGTCACGTATGGAAATCCGAGCAGGTTATATAAGTTTTTGATTGACAATGATTTAATAGGAAGCAGTCATTTGTCAACGATCAGTAATCTCATAGGCTGGTGTCGGCAGATGGTGCATTTTACAGGCGCTCACGAGGCAGATAATGTATATGACCAATGGCAGTATTATGGCTTGCCGCCTATCGAAAGAGTTATTAATGGAACGGTGCAAACCAGCTTACCATCCAACGGAGTCAAACATCGGACGGGTGGTTGTCACGGCACCGTCGGCTTTTTTAGAGCTTTGCTTCGGATTATCAATATTCCTGTTCGTTGGGAATCTGGTGGGGGGCATGCACTGCTCGGCTTCCCGACGATCGACAAATATCTGTCCCATGGCGATGATCCATATAACGGTTTTTTCAGAAGAAGTACTGAGATACCGAATGGCGAATTGCTGCTGAGCCAGGCGACTTTTAACCAATGGTTTGTTGAATCATCTGACCCCGGCCAAAATGTCGGTAGGGGAGTCAGGGAGCTCGCACTCCAATATTTACCGTTATATCTGCTACGAATGCATTGTACGGATTTGTCTGCTGGAAGAAACCATGCGGCCAGCGACGTTGCAGCTGCATTCGACAACAATTATTCGGTGGCGCAACTTGAAGCACAGCACCTTTGGCAAAGAATGGATGAGAAAATTGCGTCACTGGGCGGGTGTAGTGAGATTCCATATTAAGCCTCCTTCTTCAGCCTATTGTCGTAAACCCCATTCAATCATCATACAATTTCCTTTCAATCATGGACAATGTAGCATTAGATGTCGTCATCGGACTCGTGTTTATTTATCTCTTGTACAGCTTATACGCGACGGTTTTTATAGAGATCTTTACGACGCTACTCAACCTTCGAGCCAAAAATTTGTACTTCGCTATAGGGCGTATGTTGAAAGATGAGAAACAGTATCCGAATCCTGTTCACCGGTTTTTCGTGGAGCTATATGTCACGATTGTAAGGTTCTGGGGGTCAGCGATTAATCTTAAAAATCCGGAGCTGTATAACAGGGTTGTCAACCAGCCGACGATCAAGTATCAGACTAGCGGCGGCCTGGGCAATAAACCAGCGTATCTAACGGCAGAGAGTTTTTCTAAGGCGCTTATTGATTCCATTAAAGTGGATAATCCGGATGCGAGTTTGCTGGCGTGTGTCGAGCAGGGGCTGGAAAATATGAGGCAAGAATCGGAGACGACCCAGCATATCCGATCCTTGCTTGACGATGCAAATTGCGATATGGTAAAGTTTAGAATTTTGGTTGAAACCTGGTACAACGAAACCCAGGATCGGGCCGCAGGTTGGTTTAAACAGACCACCCAAGTTTTTCTATTGTTTATTGGAATGATATTGGCTTTTACGTTTAATGTGGATACGGTCGCGATTATCAAAAAGCTTTCGCGGGACAATGAAGCACGCAATAGTCTGGTTCAGATGGCAGTAGGTTTCACAGAGAGAAATGGAGCGATGATGCAGGTTGTTCAGACAACTGTATCATCGGATTCTGCGAGTGTCGCCATGTTAAATGCGCGACTGGATTCATTGACGGCCGTTCGGCATGAGTTGGAGGACGATATCAGGAATTCGCAAAGTATCATGTCTTCAAACTGGAACATCTCGGATAAGTTATATTACTCCACAAAGCCCGGGGACGGACTCCCGGTTGACTATGTCGATTTTCCGTATTCATTGGGAGGAAAAGTGAAGATATACCTCCATATTCACAAGTCTGTGGATCAGGATATTATCGGTGAAATGCTTGGAAAAGCAGTACAGATTACGAACGAAAACGGCAAAGACCATATCGCAATCAGCCCGACGAAATATAAGTTAAAGTACATTTTTAGTGGTGGGCGGTTGTGGGGCTATTTGCTTACTGTTATTGCAATTGCCATAGGGTCTCCGTTTTGGTTTGATCTGCTTAACAAGTTGGTGAAATTAAGAAACTCCAACGCTTCCGGCAGCGAATCAGGTGCCACCGGAACTTCGAACGCAAACATGACCAACCGCGGAACTTTAAACAGAGTAGGATGAAAGGTATCATAAATACAGAAGTTAACGAACGGCAGCGACCAAACGTTAATTCCCGAATCCTCCAGTTTTATGCGGTTGGCGACACCATCGATATCACCGAATCTGTTCTTGGTGATCCGTTTGATGGCGAGGATATCTGGTATAAGTTGGCGAACGGCGCTTTTGTCTGGAGCGGGGCGGTGGATCTGCAGGTGGATAGTTCAGGTTTGTCGGAGGCAGACAGAGAACAGTGGTTGGTATCATATCGCAAGGTGAAGAGTGATGGTCGGCCAGATATGTTTTCGAATACACCAGCCGATCAACTCTATTTTACACCATTGCGACTGCCAACAGATTCTTCAAGCGTGCGACTCAACGATTTGATACCCAATTTATTTGTGAATGGTGTCATGCAGTCGGTTCGAAATTTGGCCAGTCAGCGCGACCATGTGTTTGTCTATATCCATGGTTATCAGCTTCTTTCGTCGTTGAAATTGGATTTGCTGGAAAGTTTTGTCAATAATTATATGACTCATCCTGGCAACAAAATAGCGAAAGTACTATTTATGAGCTGGCCTGCGCAGGGTGGTCCGGCCCGAAAAACAGTTGATGATCGATCCATCAGGGCGGGTCAGGCATTTACTGAAAAAGGATTGTGGGAAACATTTACATTGCTATCTCAAGCTTTGGCTGCGGAGGGTAAATTTTTGAACCTCGTCGTTCATTCTTTTGGCCACCAGTTGTTGAATGGTATGTTAAATCCTGAGCCTGGTGCTGTTGTTAATTTGCCGGGTCAAATATTTGAGAATATCTTTTTGATGGCACCCGATGTTTCGCACGTTACGATCAAACGCGGGGGAGAGGATTTACACAATTATTTTAACGACGAAGGGGCGGAAGAGTTTCATTACGAATATTCCAGGCTTAAAGACATCGGGAAGAAGGTGTATATTTTCCATGATAAATATGATTACCTGCTTTACTCCAGTACCAAAAAGTTTGTCGGAAGAAGTTTACGTCCCGATTTGCCAGCAATTGACCGGTTCAATCTGACAAAAGATTATCGAAATCTGGGGAATTACGGCAGCCGACAAACTGCGTTCAGTGAGCTTGAACCCGGTTTTAATTTTGTCAGTCTGGAAGATCTGATAGCCAATAACGAGCCAAAAACTACCAACGATTACTCATTCAGGCCGATCAGGAATGGGCCTGGTCGCCTTGTTGACAAAGTCTGGAAAGATGCAGATTACGATGGAATTAATGCCGGAAGAATTATCCTGAACATGAAGCGCTTTCCCGAGCACCATCGGTATATTTTTACCTGCAAACCTGTTGTGGATGAAGTGCTTAGATTGCTTTGAGATAGTAGTCGTGAGCATTTGTTGCTTCAATTCGGAGTTGATTCCACCGAACAATATGATCGGGGGAAATGAGCGACGGTCCGCTCAAAATCCTGTCGTTGGTCTACTATTTTTTGCCAATCACAATCATTCTGTTTCATTTGATTGATGAAAAATTCAAACCGAACAAACAATGAAAAATCTGGTTTTGGCGCTGCTGCTTTTCGTGAATATATCTTTTGCACAAGATGCAAAGGTTGGTGGGCCTTCGAGCTGATCATGATTCTGGAAGTGTATTGATCAGTGGCCTGAATTGGTCGGCTTGTCTTCATGAAAGCTAAGACTTTGAAAAAAAAGTTTAATTTTCATGAAGACTTTTTTAGATTATAGCTTCAAAAAAGCCAAATAATACAGTAACTGCTATTCATGCACAGTATTCTACCCTTTCTATTAGCATTAATCGCTGCCGTCGTACTCCTGGAGATGTTGGCCACGAAGCTTAAAGTCGCTTATCCAATTCTTCTGGTGGTAGCTGGCCTGGTGGTCAGTTTTATTCCCGGATTACCATTGGTCAAAATTAATCCCGATCTCATCTTCTTTATATTGCTTCCACCGCTATTATTTGAGGCCGCCTGGTCCATTTCTTTCAAGGAAATGAAGAAATGGTGGCGTATCATCGGAAGTTTTGCTTTCCTTGTTGTGTTTTTTACAGCCCTGTCGGTAGCTATAATAACCAATCACTATATTCCCGGATTTTCTCTTGCTTTGGGCTTTCTGCTCGGTGGCATCGTTTCGCCGCCCGATGCAGTGAGCACTGGTGCTATCATGAAATTTGTAAAAATTCCAAGATCTACGTCTGCTATCCTTGAAGGAGAAAGCCTTTTGAACGACGCCTCGTCACTTATCATTTTCCGTTTTGCATTGGTCGCAGTTGGTAGCGGCCAGTTCATATGGCAAGAGGCGACGCTCACTTTTCTGTGGATGATCATTGGGGGAGTTGGTATTGGACTGTTGGTGGCTTGGTTCTTTATTAAAGCACACAAAATCCTTCCCACCGACGCATCTTCCGACATCGCTTTGACACTTATAGAACCTTATCTCATGTACTGGCTTGCAGAACAATGTCATAGTTCTGGTGTGCTGGCTGTTGTTAGTGGCGGTATACTGATGGCCAATAAGCGACTGTATTTCCTGAATAGTGCCAGCAGAATCATGGCCTACAGTGTTTGGCAAAGTTTCATATTTATTTTAAACGGACTTGTATTTCTGATTATCGGCCTGGACTTGCCTGAAATTGTAGAGGGAATACGTGCAGACGGTATTCATTTGAACACGGCAATCGGGTACGGAGTGTTGGTGACGGTCATATTGATTGTTGCCAGAATCGTGTGTTCCTACGCTGCCATGCTGGCGACGCTCATATTCCGGCCCAGCGTGGCTCCGCGAGCGAGATCCCGAAAAAGGCAATGGATGTTGCCAATGATATTGGGCTGGACAGGTATGCGGGGAGTTGTATCGCTTGCCGCAGCGTTAGCAATACCAGTAACGCTTGAAAATGGTGCTGCATTTCCCTATCGAAATCTGATTCTGTTTATCACCTTCGTGGTGATATTGCTCACACTGTTGGTGCAGGGGCTTACCCTTCCTTACCTCATAAGGCGTGGCCGAATGTTCGAAGATTTTCTGGATGATTCTGAACAAATTGCTACAAAAAAAATGAAGCAGGGTCTGCGGGAGCATATTTATCAATTTTTCAAAACGAAGCACGATCACGGAGCGCATGATCAGGAGGTAATGCAGAAATTGCTGAAGCATTGGGATGAAAAAGTGAAAGCGTCAGATGATGACTGGATGAATAAGAATACAAAACTTCTTTTCTTAGAAATGCTTGAAAGTCAGAGGCAATATCTCGCAGAGCTTAATAAAGATCCGTCAATAAGCGACGAAATTATTCGTAAACAGATATACCAGATTGATTTGGAAGAAGAGAGGTTGAATTTGCTGATGAAATGAAATGCCGAATGTGGGAAATATGATTTTTGCCGCACAGACAGCAAAAAGCATGTTGGACTCCTGTAAGAGGCTATCGTCCGCTTTACAAACTCAACTACTTCAGGGTATAAGTTGCATATCCACCGTTAAAATGATTCCATGAATTGGGGCTTACGCCTACAGTTATATATTGTTTGCCGTTGATCGCATAGGTCGAAGGAATACTATACCCGCCACCCGGCAGCTGAGTTTCCCATACCACCTTACCAGTTTTTTGGTCAAAAGCCCGGAACTTTTCGTCGCCTGTGGCTGCGATAAACACCAGCCCTCCAGCCGTGGCAATCCCGCCACCACGATTAAACAAACCGGAATTTTTGATACCGATTTTAGCCAGTTTTTCGTCCTCGCCCAGCGGTACCTGCCACAGAAGCTCCCCTTTATTCAGGTCAATTGCAGTCAAGGTACCATATGGCGGTTTGATAGCAAAATTGTCCTGGTCATCTTTGTAAAAGTTGTACCCGTTGAAACCGTAAGGCTCCTTATGGTCAGATATATTGCTCGTCGATGCGATTTTCTCTCCTTTCAAGAATGACACAATTGCATCTATCTGAGGTTGAGGTAAATGGTTAAAAGATGGCATGGGTTCAGCACCTTTTTTAATGAAAAGATCCAATTTTTCGGCAGAAAGCAACGCAGCTCTCTTCTCAATATCCGGCCCGTAATTCGTTCCCTTTTTGTCAGCCCCATGACACGCGCTACAATACATATTGAATAATTGTGCGCCGCTCAAATCGTTATTTGCTGTAAGTCCTTTGATTTCAGTCAGTTTCAAAATCCAGGGCAGGTCGGTAGAATTGACGAACATCACACCCGTATTGGGATTGAGTGACGCTCCACCCCAATTGGAACCACCATGAGCAGTTGGCAAAATAACAGATCCCGTCAAATTCGGAGGGTCATATATGCCTGTCTGGTATTTGCTGTTTTTGATTTCGTTTTTGAAATATTGATTAAGCTCAGGTGACACATCCGTGATATACTCCTCCTTAAACCCCTGTCTTGCAAAAGGTCCGGGTTTGGTCGGGAAAGGTTGAGTCGGCCATGGCTTTTCACCCGGCATCTCACTTTTGGTAGGCACCGGTATTTCCTCAATCGGAAACAAAGGCGTGCCTGTCACACGATCGAACAAAAAAACGTAGCCCAGCTTTGTGGCCAGAGCAATTGCATCGATGTTTTTTCCATTATGAGTGACCGTCACCAGGTTAGGAGGGGAGCCGTTGTCGCGATCCCACAGGTCGTGGTGTGTGGTCTGAAAATGCCAGATTCTTTTTCCGGTTTTTGCATTGAGCGCCAGTAAACAGTTGGCAAACAGGTTTGAGCCCGTCCGGTCGGCCCCGTAAAAATCGAAAGAGGGGGAAGCGGTGGGGACATATACGATACCCCTTTCCTGGTCCAGGGCCATACCCGCCCAGCAATTTGCACCGCCATTTTTAGCCCGTGCATCGGCAGGCCAGGTATCCGCCCCATATTCTCCTTTTTGAGGAATAGTATGGAATACCCATGCGAGTTTGCCAGTATTGACGTTGAAAGCCCTAATATCACCTGAAGTTGATGGCAACTCATCGGGTACTTTGCAGCCAACGATAAACAGATCATTGTATATAACACCCGGCGCGTTCATCGTCACATGAACAGCCTTATGCATATCCGGTTTCACAGAAAGGCCCGAATAGAAATCAACACGACCCTTTTCGCCAAACCTTTCGTTCAATCTGCCGTTTTTAGCCTGAATGGAATAGAGTGTTGACCCATATACAAACAGCAGAAAATCAGCATCTTTCGCCTTGTCGTGATGGAAAGTGACACCGCGCGTCCAGGTGCTCACATCTGTGCTGTCAGGTATGAATTCCCACTTTTTTTCGCCGGTTAGTGCATCCAGAGCCACAAGTTTTTCAGAAGGCATAAAGGCATACATGACGCCATTTACGACGAGCGGATTGAACAATACCGACGAACCATCCTCCTTGATATCCTCATGCTGCCATGCGAGCGTCAATTCTGATACATTCTTTGTGTTAATCTGATCCAGGGTCGAAAACTTATTGTTGGATGCATCATGACCAAATGCCGGCCACTGGTCATTTTCCGACGGTTTTTCTAAGAATGAAAACCCAACGAAAACCGTGGATATAAGTACAATGGCGCTAAGAAAGGCAATATTTATTCGTCGGAAAAAGCGCATGCCGGATCGGTTGTTTTTATTGATTTTTGTAAATATATCAACTTTGTTTGATAAGCTTTTCAGAAAACAATGGCACAAACGGACCTTCAGATTTCCATTAATATCACTATTGTTTGGTTTTCAGATTCGAACCCAGCTCCGCGTTTGTGGATGTCGCCGCCAAATAATTTGCCTGACGAAACTCAGAAACAAAGGCGATTATATAATCAAATAACCATCTCTGACTATTGCCTGACAATACCTGCTTAACTCCGCCATCCATACTGATCCCGCGGGAGTCCACCTATCATGCAGGATGAGTGAGCATAGAAGCTGCTTTTTTATCAAGCATGACCGAAGCATTGGCATGAAGTCGAATCATGGAGGCGGGTATTGATACCTGAACTTTTCCTTCCAGCGAAGTTTTGATAATATGTGCTTTTCGTTCTCCTGACGCGATCAATATCGCTCTTTTGGCGCCCTGCAAATCTTTTAAACCGAGGGTAATACCTTTCGTCAGTTTAGTTTGGGATTCAAAATACTTCTGACCGACTGAGCTCGTTATCGCATCCAAAGTAATGACATGTGCATGTAAATCAGGCGATACGCCCGGCTCGTTAAAGCCAACATGCCCGTTCATTCCAATACCGACAATGATCAGGTCCAAACCTCCCAGCGCCGCTATTGTCTGGTTCATTCCGGCGCATTCCGCAGCCAAATCATCAGAAGTTGCATCGAATAATTTACACTGATCAGGTGCCAGGTTCAACGGCGCAATGATATTTTTTTGTAAGAAGTAACTGCAGCTCCCCGGATTGTCAGGTAATATATTCACCCATTCGTCCAGCGCGATGAGCGTAAACCGGCCGGTATCTAACTTTTCAGTTACAGCAAGTGCCGTAAACAAACGATAGGCGAGCAAAGGACTTTCGCCAGAAGCGAGACAAATCACCGAATCCGGTTTTGTTTTTATTTGTTCAAAAATGATTTTAGCAACCTGAAAAGATAAGTCTGCGTGATCATCAAATATGCGTAACATGACTTTAATGAGTGAATTGGTGAATGATAAAAAAAGAATGTTGAATGAGAGAACTAGTGAATGGTGGAGTAGGTTAGTTGGTTGCTAATATTCAGGTATTTTTTGGTAAAAAACAATAACAAAATGTGTGAATAAGGTGGTGGATATTTGATTCTCTAACTTGAACCTATATTTAAAATTATGCTATTCAAGATCCTGAGCAAAAGCTAAACCGAGCAACCAAGCGTCCAAATATTCAATCATTCAACAATTCAAAATTCCCTAAAGAAGCGGCCATTTAAATGTGGATTTTAGTTGTACCCTCATACCTGTTTCCTGCGATTTTCGGGCCGCTTCTATTATTTCCAGCACATGTAGTGAATGTAGGGTCGTGATGAGGGGGTCGGTACCTTTAGCCATATTCTCAGATATGTAGCTGGCACCTTCCTGCCACACAAATCCTTCGGCGTTGGTCGCGAAACGCTGCGTTTTTTCATTGCCCTCCGTTGCCATATCCACACCGGCAGGTGCCCAGTCATATCCGATGAGCTGCATATTCCCCTTTGTTCCCCAGATGGACACCGTTGGTTTTTCTTGTCCGGTGCCCTCATGTCCATAGGGATCAAAGTAGTTAAAACCACTCTGAACGTGAGACAATGCCCCGCTCGTATGTTCCATGAGGACCATACTGTTGTCTTCCGCTTCTACTTTGATTGGATTTGGGCGGTTATCTACTTTTCGGAGAGGTGTGATGATATTGAGCATCGAGACAATTGACTTGACAGGGCCGAGCAATCCGGTCAACGTTGCCATATTGTATACTGCCAGATCGGGCATGCTCCCTCCCAATTTTTCGTAGAAAAAAGCCGACCAACTAGGACCCTGATGGCCATAGTGCGCGTGTGCAGCCGCGACTTTGCCTAGTTTTTCCTCCTGAATCGCCTTTGACATAAATGCAAACTGAGGACTCAAAATGACGGCCGGAGCGCCCCATATTCTTAGTTTTTTCTTTTGCGCTAGATTAAGTAGCGCCTCGCCTTCGGCATAGGTGTTCGCCATTGGCTTTTCACTCCAGACGTTTTTGCCGTTTTCAAGAGCTATCTTATTCAATTTGCCATGCTGCTGCATGTCGGTTAAGGTAATCATCAAATCGAAATCAGGCCCAGCAAGCATTTTTTCGATCGACGGATAGTAGTTTGGTATCGAATACTGGGTGGCGGCGGCTTTTGCTTTTTCTTCGATGATATCGCAAGCGCTTAGCAAAGTGACGTATTGCGATTTGCTCAGATGAGGAAGATATTGTGTCGATACACTTCCACAGCCGATCACGGCAACACGAATTTTCTTATCGGCAGTTGTAATTCCACCAGCCATTAAGCCAGACGGCAATAACATTGCAATAGCACTCATTATGCCCGCCTGACGAATAAACTCGGTGCGAGAGATTTCATTCTGTTTTTCCATACTTATCCTCTGTTCATTTAATTGGAACGACCAAAAATTGCACACCTGAAGGAAAACTACAAGCAGAATGGTAAAAAAGATAAAATTCTAAGAAAATATTGCAAAAATCGCGAAGTCTTGTGCTCTGGTTGACGTTGTTCGACTGCGAACTTGACGCTAAGAGCCTAGCAGTTGATAGCACCAGGTTAGCTCGAAAATCGGAGGTGGGTTCTGATTATCAACCTAATTTTCGTGTTTTGACTTCCCGGGTATCGGGTAAACTACAATTCTCTTTTATTTATATGGTCAAGGAACCTGTTTTCGGGTGTCGACGAAATACAAACCTTGCGCCATATGATCAAAGTAGGCCTTATTGCAATACAGCTACGGCGTTTCCGCTTATACAATGGACGCAGGAACAAGGCTGTCTGGTGAGCGTCGTTGTTCTCGATCAGCAGTCTGAGTTTTTCGATGATATTCAGGTTATTGCCGTCAGTTGAGGTTTTCAGTTAAGGTTTTTGAAGAGGAGCAAATAAGCTGGCAACTGGTTGACTGGCAGGCAGATATATATGGTGGCGCTAAATCCTTTATTCCGGGAATCCCGGAATTTAGACAAGCGGCACGGCCTTTCTCCCGTATAGCTTGGTATCTGAGTAAAGGGATGTTTGTCGAAAATATCTGTCGTTTGTCGAGATAAGTTATAATTGACTGGCTTGTGGTCGCTGTTAGGCGAAACAGCCCGGTTTTGATTGGCAATTTCATTAGATTTGATTTTGAAAATTGGGAAAAGCCAGGCGAATGATTCGTTTAAATTTTATCAAGCCTTTCAGAGAGGTTTGGGTTCAGAGTGCGTTTTGGATAGGCTATTTCTTATTTGAATGGCTGAATACGGGTGCTTACCTCGAAAATTTCAAGCAAAGCTTGTGCTTCATTACGCTCAATTTGCCCCTATTGATGGTTGCCGCGTACTGGCATCTGCTTGTTACGGTTCGTCAATTTCTGTTTTCCAGAAATCTTACGGGTTTTTGGTTGAGCTTGTTTGCCGGGTTGCTGATTTTTGGAATTCTTCGTAGAGCCATCAATTATAATTTCTATTACCCAAGCTACTACGTTGCCGGTCTGGAAAAACCGTTTATCTATTGGCCTAAAATACTGGCTGAAACGATGCAATTGCATCTTGTTGTCGCGCTTTTTATAGTGCTCGATCTCGTTCGGCATACGCTCCGTCAGCAGCAATTGAGTGAAACGTTCCGGCGCGAAAAGCTTTCAGCTGAATATCGATTACTGCAGTCGCAGGTTCAGCCCCATTTTTTGTTCAATACACTGAATAATCTAATATCTGTTTCGATGCATCAACCCGCCCAAATGCCGAATCTGCTTCATCGGTTGGCGGGTTTGCTGAGTTATCAGCTTCACGAAAGTCATAGTGATAAAGTGCCGTTGTCGAAAGAAATAGCGTACCTCAATGACTATATCTCGTTGGAGCAGATCCGCTATGGTGATCGTTTGGACGTTCAGGTTAACTACGGAAATCTGACATCGTCGGCGATTTTGGTTGCGCCTATGCTTTTGTTGCCCTTCGTCGAAAATGCTTTCAAACATGGGGCAGCTCAGACAGAAGGTGCGTGCTGGATTCAAATAAATCTATCTCTCACCGACAATCGAATCATCTTTTCAGTTGAAAACTCTGTTCCGGAAGAAACTCTTAAACAATTTAGTACGGGTTTGGGACTAACCAATCTGAAGAAGCGGTTGGAGATTCTCTTTTCGGAGAAATATGAATTGGTAACGTTGCGGGAGGAAGGCCAGTTTTTGGCGGTTTTGAAATTTAATATAACCTGATGGCGATACGATGCTTTGTGCTCGACGATGAACCGTTGGCCACCGATTTACTAAAAGACTATATCAGCCGGCTGCCGGACCTGGACTTGGTTGGCTTGACTAATAGTCCGACGCAAGGTTTACAGCTTTTACAGCAAACTCCTGTGGACGTGATTTTCCTGGATATCCATATGCCTCGGTTGACTGGATTTGACCTTTTGCGCCCGCTTGCATATCGTCCAAAGGTGATATTCACAACCGCATTTCGCGAACATGCTCTGGAAAGTTATGAATTCGACGTGCTTGACTTTTTAGTAAAACCCATTTCATTTGAACGTTTCCTGCAGTCTGTCGGCAAAATATATCGTTTCTCTGCAGGAACGCCAGCAACTATAAAAGAACCTGAGAATGCAAAACCTGCGAGGGACTACCAGTATTTCAAAGTAGATAAGGAAATGGTGAAGCTGTTTCTGGAGGATATATACTGGATCGAGAGCCTCAAAGATTACGTTCGGATTCATACCCGCTCAGGGCCGTTGGTATCTTATCTGAGAATCAGCTATTTGGAAGAGAAATTGCCCTCGGACCGCTTTGTTCGCATTCACAAATCTTTTATCGTTTCGCTCGACCATATGCAGGCAATCAGTGCCAGCTATATCCGAGTCAACAATGAAGAAATTCCGATCGGAAGGATGTATAAGGCGAGACTTGATAAAATACTTTTGGGTACGTCTCCGACAGAGTAGTTTAAAGGTTTTTTAGGCCGATGTCTCGGTGAGGATTCCTCTTGCCGCCCGAATAATCCGTCTATTCGCAGCGCTTTCATTCAGTCATTTTATTTTATATATTGGTAAACTTTCTATTGTATATGCAGCAATGATTCGTCGATAAAGCTTGTCAGTATTATGAGAACGGTCGTGTACGTAGTTATCTTAGTAAGCTTAATCTGCCAAAAAGGAGTGGGGCAGCTACTTTCTGGCGACAAAAAACAGAGCGATTTCGATCAAACGAAATTGATATCTGCCCAGTCACTTGCAGCGAACAAACCTTTATTCAAACCAAAAGCTGTTACCCGGACGAAAATCACTGTTCGCGTTCTGGATAGGGAAACTTTATTACCAATAAATGCAAAGATCATCGTCGTTGGCCGGGTGCCCGGAGTGGAACAGGTTCCTTCGTATGAGGATCGGGTATCTAACTTCAAAATTCCGGTAAATGATACCAGTTTAATATCGGTATATGCGGATGGTTATGAGACACTTACTGAGTCGATATTGGGGAACAGAATGAGTCCTACCGAGATATTTTATTTGAGCAGAAAAGCTCCGGATTCTCTTTCATTGACAAACGAAACGAGAAATGGCAAAATCGAAGATACGAAAGGAATTTTGAATGAGGAAATCTCATTTGTCTTGTATTTTTCTCAAAGCAGAGCCAATATATTGCCCAAGTCACAGTCGGATTTGCAACATATGGCTGAATTCCTGAAAACTCATGGAAAAATGGAGGTCGATCTGGCAGGTCACACCGACGATCTGGGTGATCCGGTCAAGAATTTTTACCTTTCCGGCTATCGGGCGGATATGGTAAAGGAGTATCTCTTGTCTTCTGACATCGGGTCGACAAGAATCCGAAGCAAAGCATATGGTAGCAATCGCCCTGTTGCGCCAAATGACTCGGAGCAAAACAGGAAATTAAACAGACGAGTAGAAGTCAGAATCAAAAAGAGCGCTGATTGAAGTGATTTGATTCTTTTATGCCTCTGTGGTAACCGGCTTCATGTAGGGTGTACCTTCCCCCGTTTGCAAATACACTTCCAGGCTATTTAGAAAATAATCCCATCCGTCCTCACAAACATTGTAACATTCCATATTATGATTCAAGCCCTTGTGTAAAAATTTAAGCTCGGTTCCGTAGGGAGTGGTAGTCAATGTCCATATCATACTTGTCCCTTCCCATTCCGCTTTATTTTTCAGAGACGACATATCAATATATGCCTTCGAGCAGGTCCATATCACGCTCATCAGGTACGGCTTCTGTAATATCAATGGTTTTTCGGGTACTGCCAAAAGCAATATTATAGCTGTCACCAGCATGTGTGATAGTACCTGCGAGGTCATTGCTCCACCAATCAACAATATGTTCAGTTATGGCAGCATATACCTCGTTGACTGGCTTATTCGTATGAATGATTTTCTGATAGTCGCTCATGAAATTTAGAATTTAAAGATGGTAACCAGTCTCAGAATCATATACTGTAATTAGTGTCGTCGTGCCTTAGTGGCATATAGATAATTTTCAAGCCCTACACCCAACAGCTATCTGCGAGCAGCTAATCCCTTTTCATCTTCGGTTTGAGGTTTGTTGGTGGCATTCGGCTGGCCTTTTCCTGTCGTGATCAGATTATATAAACTCTGCCCAATATATTGTGTCCAGGCTTTGCGACAGGTATCATAACATTCAAGTTCCGGCACCAAACCAAGGTGGGTTACATGCACCAGAGTCTTGCCATCCTTTTCCGAAATTTCAAAGATCATTTGCGTATCCTTCCATTCTGTCTCGTCTTCCGTGAATTTGAAATAGTTGTCCAGTACCTGCCAAATGACCCGTTTGTTCGGAACAAGCTCAGTAATTCGCATTTTGCATCGATGCACATCCTCGAAGTGATAATCAAAAACCGCATTGAGTTTGTCGGTTTCTCCTTCAATTTCTTCTGACCACCATCCCCGAACGTTATTAACGGCATTAAAAGCTTCTTCCGGCGACTGGTCTACCAATATGGAAGTGTTGAAGTCCTTTGACATGTTGGTTAAATTTAGGTTGTAAATTAAATGGAGTTTGAACATCAAATGTTTTAAAGCTGACGGGCAAAAACCGACCGCCAACACAACAAATTTATAGTCTTAATGTCGTATCAGAAGGGGGTATATTAGACAATTTAGTGGGTTGATTTGGACAAGATTATGTCCTATCTTTCCGTGAAACTCTGAATGGTTTGAAGCGTAACGAATGTATTTTTTTTCGAAGAAATTGTTATTGAAACCGAAGGAATCAATTGCTGATAGCATGTTATTGATGGATTGTCAACCTTCCTAATTAATCGCTAACCGTGCGATGGACGCACGTCAGTCTTAACCGCTCCCCATGAAACAGGTAATCATAATTGTACCGAAAGGAAACGTAAATCTAAGTAGCATCACAGGATCCTTTGAGATATTAAGCCGGGCGAATGCACAGTGGCAGCGAATGGGTCATGATTCTTTGATGGAAATCCGTATCGCTGGTTTTGTGACGGAATTGAAACTGGACGCCGGCTTTTTTTCAGTTCATCCGGTAAGTATTAAGGAAATAAAAAAGGCAGACTTGTTGCTGATCCCTTCAGTTTTCGTCTCTAACGATTACGATAATTTGATAGCTGAAAATAAAGAACTTGTCAATTGGATCAGGGACCAATATAAGGGAGGTGCCGAAATCGCGAGTATTTGCACTGGCGTGTTTTTGCTTGCTGCAAGTGGTCTATTAGATGGTAAAACCTGCTCGACACATTGGAGTGCGGCACCGTATTTTAAGAAAATTTTTCCGGATATCCCCCTTAATATTGACAAGCTGATCACTGTTCAGCAGGGGATATATACAAACGGCGGGGGATATTCCTTTCTGAACCTGATATTATTTTTGGTTGAAAAATATTTTGACAGACAAACGGCGATATATTGTTCCAAGATTTTCCAGATCGATATGGATAGAACATCGCAATCTCCTTTCTTTATTTTTCAGGCTCAGAAAAACCATGGAGATGAGCTGATTTCTCAGGCTCAGACCTATATTGAGGAGCATTTGAGTTCGAAAATATCGTTTGAAGACCTGGCTTCACAGCTTGCTATCAGTCGTAGAAATTTTGACAGAAGATTTGTAAAAGCGACAGGCAATACGCCCGTAGAATATCTGCAGCGCGTAAAGGTTGAAGTGGCAAAGAAGACTTTGGAAAAGGGGAGAAAGAACGTTTTTGAGGTAATGGATGAAGTCGGGTATTCTGACGACAAAGCCTTTAGAGAAGTTTTTAAAAAAATTACCGGATTGTCGCCACTTGATTACAGGGCGAAATATAATAAAGAGGCACTTTTAGCCTGATAGTGTATTCCAAAATATAAAAAAAAGTTCTTGCTGAATTTGATATTGCAGCAACTATCTGAGGGAGATTCAAGACTACCCGGCATATTTCTTTTTATTAGCAGCCAGGTCATCTGTCTGTATTGCTTTTCTTCTTCGAAAGTGAGGGGCGATTCGCTGATATTCCAACTTCCTGCCGAACCAAAATGTTTCTTAAGGTTGGCTTCATTAAAGATATTTAAATCGTTGAATTTCTGGACTAACAATGTCTCCGTCTCGGTGGGAAGGGTTGAAAACTTTGCTATCAGGTGACTGTTAATTGCTTTTGTAGGTTCATCCATCCAGTGTTTGAAGGCGATAAAGTTTGGCAGTATTCTAAAATAGTCATGTCGAAGTATGGAGACCTTCAAAGCATTGGAGCAAGCGTTTTGTTAAATCGAAAATGTTCAGTCAGGAGTTGTTTTTTCTTGTCGTTTAAGAAGCGTAGATACTCAGTTTTTAAATAAGTAATTTTTGCCTGCTCGTCGGAAAACCATGCATGAAACAATAGATCTGGCTCCTTTAAGGGATTGGCAGTGAAATCCTTCTCCAAAAATTCAAGCTGCTCTTCCCAAAAAGCAATCTCATTAATTTTTCCCAGATCTTCGTCCTTCAATCTCTGTTCAAAATTCACAATGGCTTTCTTCAGTAATTTTTCGTACTCGTTGAATTGTTCATCATTTAATATTTGCCTGAAAGTTGTTGATTCATAATCCCATTCTTCCCATTGAGAAAAGTGGTGTCTGTCGGATGGTAGATTCTTTACCTTCTCATAGCGGTAAATTTTCTCTGCCTGTTCAAAAGTCAGATCAAGATTTTGGTATTGATGCTGTATTGGCTTTATATTCCACTCGAGCTCCTCAGGCGTCATATTGATGATTTATATATTGATTTACGAATGTAAAAGGAGTCGTGCCCGCAAAAAATACCCGTGGCGTCCTCACGAATAACCACGGGTAATATCATTCTGATAAAGCAATTTTCCTTCTATAAATGCTTCCAAATCCAGGCGGTGATATTCGGCCATGAATAATTACAATCCTTTTAAAACCCAGTTACGGTCTGGATTTTATTTATAAATGTTTTAATAAAAGATGGAGATACATCGAACAAACTAATTGCCAATGAAGGTCGATTTAACGATATATTGACGCCAAGCCCATTTAAAAAAAGTTATCGGCGGACCGATGCTAAATTTGAGCCACACTTAGCATAGATCCGCCAATAATTACTTGAAGTTTTAGATAGTTCAGATATAGAGCGCGATACGATTGAAAAGCACATCTGACTAGTTCTTACCAAGTATTTTGTCTTCCGACGTCGTCCGTGTTTTCTCGGTACTTTTCAACGCCCACCATATCAATACCGGCTGAAAGAATAACCGTGCGAACCTTTTTTGGTCGGAATCAAGACCAAATGCGCTTCGTTTGTTGGTATACTGAGATATATTACCGGGAAAAACAGCAGTAAAAAAAGCAGCCGCAAGTTGTCCCACTGTTGCTCTGTACTTTTTAGGCGTAAGAATTAAAGCATTTCCCATCGCTATTTCAGCTATTCCTGATAACACAACAGTGTCGTCTTTTTTGAGGGGAACCCAGTCAGGTACTTGGGCCTGAAATTCTTTTCTCGCATATGTCAGATGGCCAATGCCAGCGAAAACCAACCCCGCTCCCAGCAGGATCCGCGCCGCGGTTTTTATATTTTCGTCTTTCATGATTTTTTAGTTTAAATAATGAATAACAAAAATTATTCCCGAGGGTATTAAAAGTCAGGCTATATGGCGAGTGCACCTTGATTTAATTCGGCTTGCTCCAACTCTTCAACCTGTATCAGATGTCTTTTCATATTCACCGTTTGAAGAATTAACAGAGCTACAACCGCGGGAATGGCGATAGCGAAAAGCGTAAAACTCCACCCAGCATAGGCACGGATCGGTCCGATTGCCGCGGAGCCTATTGTTTGAGCCAAGTTAAACGCGGCCATATAGAATGTAAACTGCATAGCGGAAATTCTTTTCCAGCAACCTTTCATCACCATGGCGAATATGGTAATAATTATAAAAGTATATAGAAATGCAAATAGCGCGATATAGCCTTCTACAAAATAGGGTATCTTCCACCAAACCTCTCCGAAGCCGATCAAACCAGTAAACAAGACCAGTAATACCAGATAAATACTCATCATTTTGCTCGTTCCAAACCGATCGACGAGATAGCCACCAACGATCATACCCAGAATCCCGCCGACAAAAGATGTGGTTGCATAAACGGAAGAGTATGCCTGGTTGGTCCAGCCAATTGCCTGAATCGTAAATATGGGTATGAGTGTCTTCATATATCCTAATGACATCATAATCAAGAAGTTGAGAGCTAGCAAGATGATGCTGTTTCGTAGTCTGAGAATGCGCAAAAGCGACTTGAAAATCTTTCTGAAGCTGTCCATTTGCAGTGTTGCGGCGTCGGGAGACACATGACCCCGAGTCCAGGGAAGAAGCTTTTCATCAGGACGTTCACGCAACAGCAAAGGCACTAGCATGATCAGTACGACGATAAGCGAGAGGGAAAAAATAGCTGTGAAGAATCCATATTGGTTAAGTAACCAGGTGCAAATAGCGAGCGATCCAGCCATACCTGCCACTTTCGCTCCCCACATCATGCCGTTGGCTTTGGCTTGTTCGTCAATAGGCACGATATCTATTGCCAGCGCGTCCGTTGAAATATCCTGAACAATGACAAAAAAGAATGAGCAAATGCCAAAAACAGTCAGCAGGAATAGATGGTCCAGCGGCTTTTCGATCAGCGACATAATGGCCAGACTGGCCGCGATCCCCATTTGTCCGAAGATGATCCATGGACGTCTGCGCCCCATCGCCAGAAAAGTAAAGCGCTCGATCATGGGAGCGGCCAGAATTTTAAACCCGAATGGCAAGAATATAATAGCTGTATAGCTGCTGACTTCCGCTGCTGTTTTGCCATTCATGGCCAACCATGCCGGAATAGCAAAAAGCATGATTCCCTCAGGAACGCCCTGCGCGACATAGAGCATGGCAAAGCTGAAATATCTCAGCAAACGACTTTCAGAAAGTGCAGGTAATGTTGTTGCCATCGGTTTTCATGTTTTGAAACGTGGAGGGATTTCTGATAAAGACCGGCATTCAGGACCACCATGACAATCCTCTTTTCGATGAACTGGTTGCTGATACGGAATGTTTCAGATACAAGAGTCTAAGTTATTGATAATCGGCAAATTATAAATATATACTTCCCACCAAATACAATGCGCATACTAAAAATAACACAATCAGCAGCGGCATGATAAAGCGGATCCAGACTTTCAGGCTTACGTTCACTAAAGCCAGTGAAGGCAATAACATGGCCGTGGGCGAAACGAAAAACATGAGATTCATGCCATATAGATATGCATTGACGATCTCACTTCCGGGAATATTGATCAACACAGCCAACGTGCCAATAATCGGCATCGTAAGTACTGCCATTCCTGATGTTGAAGTGATAAAAAGCGAGAAGAAAATAAAAAACGTGAGCAGAAGTAACAGGAATAGGGCAGGGTGCACGTGCGCAACCAGATTGCTCATGTAATATAAAATGGAATCACTGATATGCCCGTCATTCAAAACAATCGTGACGCCCCTCGCGACACCCACAATAAATGCCACCGAAAGTAAGCTTTCCGCCCCTTTTACAAATGAACTCACGAATACCCGCTCGTTGACCTTTGCGAGAAATCCGACGAGTATGGCGGCCCCAAAAAGCAAAGCAGATAGTTCGAGCGTCCACCATTGTAAAAACATGGTACCGCCGATCATCGCTAAAAACGCTGCCAGGAAGATCAGGAGAAGCAATTTGGTTTTCACTTCCAACTTTTCCGACGGATCCTGCTCTTTGATATGGATTTCATAAGGCGGCTTTACGATCCCATCTATTTGGTAAACCAAGGACGCGGAAGGATCTTTTTTTACTTTTTCAGCATATCGGAGCACATACCAGGTGAACAGAGCTGTAGTCAGTGCGAAGAGTATGAGACGTTCATAGATACCGTCTTTCCAGTTGATCCCGGCCGCATTGGAAGCAATAATGGTCGAAAATGGATTGGAAAATGCGGCTATACCGCCCACCGTATTTCCTCCAAAAATGACTGCAAACGGAACCAGCAAATCGTAACCCGCAGCCAAGAAAACCGGAACAAGGATCGGATAAAACATCAGTGCTTCTTCATCCATACCGTAGCTCGCTTTGCAGAATGAGAAGAGGAAAGTTAGCACTGCAATCAGGTATGGGCCTTTATCCCGCATGGCATGCGACAAGGAAGAGATTCCCTTTTCGATCGCTTTCGTTTCATTGAAAACAAAAACGAAACCGCCCATCACGAGGATAAACATAATGATATCAATGCTATCGTAAATCCCTTTGATGGGGGCCTGAATAATGGCGATAAAACCCTGCGGATTGCGGGCAAGTTCTCTATAGGTATTCGGGACGGAGACTGGTTTGAGTACTTCGCCGTTCAGAAATTTTCCAACCGGAATCCGCAGCCCGAGCCGGTTCAGTGTTTCCTGATTGAGTGGCAGAAGTGTATCACCGTTTGCCGTAGTCATGGAAAATGACTTTTTATCGGCCATCGAAAGTTTACTATATTGACCTGCCGGTACCAGCCAAGTGGCTGCCGCAGCCAGCACAATGACAACCATCAGGATCGTAAGCGGCTGCGGGAGGGTTTTCAAGTTAAACATTCGAAGAGTCTTACGTGGGTTATATTATTTTCGTGAGATACACTGGAATAGTTGCATTAAGCTATTGACCGTCAGGATGATGATTTTATTTTATTTAATGATCTGTTCGGCCAGTTCTAAGTAGCGTTCGTCATACAAAGCACCCGAAAGCCAATCCCTAACGATATATCTGAAAAATAGCATGGGAGGTTCATGCTTATCGATGGCAGCCTGGAAATAGCCAACAGCCAGATCCTTTTCACCGATCGAAGCCTTCACGATGCCCATATCGTAGTTGGCGACTACGCTCGTTTTGGCGAGAGAAACCATTTGGGTGAGAATATCCTCCGCACTTTCAATCTCTCCCGACAGTCCAAAAAGTACACCGCAAGCACTCAGTGTAATTCCGTTGTAATTCAACTCCAATGCTGTTTCAAGCGCTTCCTGGGCTGAAGAATAGTTTTTCAAAGTGATCATATTGAGACCCGAGATCATATGGCCGCCCCAAAAGTTAGAGTCTAATGTTACCAGTTTCTCACCTTGTTCAATGGCTTTGTCAAATTTTGCCGAAACCCAATATACGTAACCCGCGTAAAAATTGTTGATCAATGAAAACGGTTCGAGCGTCAGAGCCAGTGCAATTTCTTCTTCTGCATCGGAGTATCTACCCGTAAGTGCCATATATAGTGCATGTTGACCGTGCAGGTCGGCAGTGTTCCAGTTAAGTTCTAATGCTTTTTTGAAAGAGATCGCAGCGGCTGTGAAATCCCACTCATAAAGCATCTGCATCCGCGCCAGTGCAATGTAACTCTCTGCAATGCTGCTATCTAAAGCCAGTGAACGTTTAGTCGCTTCTTTCATCGGAGGCAGAGCTTCAGCGGCGGGCAGAAGTCTGTAAAACCACATGTTCAGATAGCAGGATGCGATTCCGGAATAGGCGATTGCATAAGCTGGGTCGATTGCTGCCGCATCCTCAAAATACCGGATCGCCTTTTGATATTCGTCATTCCGGCCAAACTTGTTATGATAAAATCTTCCTCGTAAATACAGCTGGTACGCTTCTTTATTTTGGGTATATCTTTTAAAGGTAACCAAAAGATCTTCACCGAGCAGTTCCAATTTGACAGCATTTAGAATGGCCTGAGCGATTTCATATTGTACATCAAAAATATCTTCCAGCGCCCTCTCATATTCTTCCGACCAAACTTCATGTCCTTCGTTGGCCGTCAGGAGTCTGGTGGTGATTAACAGCTTATCCTCAGTGCTTTGCAAGCTCCCTTCGAGGATATATGCAACATTGAGCTGCTCGCCGATCAGCCGCAAATCCTGATTTTTTCCTTTGAAAGAAAAAGAAGATGTACGCCC
Source organism: Dyadobacter sp. HNCC25DJ184 (assembly GCF_056895215.1). Classification (NCBI taxonomy): domain Bacteria; kingdom Pseudomonadati; phylum Bacteroidota; class Cytophagia; order Cytophagales; family Spirosomataceae; genus Dyadobacter; species Dyadobacter sp. HNCC25DJ184. The sequence continues at coordinate 58,503 of NZ_JBXHAQ010000002.1, read as the reverse complement.
TGCTACCTGCAAATTCGGTACGCGGCTCAACACATTGATAATTTCTTCGCTAACACCATCACTGAAATATTCTTCTTCCGGGTCGCCGTTCACGTTTGAAAATGCTAAAACGGCAATTGATATCGGTCCGTTCGGACCTGGAGTTTCGTTTGTCATAACTGGTAAAAGATTCAGTTGGCTAATTTAACCGACCCACCGAACAAATGCTCATTATTTATCACTAATATTCTCCCATGCGTTAGATTCTCTACTCCAACTGCGCCATTCCTCTTTCTCTTTTATATGGTTTTTTAAAAAAGCTATCGACGACCAGATTAAAAGTTTCCTTATATTTTACAAGGGTTGAGTGTCCCGAATTTGGTAAAATCCAGAGGTATGACTTGGGCAAAGCTTCGGCAATTATTAAAGTATGTTGGGGTCTGATGACATCGTTATCTCCTCCAATCACTAGGGTAGGGCAGCTCACTTTTTTCAGGTCCGCGGTCTTAATATTGGGATTATAGATCATCAGTTCCAATAATTTACGCTGTGCTTTCACGGCGGGTTTTTGTTCTAACTTCGCCAGGCTGTCGTTCGCGGTTTTGATCCAGCCAACAAACATAGGTTCTATTGCTGATGAATCCGGCCAGATATTGGCACCGGTAATAGCCATTTTGCTGACTTTTTCAGGATGTCTGATCGCTAGCAAAAGTGCATCGATACCCCCATCGCTCCAACCGATCACGTAGGTTGAATCGATATGAAGATGGTCGAGGAAAGCGCTGAGGTCGTCAGCCATCATTTCATATGAGAGCGAGTCGGCAGTATCGATAGATTTTCCCTGTGCGCGGCTGTCCACCGCGATAACTTTGTAATTTTTGGAAAAATAGGGAATCTGATTATTGAAATTCTCGATAGAACCACCGTTGCCGTGAACAAGGAGAAGCGGCTTTCCGGTACCGTAAACTTCGTAGTACATTTTAAACCCTCGAATATCAGCGTATTTGCCCGCTTTTGCATTGCTGCCAAACACTGTTTTTCCAGCCGAGGCAACAGGTAAGTTTGACTGAGCAAAAGTTGGCTGTAACAGGGAAAGAAACACTGCTAAAACCGACACTATCATTACGCTTCTCATAACTTGCTTATTTATAGATTTTTGTCTAACGTAAGATAAATTAAAAGTGCTGATTTAGGGCTTTTTTTTGGTTTTATTTCAAACTGTCGCAGGAGCCAAAACTTTTGATTTTTGGTTCCAACGAGAATACCTTCGTGGAGATACTCGCCGATTTGACCAAAAATCAATGGCCATTGTCCGATAATCAAACAAACACCCGGGGAGGGATTTATAAATTTGATGACCTGGAAGTGTAAGTCAGATGGATATTTTACTTCCTGATCACTACTGTCCGTTATTGCCAATCAAGCAGCCAATATCCAGTGAAACCTGAATTATTCGAATTAAACGCAAGCTTTGTAGGATCATTTGCCGGATTCGTGCTGAGTATTGTGATAGGTATATACCTAGTTAGTCTTCCTCAGAAAAATCGTGAATCGAGGCTATTCATTAGCCAGATATCTCTGATGGGACTTTATTATGGAATTGCGTCAATGCACAATCTGACTATTGATCATGATTTGCTCGATCACACCGGATGGTTCCACACACTCATTCTGTGCGTTGTTTCAGTTTACGTCATGTGGTTTACTTACCAGTTTGGTGGCAATCCTTTCAGGACGGAAGGCAACATAGCCGTTCTGATTTTTTTTCTGATAACAGCGATTTGCTTTGTGATGTATTCGTTTGATATTGTCCTGGATGATGCCACTTTTGTCCCTCCGCTCGTGGCTTATATCTGGATCATCATCGTTTTCAGACGAAAAGCCAACTCTGAAAAGCTTTCACCAATTCCCTCGATCCGCAAAGTGAAGATGTTCCTTGCATTTCAATGGTGGGGTCTTTCCTGCTTTTTCTTCTGGCTGTTGGCGAATCTCGTTATATCGGGTCCCAGAATTGGTTTGTATTTGGATATAGAGTGGAACTACTATATCGTCCATCCGCTGCTGTTGTTCTCAACAATATATTCGGCAATCATCTTCCTTAATTACACTGAACAACCTACCTCATTTCAGGCCAAACTGGTGGGTTTTACCCTGGCTTCATTACTGATTTTCCTGGGTTTGACACCGATCATTCTTACCCGAATGGTGCAGCAATTACCAGGAAATGCCATTTTTGTGCAACAAATGGTGAAGGGATTTGTAATACTTATTCCGGTGACTACAGCGCTGGTCGTAGTTTTTCTGCCCATGTTTCTGCGTTATTCTCTGCTTGCGCCCCTCACGAATATACAGGCTGGATTTGAAGAGGTTCGTTCGGGCAATATGTCTGTTCAGCTAGCGGTGGATGTCAACGATGAAGTTGGGGCAATGACTAATCAATTCAATCAAATGAGTGCTTCGTTACTCCGTTACAGCCAAGAAATGGAAACGCTTGTTGCACTTCGAACAGAAGAGTTATCAGAATCTTTGGAAACATTGCGCAACACACAATCCCAATTGGTTCAGAAGGAAAAAATGGCTGGTCTCGGCGAGTTGGTTGCCGGTGTCGCTCATGAAATCCAGAATCCTTTAAACTTTGTCAACAACTTTGCAGAAGTATCGATTGAGCTGTCGCAAGAACTGGCTCAAAGTATTGAAAACGGGAAATATGAGCAAAGTAAACACCTCTCTACTAACCTGCGGGACAATATGCATTACATTGCTCAAAGCGGTCGACGGGCCTCCTCCATCGTTCGGAGTATGCTCGATCACAGCAGGTTCAGTACCGACGTGCGTCAGCAAACAGATCTCAATCAATTTGTAGAAATGTGCGTCCAAACAGCTTTTCAGGATTTTACGTTTAAGAATCCAACCTTTAATTGTAGGCTGCTTTTTGACTTGGATCCTGCGTTGCCAAAGATCGACATAGTATTGCAGGAGATTAACCGTGTTTTGCAAAATCTTTTTAATAATGCTTTTTATGCATTGCATCAAAAACAGTTTGATGAAAATGATTTGCCCACGCTGACGGTAAAGTCGACTATAAAAGATGGCAATGTCGAGCTGGTTGTGAAAGACAACGGAAATGGTATCGGGAGGGAGGATGTTGGCAAAATCTTCCACCCTTTTTTTACCACAAAGCCTGCTGGAGAAGGCACAGGCTTAGGCTTGAGCCTTAGTCATGAAATTATAGCTAAGTTATATGGCGGCAAGATGAGCGTCGAATCGGTACCTGATCAGTATACCGTGTTTAAGATATATCTGCCTGTAATTTCAACGGAGTCATGACTGATTGGAACGAACCGATTTCTAGGATGAGTGTTAAAATTCTCGTTGTGGACGACGAACCGATGCTGGAGCCGCTCATGCAGCAGCGATTCAGACGCCGGATTCAAAGTGGTGAGTACACTTTTCGCTTTGCGAGAGGCGGACGCGAAGCTATGGATATTATTCATCTCGGGCAGGAGGTAGACGTTCTTTTGCTTGATATCAATATGCCTGATATCGACGGCCTAACGCTCCTGGCGCAGCTTTCGGATCTGTTACCGCTGAGCAGGACTATTATGGTTTCGGCTTATGGTGATTTGCAAAATATCCGAACGGCGATGAATCGGGGAGCATTTGACTTTATTATGAAGCCTGTCAACTTTCAGGATCTGGAAGTAACGATCGACAAAACAGCCAGATACGTCGTCCAATTAAGGGAATCCCAGCGTTTGAAAGATCTTGCGGATTCCAAAGCCCGTTTTTTCGACAATATTACCCATCAGTTCAGGACGCCGCTGTCCTTGATTATAGCGCCCGTGGATAGTTTGCTCCAAAATTCTGCGCATGACACCGATACTATAAAAAGCCTCACCGTAGTTCGCCGAAATGCAGAGCAGCTTTTGAGGCTAACAGGTGAAATGTTGAACATTTCGAAACTGGAAACAGTAACTGAGTCGGTAACATCGACAGTAGGAGATCTGATTTATTTTGTGAAAGGCATCGTGGAAACTTTCAGACGGGAGGCAAGTGACAGCGCTATAGATTTGTCGTTTTCGTCAAACATTGCCTCATATTTAACGATTCTGGATAGAGATAGTCTGGAAAAAATCATACGAATTCTGGTGTCGAATGCGATCAGTTTTACTCCTGAAAAAGGCGCGGTTAATGTTAGCTTAGAATCAATGGAGGAAGTAGTAGAAATGATTTTTTCCAATACCGATATAGTGGCTAAAGAGCAGGAGCGATCCCCCGTTTTTGGGAGGGTTTACGAAGTAGATAATCAGTTGAAAAGAAACTCCAACCAATCGGAAATCGGCCTGGCATTTGCTTATGAGTTAACTCGTAGAATGGGTGGGGAGTTATCCGTGGACCATGAATCAGGACCAAAAACTACCTTCCGTTTGAAATTTCACTCGAAAATTATCGAGAATTACGCCCATATTGAATTGGAGGAACGTGAGACTGGCACGCCAAATGACGAACTCAAAGAAGGGGATTTGGGTCAATCACTTGTGCTTGTTATCGAGAGCAATATCGATTTGCTGGCATTTATTTCAGAATCGCTGGCAACTGACTATCGAGTCCTGCAAGCCGTAGATGGAAAAAAGGGACTAAAAATAGCACAACGAGAATTGCCTGACCTCATTATTTCCGACCTTGCCTTTTCCGGTCTGAATGGCTTTGATATTATTAGGCACCTCAAATCAGACTCTTCGACTGATCATATTCCGATTATGATCCTTACCGCGAAGTCTGATAAAGAAAGTCGTGTCGAAAGTTACTCCGCAGGAGCGGACGACTATCTGACAAAGCCGTTTAATCTCAATGAGCTTCGTTTGAGGATGCGAAACATCATCAGACATCAGGAAAGATTGCGTGAATTTCACCAAAAACACTTCTTTGAAAGAGCAGCGACTCAACTCCTGGTTAAGGCGTCCGATGGTGAGACAGACAATTTTTCGCAAAACCCTTTTTTGGTAAAACTGAAAGGTATCATCGAATCTCATTTGGACGAGCCTGGCTTTCGTACAGAATTGCTGGCAGAAGAAATGGCAATGAGCAGCCGAACGCTTATGCGTAAGCTGAATTCGGTTGCAGGTATCAGCCCCGGCCGGCTTATCCGTACTTACCGGCTTGACCGTGGTGGCGAACTGCTTCGGGCCGGTCATTCCGTTGGCGATGCTGCTTATGCCGTCGGGTTCGAAAATCCGTCGTATTTCGCGACCGCTTTCAAAGAACATTATCAACTTACCCCCACTCAATTTCTTCACAAAACAAAATGATGTTTTTTAAAATATTTCTGGCGGAATAGGCATGAGTTGAGTATCAAAATTGACCGGTTTTCAAAGATGATTGACAGAAAACCAAACGATGTTTTCAGGAGGTGCTGCGAACTTTGCATCTACTATCGAAAAAACATTTTAACTGTGTCAATTATTTTGAAATCACTGCTCTTTTATTCGCTGTTTTTTATTGTATATGTGCAGGTTTCTGTTGGTCAATCCATTAAGGGTCAGGCGCTTGATCCGGACCGTAAACCCGTCATGTTCGTTAATGTCTTACTGCTGTCAGAAAAAGACTCGTCTTTGGTAAAAGGTGCCGCTACTGATGAAAACGGTTATTTTGTTATTGAAAATGCGCCGTCGGGAAGATACCTTTTATTATGTTCCGGAGTTGGTTATAAACAGGTATATACAGATGTTTTTACCTGGCCTGATCAACAATTTTCCGGAATATTTGACACGCTGATTATGGAAACTGATTCCAAATTATTGAATGAAGTTTCGGTAGTGGCAGCGAAACCAATTTACGAACAACAGATAGATAAGCTGGTCGTCAATGTTGAAAAAATGATCAGTGCTGCCGGAGGAAGTGCGCTGGATGTACTTGAACGTTCGCCGGGTGTTGTGGTCAACCGTCAGAACGCCGCACTGTCGATGGCCGGCAAATCGGGTGTTGTGATTATGATTAATGGAAAAATCAATCGCTTGCCTATGGAGGCTGTAATGCAGATGCTGAGTGGCATGAATGCCGGTAACATCGAAAAAGTGGAGCTCATCACCAATCCTTCAGCAAAAAATGATGCCGAAGGCGATGCCGGTATTATCAATATCATTCTCAAAAAAGAATCAGACACTGGGCTGAACGGTTCATATAACCTCACCGCGGGATGGGGGCGTTATGAAAAGCTTAACGGCGGGTTGACCGTAAATTACCGAGGCAAAAAGCTAAACATATTCGGAGATTATTCGGCTATGCGGGTAAGGGAATGGCAGGAGCTAAAAACGTACAGTGATCTCGTTTCTGACGGTCAATTTACACAAAACAGAACGCTTAGAAATTCAGTAACGTTGCGCCCGTTTCACATGGCAAGGCTGGGATTTGAGTATACAATCACGAGCCGAACTTCAATCGGTGGTTTATTAAATGGCTTTTCAAACAAGATACAGAGTCGGACACAAGGCCATCAGAATATATACCGTGCGGTTGTTTTGGATGAACGTATTATGCTGCTTGACGAGGAGAAAAACTACTGGCAACATGGAATGGCAAATCTTAATTTTACGCATCGCTTCGACAAGAAACAGCAGCTGATACTTGATGCTGACTTTTTAAATTATTCGAACAGCAACCCGCATGAGTATACGTATGACTATCATTACCCGGATAACAATCAAGAAAGAAGCGAACTGGTTCAGAGTCGCAAGGAAACTCCGATCCGAATCTGGGTTTTAAAAGGCGACTATCATCGCGATCTTGGGGAGAAGTCGAAAATAGAGGCTGGTTTAAAAGCAACATGGATGGGTTTGCACAACGATGTGAGCGTTGTCAATTTTCTCGGTAATGGATGGGAAAAAGACACATCATTGAGTAGGGCTTATGATGCAGAGGATCAGATTATGGCTGGCTACCTGAACCTGAACCATGCCTTGAATCAATTTACTCGAGTTCAGGGTGGGCTTCGATACGAATATTCGCATACCCAAATTGGCTCTCCCGATACGCCACCCATTGTGAATCTGCGCTACGGAAACTTATTTCCCAGTCTGTTTATCACGCATGATTTTTCAAAAAATAACAGCGTTCAATTTTCATACAGTCGTCGAATTCAACGTCCTGGATATGATCTGCTCGCACCATGGGTAATGTTTTTCAACCCATACTCATTTGCCACTGGGAACCCGGCATTGCTCCCAACGATCAGCAATACGTTCCAAAGTAGCTACCGTTTTCAAAACAGCTATATATTGACAGCGAAATTCAGCCATGACCGCAATGCTTTGGATCGTTTTCACACCAGGCTGGATTCGGCTCTGAACCGGGCTTATATTACTCCACAGAATATTCGATCCTTGAGTACATTTACTCTATTTTTCTCATTTCCAATTGACATTTTCAAATGGTGGAAAGTGCAGACAAACCTGACGGGCACAGGTCAGCGGTTGATGACCAATTCTGAGGGCAATGAAATAAAACTGAATTTGGTCAATGCAAACATATATAATAGCCATTCTTTCTCGCTCCCATACGACTTTTCCGGTGAGCTCACAGCGATTTATTCTTCGAGTACCCTTTGGGGAACATCGCGGGTGAGGGCGCTTGGTTCTTTGAATTTGGGGCTTAAAAAGAAATTATCGGGCTCTCACGGGACAATTACCCTGAATATCAGCGACCTTTTGAGAACAACAGGGTTAAGGGTTAAAACAGATAATCTGGTAGCCGGTCAGGTCAGTGGTTGGTCTCAGCGATACGAACCGCGGGTAGTTCGACTCACATATTCCAGCTCATTCGGACGACGACAGGTGAAGGCAGCCAGTGAGCGTTCGACAGGTTCGGCCGAGGAGCGAAGCCGCGTATCGGGAAATTAACTTAGATGTGGCTTTTGACCTATATCTCGCAGCAAAACCGCCTGTTGATAAGGAATCAAACTGGGTGCCACCAAGATGCGAATGGAGACTTTGATTTATTAGCTTGTTCCTAAGGGTCGGAAAAGGAGTTTTTGAAAAACTGCGTAAGGCGGGGATAGGGAGGGAGTCAAGTACTGATTCGCTGCTTTCCTGTTCACTTCCTGTATGCAACCCACCTGCGGACGATCTCGACAATTTTATCCGTAACCAAATGAAAAAACGACATATACATGGTTTGTCGCTGGTCAGCGTTTACTCAACTTTATGGCTCGTTCCAGTCGCGGACGATTATAGCGTTGCAGTAAAATGGGATATAGATTTAGAAGTATATTCAGAACTAATAACCACATCGATTTGAGAATCCCAAATCTGAAAGCCACAAAAATATTGAAACCCAGAACGACAATAAAGATAATCAGATGCCCCAATTCAGATTTTTTGGTCTGATAATGCAGGTGCGCTAACGCTTTGGTATCCTTTGCTATTGCGTTCGATTTTTTATTCAGCTTCTCCCAGCCAGTCCATACCAATAATTTTCTGAAGAAATTGATACCAAAAGACTCATATATTTTACCTCTCCGTTCCCAAGCCTTATCGTTATAGTAAGGAGAAGAAAGCGGGCTTTTTAATGTTTCGGTAAAAATGAGCACGCATGCCATCAACAAAAAGTTGAGTGCCCATGCGAATGAAAAACCTTGCACACCAATATAGTAAACCAGCGCTGAGGTTAGGAAAATTGCACTTATTACAATTAAAATTAAACTTAAAATTTTCCGCATATAGTATTCCACAAGGTTTCCAAGATGACGTACAACGATGCTATGCCAATGTTTCCGACCCTTCAATAATCTTTTCCCTATGCTGTTTTCCCCATTTATGCATGGCAATAATGACCTCCGAAAGCGTGTCGCTATATGGGGTTAATGCATATTCAACTGTAATGGGTTTGGTGTCGCAGACTGTCCTGGTCACCAAACCATTCATTTCCAATTCCTGCAATTCCTTCGACAAAATTCGGGGTGAAATGGCTGCCTCACGCGATAACTCCCGAAATCTTCTCTTTCCATCCCGGAGGATTGAAATCAAAATCAGCTTCCATTTTCCTCCCACCACATCCAGTGTGTCCTGAATCGTCATTCTTGCTTTGGCACACTGATCGTTTTCGCCAGTAATGCATATATGTTGCTTTGCCATGGTATTGTTTTTGTAACTGGTATCCTTTGTGTAACAGATAACAAATGTATAACATAGCTGCCATAATTTTGTCTTGAAGCTTTCAAAAAAGAAGTTGTCGGTTTCATAACACTTGCCAAACAAGGATTTATAATAGGAGGCGTCTCGAAGGTTCAGATCCATCCTTGCCGGATTCGGCAAAACATGAGATAACCAACTTGCTATATGTCTGCAAGGGAACAGTTCTCGTCAACGGTACGATTCTTTTAAAGACGAGCATGCCCATGTTAATAATGGCAGTAATTAAAACTCCAGGTTCGTTTACCATAAACGAATATTACTGGATAAAACTTAATAATCTATTTGATATACCAATTATATATAATTTAAACAGCTTGAAAATGAACCTATTAAGTCAAATAACGCTAGGCAATAATGTACTTAAAAATAAAATGGCCATGGCCCCTATGACTCGTAGCAGAGCCACGGATGAAGGTGTTGTAGGTGACATGACGGTATTATATTATACGCAAAGGGTTAGTGCAGGACTGATTATTACGGAGGGGATCAATATCTCGGAGCAGGCGAAAGGTAGTCCTAATACACCCGGTATTTACACACAGGAGCAAGTGGAGGCATGGAAGAAAGTGACGCGTGCGGTTCACGAAAAGGGCGGTGTTATATATGCTCAACTATGGCACGCCGGTCGGGTAGGGCATACCTCCGTAAAAAAGGGTGAACTACCCGTTGCGCCTTCTGCCATCGCTATCCAAGGACAGCAACACTTCACCGGTAAAGGAATGGCAGACTATGAAACGCCAGAGGCTTTAAGTCTGGACGAAATCAAACAGGTAATTAAGGATTATAAACAGGCGGCTATCAATGCTCTGGAAGCTGGTTTTGATGGTGTGGAGCTTCACGCGGCGTTCGGCTATCTGCCGAATCAATTTCTGGCCGAGAGTTCAAATCACAGAAAAGATGACTATGGGGGCAATGTGGAAAACCGTAATCGTTTTGTTTTAGAGGTGATGAAGGAACTGGCTGAAGTGGTCGGTGATGGTAAAGCCGGGATTAAATTGTCGCCGGCAATTCCATATAACAATATTGTCCATGAAGATCCGGCAGCTCAATTCAAACCGCTGATTGAAGCATTGGATAAGATGCCGCTGGCTTATATACATTTCATGAACGCAGATTTTCCTGAGGAGAAATTCCCTCATTACCCAAAGAATATCCTGGAAACTTTTGGCAAACTCACCCACCACACTGTGATTGGTAATTTGGGATATAACAGAGAAACCGGAGAACAGGAGCTTGAAAAAGGTATTGCGAAGGTCATTTCATATGGTACACTATTTCTGGCCAACCCGGATCTTCCAAAACGTTTTGAATTAAACGCAGCGTTAAATAAGCCGGATAAAGCGACCATGTATGGAGGAGGTGCCCATGGATATACCGATTATCCTTTTTTGGAGGAAGAGACGCTCGCGGAAAGTGAAATGGATTGAGAGTATATCCGGAACAATTTGATGATGGGCTAGATGTCTGTCATCAATTGTTAAATGTGATATCTCAATTTTCCGCATTTGGGCAATCCTGATTTTAAAGAAATACACTGAAATATCCCCTCTTACCTTCCTGAGCACCCATAAATAGCAGTCTTTCATTTCCAAGCCAATGCGGGACATAGTCATCCGAAGGAATCAGGTTGGGCAATAATTCGATCCGTCGCGACTTTCCGGTTGCCAAATCCCGAATCCATAAACTGTATGTAAAGGCAGATGGATCGGTTCTGGTACTTAGAAAGGCAATTTTCTTCCCATCGGGTGAAAATGAAGGATTGGTGTCGATCCAGCCGGGTTGGGTTTCGAAAGACTTTATTTCTCCATTTCCCTCCGGGGAATATAACGAAACGGTCGCGCGCCAGTTTGCGTCTGTGTTACCTCCGCGCGCACTTGAAAGCGCAATATGTTTGCCATCGGGCGACCAGTCAATATCGGCCTGCCTTATATAGTTTGACTCTTTAACTGACAGGGATGGAGAAAGTGGAATTGCAGCACCGCCGGAAGTTGGTATTTTCCAAAGTCGGGATGATTCCCCGGAACTCGTATTAAACGCAAGCCATTTCCCGTCCGGCGACCAGGCTAGACCAAATATCGGTGCATCATTCTCAAGTGGGATAATTCGCCCTTGTCCGGATGCTATATCGAAAATGGTCAACTCGTGATTTATCTGTGAAAGATATGCGATTTGCAGCCCGTCCTCAGAAAATTTAGAGAGCCCTCCCGACTGACTTAATAATTTCGACGAAACAGGTCGTTCATATTGCATATCACCCATATACAGCGAGGTTACGCTGTTGCCGGGCCCGTTATCGACTGTTTCAAAATAGGTCGTTTTTCCGCCATCGGGTGTTACATCGCCGCCCTGCACATACACCGAAGTTCCAAATCCCGAATAGGAAAGTGATTGTGATAAGAAGCCTTTGGTCGCCATAACCGCGACGGAGTTTACCGGCGGCGCACCCTTGGCTTTGGACACGATCCGGGCAACCAACTGCTCTCCTTGTCCTGCCACTGGTATATCCATCGATTTGACGTCCGCACCAACCGTCTTATAGGTATGAAATGTCCCCATTTCTTCGTTAGTAATCTGAATTTCATATTCTTCTGCTTCTAGATCAGCAATATCCGGACAGGGAGTTGTAATGCAAACCAGCCGAATTCCCTCCCAACTCAGTTTATAGTTAGCATCGCTCACTGTAATTTGAAGACGAACAGGTCTGACACGTTTGGTTGGATCAATTGCTTCGTCCTTGCAGGAATTCAAAAGTGTCAGCGTGATCAAAAGAAGGAAAAAGCGTTGCATGATAAGGCAGTTAAAATGTCGCAGTAACTCATAGACGACAATCGGTTATAAAAGGTTGGAAAAGGATTGTATCTCCTTATCTCAATCGGTCGCCCCGAACTGCGATGGTTCCGCAAAGTAAATATTACGCCGAACTTCATCTAAACGTAAACCGAATGCTAAATTCATCTACCGAGTTGAAGCTAAAGTATTTATATTTATTCAATTCAATTTGTATTGAATATTAACCCACTTGAAGAGGTAAAAATTCAGGCCTCTTTCTTTTGAACGAAAGTAAAATACACGCGCGAAAAGTGCTGTCTGGATTTTGGAATTCACCCTTATAAGTGAAGTTCAAAATACGGGTGTGGCCTTTCCTTCGCGCTGAACTTTTGTATTCGCGTACTCCCGTTTTCAAAACTAAACCTATGGACAGCAGTTCTCAACACAGAAAAGAGACAGACGCAAATTCCAATGCAAGCCGATTCTTGAAAACAGATGGCGGCAAGACAAAATCTAACGCCATTGAGGTACCTTCCATTTCCCTGCCGAAAGGCGGCGGGGCGATTAGAGGTATTGATGAAAAGTTTTCGGTGAATTCGGTGAATGGTACGGCGTCATTTTCGATTCCATTACCAGAAGCAGGCGGGCGAGGTATCGCGCCTGGCCTTTCGCTATCATATAATTCCGGGTCTGGCAATGGCATTTTCGGATTGGGATGGACCTTGAGTTTGTCTTCGATTAAGCGTAAAACAGAAAAAAGTCTGCCCGAATATATAGATTCCATCGACTCCGATACCTTCCTGTTTTCTGAGGCGGAGGATCTTGTTCCTGAATTCCAGAAGGCGGAAGACGGAACATTTGCAGTTGATACCAATGGGGAATATATCATAAAAGAGAAATCATCTCTTGATAATCTGTTCACAATCAGGTTCTATCGTCCGAGAGTCGAGGGCTTGTTTGCACGAATAGAACGCTGGACAGCCAACACAGGAGACGAAATAAAATGGCGGGTGATCACGAAAGAGAATATCACCACGCTATTCGGTTGGTCGTCAGCTGCACGGATTTCAGATCCTGATAATCCGGCGAAAATATATACCTGGCTTCCCGAGTTCATATGCGATGATAAGGGCAATTGTTGCCGATATTTTTACAAACCGGATAGTATACACGGTTTTGATGAGGATCAAATCCATAACCGCAACCGGGTTAAAAACGGCGACCTAACCTATACCAACCTATATCCTGATAAAATATGCTACGGAAATAAGACCCCGTACAAAAATTTCGGAGACGCGTTTCCGGCCAGCACGGAATTTCTGTTTGAAACTGTTTTCGACTACGGCACGCTGAATGAAGGTGATGAAGTGGATCAAATCAACAATTGGGATTTCCGTCCGGACGCTTTTTCAGACTATAAACCGGGGTTCGAAATTCGGACGACGAGGCTTTGCAAAAGAGTTTTGCTTTTTCATCGTTTTGAAGAAAATGAATATAATGGTCTGGCGCGCTCGCTCAATTTTGGATATGATACTGCAACAGAGCAGGATTTCACTTATTTAAAATCAATTACTTCGTCTGGCCATATCAAACAAACAAACGGAAGTTATTCGTCCCAAAGCCTTCCGCCCTTTGAGTTTGAATATCAAAAACATGATTGGAACACGGAGGTGAAAACCATTTCAACAGACTCGCTGGTTCATGCGCCGGTCGGTTTGGATGAGTCTTCCTATCAATTCACGGACCTTTATAATGAAGGACTTGCGGGAATATTGTCCGAGCAAATGGGAGGGTGGTATTATAAGCATAACCTTGGAAATGGAGATTTTGAAAAAGCGAAACTGGTTTCGGAAAAACCATCATTTGTCGGCCTTGGAAGTCAATTGCAGCTCGTGGACCTGGACGCAGACGGCGGAAAACAGCTCGTAAGCTTGAATAGTGAACCGAAAGGTTTTTTTGAATTGGACGATGATAACGAGTGGCAACCTTACCGGAATTTTAAACAGTTGCCCAATATCAATTTCAGTGATCCATTCACCCGCATGATCGACCTCAACGGCGATGGAATGGCGGACTTGCTCATTGGTGAGGAGAATAATTTTACATGGTATGAGTCCAAAGGCCGTTCGGGATATAAAGAGGCACGAAAATCGGCTCAATCGTTTGATGAAGAAGCGGGTCCGCATCTGGTTTTTGTGGAGGCAAAGCAAAGCATTTTCCTTGCCGATATGTCAGGCGATGGACTTACGGATATAGTCAGGATTCGGAACGGGGAAGTTTGCTACTGGCCAAACCTTGGATATGGCAAATTTGGCAAGAAAGTGTCAATGGATCAGGCGCCATTCTTTGACTCCGAAGACATGTACAATCCTGGTTTGGTCAAACTGGCAGATATCGACGGCTCAGGAACGCCGGATATTATTTATCTGGGACATGATATTTTTAAGTGCTGGAAAAATCTGAGTGGCAACCGGTTTTCGGCCATACCGTTTGAGATACCTGCATTTCCGGAAGTCAATGCGGCGACGAAAGTCAGCTTGACCGACTTGCTGGGCAACGGCGTTTCCTGCATAGTCTGGTCCAGTCCTTTGCCGGGAGATATTGCTTCGCCGCTGAAATATATTGATCTGATGAACAGCAAGAAGCCGCATATCATGACATCTTACAAGAACAATATGGGCAAGGAGGTATCCATGGAATATATGGCTTCAACCAAATTCTATATTGAAGATAAACTGGCAGGGAAACCGTGGATCACAAAATTACACTTTCCTGTTCACTGCGTTTCCAAAACGGTTAATAAAGACAAAATTACAGGACACCAGTTTGCCACCGAATACAAATACCATCATGGCTATTTCGACCATCCGGAAAAGGAATTCAGAGGCTTTGGTATGGTGGAACAGATTGATTCAGAAACGTTTGAGCATTGGATCAAATCGGGCGCGACTAATATTACAGCGGAAGATCTTCATCAGCAACCTGTCATATCCAGGCAATGGGTGCATACGGGAGCTTTTTTACAAAAAGACAAGATACTGACGCAATTTGAGCATGAATATTGGTATGAAGAAATGCAACGGCAAGGCCTGGCTGTAACGCATTCCGAACATCCGCTGCCTGACGCGATACTGGTTGCCAGCGAAGGAATTCCAGGTTCGATCATTGAAAATTTAAGTCCTGATGAATGGCAGCAGGCCTTACGAGCGTGCAAGGGGATGGGATTACGGACGGAAACCTTTGCAAGGGACGCAGCGGGAAATGGAAACACACCCGAAGCCCGCAGAAAAGAATTGACACCTTTTAGTGTTGCCACCCACAACTGTGTCATCGAATTGCTTCAACCAAAAGGAAAGAACAAGCATGCCGTTTTCGTCGTGATGGAAAGTGAAGCTATTACGTATAGCTATGAGCGTGTGGTGGGCGATCCGCGGATCGCGCATTCGTTGAATATTAAACTGGACGCATATGGACAAGTTTTAGAGTCGGCCTCGGTCGTATATCCTCGAGTGAACGGGGACAATAATTTGCCTGTTGAAACGCAGGCTGCCCAGGACAGAGTCTGTATTTCATATACAAAAAATCGATTTACAGCCGATACATTAAATGACGATGTAACACACCCTGATCTTTTGCGATTACCAGCTCTGTGCGAAGTTCAAATTTTTGAGTTAAAAGGAGTTAATAAAGCCGGATCTTTTTATTCGCTTTCTGATTTCGAAGATATCCTGAGCAATACCAACTCGGATACTGCATTATACCATGAAAGAGATAAGGCTCTGAACGCAGGGAAGGTACAAAAGCGGCTTATTGAGCACACCAGGACGATTTTTTACAACGATAATCTGCTGGATCCGTTGCCGCTGGGCCAGCTTCACTCTTTGGCCTTGCCTTTCGAAAATTACCAGCTCGCATATACCCCCGAATTGCTGGAACATATATATACCGGAAGAGTCACGGACGACCTGATGGTTGAGGGAAAATTTGCTCATAATGAAGGAGATAGCAACTGGTGGATACGTTCGGGAAGTACACAGTATATCATTGCAGCTGAGACAGCCGCGGACGCAGAAAACAGGTTTTTTGTTCCAATATCTTTTACCGAACCATTTGGTGGAAAGACCAGTGTAAAATACGACAACACCTATCATCTTTTCATTACCGAAACGGAGGATGCGCTCGGCAATAAGTCAGTTCTGGAAACCTATAATTACAGAACGCTCTCTGTCAGGCGGATGAGGGATATTAACGCAAATATTTCAGAAGTTATTACGGATGAGTTGGGAATGGTAAAAGCGACCGCAATTTTCGGGAAAGGTAGCCAGGCCGACGATTTGACAGGATTGAACGAAACCACAAGTGCTGCCGAACTGGACTTGATTCACAACTTTTTTAATCCACCGGTTAATGCGCAAGGGGTATCCGATTCTTCCGCAATGAATGCTACTGGAGCCCAATTATTGCAAAATGCCACGACCCGTTTCCTTTACGACTTTAATGTATATCAGAGTTCGGGAAAGCCTGCAGTAGTAGGTTCAATTCTTCGTGAAACCCATACCGTAGATAAAAACGGCGACCCTAATCCGTCGAGTAAATTGCAGATGAGCTTTGAATATTCGTCGGGCGATGGACAGGTGGTGATGAAGAAAACGCAGGCAGAACCAGGGCTTGCAAAAAGGGTTAGGATTATGCCGGATGACGCCATTGAGATAAACGATATTGACACCACGCCATTCCTGCGCTGGATTGGTACTGGCAAAACGATCTTGAATAATAAGGGCAATCCGGTGAAGCGATATGAACCCTATTTCTCGGTTAATATCCTTTATGAAGATCAAAAAGAACTCGTTGAGACTGGCATGACTCCGCTCATGTACTACGATGCCCTCGGTAGGCTTGTCCGAACGGATATGCCCGACGGGAGTTTCTCAACAGTCGAGTTTGATAGTTGGAAACAGGTCTTGTCAGATGCCAATGACAACGTACTGGACAGTGATTGGTACAAAAGAAGAACCGACAATTCCCGGTCTGATTTCATCTCGGATATTAAAGAACAGCAGGCTGCTGCCCAAACTGCGTTACATGCCAAAACGCCCAGCCAGCTTCATTTTGATACCTTAGGCCGGCCGGTGCTCGCGATTGAACACAACAAGAATATTGCAACAAACGCAGACGAATTTTATAATACCAAAACAGATCTGGATATAGAGGGCAATATGCTTGCTGTAACCGATGCCCGCGGAAACAAAGTGATGCAGCATCACTTTGATATGTTGGGTAACAAGGTATATCAACTCGGTATGGATACGGGTCAGCGATGGTTGCTGGCCAATATTCTGGGCAATCCCCTGCGGACCTGGGACGAGCGCGGCCATGAGTTTTCATATGAGTATGATGTCTTGCATCGCCCAGTTCAAAGTACTGTTCGCGGTGGCGATGGACTGACGCCTCTTAACCATATTTTCGAACGGTTTATATATGGTGAAGGCTTGCTTACCGGCGTTCGCACGGATATCAATCGATTCAACGAGGCCGCATTGCAGGCTACCAATATTCTCGGTAAGGTGATTAATCATTTTGATACGGGTGGTGTAATAGAAACGCCAGCTTATGATTTCAAAGGACATGTTGTCTCTACGACGCGCAAATTGTTTCGGAAATATAAGGAAGTGGCCAACTGGACAGACGCCAATTTAGTCTCTGACCTTGAACCAGATGCAATTACATTTAGTGTGGAAATGGATGCGCTGAGCCGGATCACAAAACAAATAGCACCTGACTCGAGTATTCTGACACCTGTTTACAATGAGGCTGGCCTGCTTAACAGCGAATCAGTAGAGCATCTGAATCCGGGTCTTACGAAAACATATATAAAAGAAATTGATTATAACGAAAAGGGTCAGCGAAGCCGGATTTTGTATGATAATGAGGTGGTTACAAAATACGAATATGATAAGGAAACGCTGCGACTGAAACATTTGAAAAGCAGCAGAAAAGATAACAGCCTGCTGCAGGACTTACATTACACCTTCGATCCGGCCGGAAACATAACGCATATCGAAGACAAAAGCATACCGACCCGGTTTTTCAGTAATTTTCAGGTTCAACCAGCAAGCACATATACCTACGACGCGCTTTATCGATTGGTGGAAGCGACAGGCAGAGAAAACGGTACGGCGATAAATTTTGGTCAGTGTGATAACTGGAACGATCGCTTTTTTGTGCAATCCCTCAATCCGGGAGATCCGATGGCCATCAGAAACTATACTCAAAAGTATCAGTATGATGCAGTTGGTAATATCAAAGAGATGAAACATCTGGCAGCCAATGCGAACTGGACCAGAACTTACGAATACGAAAACACTAATAATCGGTTAGTCAATACCCATATAGGTGATAACGGCTCGCCTCAAAACTATACGAATTACTCCCATCATCCGCAACACGGCTTTTTAACCGAACTTCCGCATCTTGAAGAAATAGCATGGAATTTCAAGGACGAAGTAGTTTTGACGTCGAGGCAACGCTGTACTGATGATAATATACCGATCACGACCTATTACCAATATGATGGAACTGGTCAGCGAATCCGAAAGGTGACTGAGAATTTCTCGGCAACGAATAATCCGACAAAAAAGGAAGAACGAATCTATGTTTCAGGATACGAGATATTCAAAAAGCATACTGGAACAGCCGCTGGTTTGGAAAGGATATCGCTGAGCCTGATGGACAAAGGACATCGTTTTGTCATGATCGAAACACGAAATGACGTGGACGATGGAACTGACAAACGCGTAATTCGATATTCGTTATACAACCATGTCGGCTCGTCTGCACTTGAACTGGATTTGGTGGCCGATGTGATCAGCTATGAAGAATATCATCCATATGGTACCACAGCATATCAGGCGAAAAGCAGCGCCATCCGAGCCGCCGCCAAACGCTACCGATATACCGGTATGGAAAGAGACGACGAAACGGGATTGGAATACCACAGCGCACGCTATTATTTACCCTGGCTTGGAAGGTGGCTGAACCCCGACCCGATTGGCTTGGGCGATGGACTGAATTTATATTGCTATGCAAGATCAAATCCTGTTCGACTCAACGACACGAATGGGCATCTGAGTTGGGGGCAGGTTATCGGTATCGCCGCTGCGGTGGTGGTAGGAACTGTACTTACCGTCGCGACGGCCGGTTTGGCAGGACCTTTGGTCGGAGCTGCCGGGGCCGCTATAATAGGTGGTATCGTAGGTGGCGCTGCTGGAGGCGCCGTTGGCGAACTAGTGGAAGCCCGAATAGACAACAGGGAAGCCCACGTTGGAAGGGCAGCACTGATCGGAGGTATTGCCGGCGGATTATTTGCAGGAGCGGGAGCCGCCGCTGGCGCCGTGGCGAGGACTGCTGTTGGTAGGGCTTTTGTGAGCCGGGTTGCAACAAGTGCCGTGGGGCAGGCCGCTAGTGGAGTTGCGAGAAGAGTTGCTCAGTCAGTGGTTGGTAGAGGTGCTTCCAGAGCTGTAGCTGCCATCCGTGAACCAGCTGAACGTCTCGGGCAACGCATTGCTCAACGATTAGGAGTCGGCCCGGGCGCGCAGGCGGTAGAACGGGCCATCGCTACGGAAAGGAGCGTGGAGGCTGTAGCGGGTGTTACCAGAACAACCACGACCGCGGCCGAGGGACAAACCTTTACGCACTCAACCGCGGCAAGTCCGACGGGGGGAAACGTATTGAATCAGGTCATTCCGAATTCATCGGGAGCGCAAATAGAAGCGCAGGGAGCTTTGAGGGTGTCGCCCGGAGGACAAACCGGACAATGGGGTGAGGGCGCATATGCATGGCATGGCGAAGTAACGCCTACTTCCGGCGCCCAGACTTTCCAGTTTAGAGTGCCCCCCCAAACTGCCGTTCAGACAGTTAATATTCCCGGACGTCCATCGATTGTTAGGCTTGTGCCGCCGCCGGGTGAGTCCGTCGTTCCGATTCAAATTACCGGGTCCAACTTCCCGCCGGGGTCGTTGCAGACGGCGGGTGAGCAACTGCAGCAGTTTGGTATGCCGTTACCGGGCAGGTTGCCGTTCCGTTATCCTGGAGTCTCGCCGGATGTATCAGGAGTTACAGGTGATTTGGGCGGATCTACTTCGCTGTTCTTCATGCCCGCTCCGCCAACTACTGATCCCAGAACCGTGCCCACGCCAAGCGTCGGAGTTCAATTTTAAAATTCATAAAGCACAATCGATAAACCCCTTAAAAATAAAGATCATGCCTTCAATAAATAAAATCAATACTGTTTTCGGTGCTGTAAAAGATGTCAGCGGCCGTCCGTTGGCAAACCTGATCGTCGAAATTTATGATGTAGATATGCGCGAGTGGCTGCCTTTATCTGGTACGTCAACCGACAGAGAAGGCCGATATAGCCTGACTTGGGGGTATGAACAGCTAAAGGGACGGAACATTAACGAAGCGGATATAGCGGTCAGGGTACTCGCGCCCGATAAGATTACCGAACTTTTCAAATCTTCTATGGATGAGGTTCGGTTTAACGCGGGAGACCGGGAGGAAATCAATATTGTTATTTCACAAACTATTCCTCAGAGTGAAGTTGAATTTGATTTTCTGGTAAGGCAGGTGAGCTATCTCGCAAATCAGGTTCCCATCGCGGATCTTCAGGAGAATAAGGAATTCAGAGATATCACCTTCCTATCCAAAGAGATGCAGATTCCGGCCGAGAAAGTGGAGCATCTTGTGGTCGCCCATCGGCTGCAAAATCTTTCAAAAATTGGCGCCGCTTTCTTTTACGCAATACTGCGCAGGGGGACTTTGCTGAATAACAGCTTTGGCCAAACCCTGAACGCAAGGCATTCGATAGGTATTCAAGCCGACGGTCAGTTATTGATTCTGGATATCGGACGTGCAGATCAAAAACTGGTACAGAGAGATTTAAAGATAGCAGTTGGTGAAAAGCTGGTGGGGGAGGAGGTTCTCAAAAATATAAAACAATACTTCGAGTATCTGTCAGTTTACAGAGAAAGAGCGGCAGGATATTATGAAAAGGAACACCCGAAAAGGGTAGTGCGCCTTCTGACGAACATACTAAATCCGTCAAAAATGACGGCCGTAAAGGAGCTGTTCAGAGCAAGTAAAAATGACCTGAATGGTTTTGTGCAACAAGTGGCAGATCCCGCATTTTTCCAAACAACAGAGACTCCCGACGATATTAAGCTGGGTGATATGATTAGTCAGTTATTTGCGCTGGGGAAGAAGAGCATACCTTTTATCGTGGCAGATAATAGACTAAAAAAGGAAAAAGACGTTCAGAAATTGGCTCGTTTCAACAAGGCAAAATGGGTAGAGACGCTCAGCGAGGGTAATCCTGAATTGAAAGATTCTACGTTGATCAAAAGTTACGCATCAGCTATAGTCAGGAAATTTGAAAGTGCTTTCCCAACGACCGCATTCGCTGCTCAACTTGAACGTTCGGAAACGGATGTGTTGAATAACCAAACGGAACTGGTTAGCTTTTTTAATAAGCACGAAGACTTTGATCTCGCCAAAAATAACGTAGATACTTATCTCAAAACGAGGAAGATATCTGCAAAAAGCACAGCACTCATAGCGGATGAATTAAAATCTGTTCAGCGGATATTTAAACTCATACCGCACTACGGCAAAACCATCGCGCTGAAAAACGAAAACATCCAGTCTGCCTACAACATTGTTTCTGTCGGCGAAACACGTTTTGTGAATGAAATAGCACCCAAAGCAGGCATATCGGCTCTTGAAGCCAAGGAGGTATTCCGGAAAGCAGAAACCAAACATACAGCGGCGATGCTGATGATCGGCGATCTGAACGACAGCATGAGCGCAATGAATATTGCTTCGTTTGAAACCACTTCACTGGCCGATAAAATAGAGGCTGTCAGCAAGGATTTTCCAAATCTCAAATCCCTTTTCAAGATTACAGATTCGTGTGCGTGCGAACATTGTCGATCGGTATATAGTCCGGCCGCATATCTGGTTGAGATACTGCAGTTTCTGGATAAAAGAACGGTAGTCGCCGGAAATGCAAAAACTGTGCTCTTCAACAGACGACCGGATTTAGGTGAAATTGACCTGGGATGTGAGAATGCCAATACGCCGGTGAAGTATATTGATCTGGTATGTGAAATTCTGGAAGACGCCATTGCCCCTGACGAAGGAATCGATTATACGGGCGCACTGACAGCCGGTCCGGATCCATCAAAGGGCAAAATATCAGCAGCCCTTTTGGCAGCTTTGACCGCAGCCGGATTACCAGTGACTGCCAAAGCACTGATCCATGAAACAGAATCGGGAATGGTATCTCCCGCGACATTGCCACATTACTTGCGTGACAGTAAGGTGGTATGTAAAATTGTTAACACGGGTGGCAACACCTACAAAATCTACCGGCTTCGACAAACCATGTCGTCGGCTGAGGAACTGGATGCCGCCCCTGAATATGTTAATGCACAAGCATATAATGAGTTACGTACTCAAAAATACGCATTCAAGTTACCTTTCGATTTACACCATAAAGAGGCAACCGCATATTTCGACAGGTTTGGCCTTGGTCGGGATGAGTTGATGAAAACGTTTCAACTGGCGGCAGGACCTAACGATATTGCGATAGCGGCGGAAAGCCTCGGATTGTCGGACAGCGAAAGGCAAATCATTACGGCAATACCAATTCCAAATGACAATGCGGCTCAACAGGCATTCTGGAATGTGCCAGCGCCCGGAAATGTGGTTGACTATCTAAAACAAGTTGACCATTTTCTGGATAGAACGAGTCTCGAATATAAGGATCTGGAAGTACTACTGCAGCTACGGTTTATCAAAAAGACCCAAAACCTCTTTGTCTACAGCGACGAACTTACCTGCGATACGGCCACCAAGGAAATCCGCAATATCAATTTTGATACCCTGGATCGCATTCATCGGTTTTTACGTCTGCAAAGGAAACTTGGCTGGAAGTTTGAAACACTGGACGAAGTAATAAGTCAGCCAGCGCTGGGAAATGGGATTCTGAATGACAATTGCATCAAAGTCACCGCGGCTCTCAAAAAATTAGTAGAAAAGACAGGGTTGAAACTCGAAGATCTGATCGCCTTCTATGGCGAAATCCCGCACACTTTATTGCCATATAAAACCACGACGCTTTACGATTCTATCTTTCAAAACAAAGCCAAAAATGGTACTATTGAGCCAGGACTTTCAGCTGAAAATGTGGCCGCTAACGAAACAGCTGCGGTAAAAAAGACATTGAATGATTTCAAAACTGCTATCAGCGTCAGTATCAATATCAATGAAAGCAATTTTGACCGGCTCACTGGCGCACTCGCGAACAATATTCTGACCTTCGCCAATCTCAGCCGCGTTTTTGCGATGGGAAAATGGATGAAGAGAATGAAAACGGCTCCGGACGATTTTTTCATCTTGCAAGAACTAAGCGGGATTAATGCCTTAGGCAGTCCATCCGATACGCTCGCTTTTTATGAAGCGACGGTCAATGTAAGATCTTTGCCTATCAAACTGACAGATTTGAAATTCACCCTGAATCACGCAGCAGAAAACCTCGCGGACAGGGAAATTAAAACCGACAAAATGGAAGCGCTCCTGAAAAGTCTTCAGGCTATTTATCAGAAGTCCTTCAATGAGAATCGTTCCTTATACAGTGATGATACAACTGTTGAAACCCTTGTGGGTATACTCAAAAATCAACTTTCCACTTTGACGGTTTTGCAGGAAGCTGACGTGAATATACTGCTCAATTTTGTGGATAGGAAATGGGCCTATAAATGGGTTGACGACACATATACAGTACATTCAGGTACTACTCTGGCCAATGCACTTACGTTTATTGATGACAAACAAATTGCTTCTCTTTTTGATGTAACTGCAATTAAAGCTGCACTCAATACGCTCGGCGCGGCTCCAGGTCCGGGCATTGAAACCGAGCAAAAAGCGTTGATCAAAACCTGGCTGGCTGCTATCTCAGGATTTAATTTCACCAGTGAAAAACCAGGGTTACTATCGGCGGCAATAGCTGCATCTTTCAAGACCGACGCGGGCCTGGCAGACGCAATACTGTCTGGAGCAAAGCTGAAGAAATCGGCTCCGGGAACGGACATATTGTCCGACCTGTTATTGAGCAATTCATTGATCGATGTTGGTGATATAACTGCGGCTCATCCTTTGCCAATTCTCCCCGCCATTTCGGAAGCGGCTTTTAAAAAACAATATGATGCGTTGCGGCTGCTGCACAAGCTTTTCCCACTGGTATCTGCCCTAAAACTTGACAATGTTCAGATCTCCTGGTTTTTAAAAAACAACCAGCAACTGGGATGGTTTGAATTGGATGCCATTCCTTTTGCAACCGGGCAGGCTGCGGTTTCATATAACGCTTTCAAAGAATTTTCGGAATTGCTGAGCCAGGCCAGGACTTTGGCTCCGGTCATCAACCCTGCCGATCCGGAAAAACCGGTCACATTTTATAGCACAATGGAGGCGATCGTCGCCGCTGGGACTACTCAGGACGATTTGATGCAGTCTATCGCCGTTCTGACCGGGCACGTCAAGGAAACGTTGATATCCATTGATGGATACTTTTTTGCAGCATTTAATAGCAGCAATTATAAGAGTATTCCCAATTTTTTGAGATTGCTGGAATCCGCTGAGAATATGCGAAAGTTGAGCGCAAGTATTTCAGAAATAGCGAATTATATCAAACCAGTGTTGACTGCTTCTGATGTAGCGGCAGTGCGTACCAACCTCAAATCACGCTATGACGAAGATACCTGGCTCATTACGTTAAAAGAGATTATGGACAAAATTCGTCCGCAAAAGCGGGATGCGCTGGTTGCATATCTGTTGGCGACGAATCCAGATATAAAAAATGAGAACGACCTGTATGAATACTTCCTGGTTGATGTAGAAATGGGTTCCTGCATGCCTTCATCTCGTATTGTGCTGGCACATAATTGCATTCAACTTTTTGTGCAACGATGTTTGATGGGTATCGAACCCGACGCAATTGCCGATATAGACCATGATCCGAACTGGAACCAATGGCAATGGATGAAAAACTACCGGGTCTGGGAGGCCAATCGCAAAATATTCCTTTATCCTGAAAACTGGTATGATGTTACCCTTGCTGACGACAAATCCTATCAGCTCACAGAATTCATCAATGAATTGCAGCAAAATGAACTCACGAACGACACCGCCGAAGCTTCTGTCCGCAACTATCTGGAAAAACTGGACAACATCGCATTCCTTGAGGTGAAAGCCACCTGGTATGACGTTCCGACCCGAACCATGCACGTTTTTGCCCGTACCAAAGGAGCGGATCCAGCGATATATTATTACCGGCGGTTTGAAAAAGAGCGTTCGTGGACTGCCTGGGAAAAAGTGGAACTGGACATTCAGGGAGATCAAGTCCTAGCTTTTATTCGAAACAATCGGCTGCATTTATCCTGGTTGATGTTTACCGAAGAAGCGCAACCCGATCAGCAAACCAAAGTCCCGGCAGGTACCGATCAGGGTACATATGTGAATACCGATCGCCCTGCGAAAAAACTGGTGATGACGCTGGCTATCAGTGAGTATAGTAATAAGAAATGGCAGCCGAAACGGGTGTCAAAAGACAGTATATCAACCCCCTCCACTTATACGCTCGACTATAGTTTGCTGGAACGGGAGAAATATAATATGCTGTTTCTGAAAGAGTCAGATCAGATATATATTTTCAGCAGCCAGAATTCCGGCGGGGTGGATACGCATCAGAAAAATGGAGTTTTTGATATATCGGGTTGCAAAGGATATCCTGAAAAATCATATGAGGGAGACGATTATTTCCCCGATTTCCTGCCCGATTTTAAAGATTCGCAATTGCGGACACAACGTTATAATGAAATCACGTCGATTGCTCCCGACGATCTCGCGGTGAAAAACGGAGTCAAGCCGTTTGATTTCTTTAAACTGCTAAATCTTACACCGGGTCAGTTCAGGATCAGTTATCCGCACCAAATGACGGCGCTGGATACATTGAGCCTTATATATCAGTTATTTACGATGGCGCTTAATCTGGCAGCTGGAACCTCCTCCAACAGGAAAGGAAAATGGAAGCTACCTTTCGGGACTATGCTGCCTTATTTTATGGAGGACAGCTGGCATGCATATGTCATCATTCCGGGCTTTTATAAGGAGACTACCGATGGCACCTCTGCGATGGTCACGGGATTAAACGATGAAGAAAAAAGGACCGGATCGGATTTGTTTCAATTGCTGGATGATATAGCTAATTGGTTCAAAAAGACCGTGCGTGATTTCTTGACTACGCCGCCAGCCGATGCGCAGGCAGCGATTGACCGAATACTGACCGATCCCGATTTTCAGGCAATTATTCAGGAGATGTCGCGCTACAAGCCATTGCAGCCAATACTGCAATTCCTGATCGGGAATACCGGCAATCCTGATTTTGATGAGGAATTGAAAACCGCACTCGAGAAGGCAGGGTTGGTATATGGTGAACAATTCAAGAATATGTATCACCCGCTGGTTTGTACTTTACGAGCCATACTTTACAAAGACGGTATTCCGGGGCTGATGAAGCGGGAAACGCAGCTAAAAGTCAATACGAATTTCAGTTTTAAGAACTACTATAGTCCCGACCCGCTGAACGTCGCCAAAACTAGCTATAAGCAGGTCGACGGATCGCTTCTTTACGACTATCCTATTGAAGATGTGGATTTTACAAGCGACGGGAGCTATAGCTTGTACAACTGGGATATGTTCTATCGGCTACCCTTGCATATTGCTGGAAGCCTGACGAAAAACCAGCGTTTCGAAGAAGCGATGTCGTGGTTTGGCTACATATTCAATCCAACCGGAGCTTTACCCGGAAATGGCGTGCAGAAGTATTGGGTAACCAAACCTTTTTATCTCAATCAGGAAGCCGATTATATAGCGCAGCGGATTGACTCGCTCATGTACTCCACGTCGAACGCATCTAATCCGGATATTAAAGAGCTGGAGTTTGCTATTGACCAATGGAGGAATAAGCCATTCAGACCTGACGTGATTGCACGATTCCGGCCAGTAGCCTATCAAAAGGCGCTACTCATGAAATATATCGATAACCTGACGGAATGGGGCGATAATCTGTTCAGACAGGATACGATGGAGTCCATTGCGCAGGCAACCCAGATGTATATACTTGCAGACAAACTATTAGGGCCAAAACCGCGCGTTGTTCCACCGGTTGTGAAGCCACCATATGAAACCTACAACCAGATAGAAGCGAAGCTGGACAGTTTTAGCAATGCGTTGATTGCGCTTGAAAATATTCTGCCTGATCTTTCGGTGCTACCTCAGGGTGGTAATGAACTTCCTGCACCGCCGGTCACTTTGTCACTGCTCTATTTCTGTATTCCGAACAATGAGAAAATGCTGGAATATTGGGATCGGGTGGGAGACCGGCTATTCAAAATACGACATTGTCAGAATATCGATGGCGTGGAACGGAGCCTGGCGCTGTTTGCCCCTCCGATCGATCCTGCTATGCTGGTAAAGGCTGCGGCTTCGGGGTTGGATTTATCTTCGATACTGGCCGGGATTAACGCGCCTGCACCATTTTACCGGTTCAGTACTTTGGCTCAAAAAGCAAATGAACTTGCACAGGAGGTACGTGGTTTGGGCAGCTCGCTGCTTTCTGCTTTAGAGAAAAAGGATTCCGAGGCATTATCATTGCTGCGCAGCGAGCTGGAAATAAAGGTTTTGAATGCAACCCGCGAAATCAGGAAACTGCAAATCAGTGAAGCAGCCGAACAGATCCAAGTTCTGAAGAGGACGAAGCTGGTTACCGAAGAGCGTCATACCTATTATAAAAATATAGAGAAAATTATCCCGAAAGAACAGCTCAATCTGGATAAACTGAGTGAAGCAAACGACCACCAGGTAGCCGCTCAGATCGTAAGAACCGTGGCAGGCGCGCTACGTTTGATACCGGAGTTTCATGTGGGAGCTTCCGGTTTTGGTGGTTCCCCATCGGTGGTTTTGCAACTTGGTGGCTCGGCAATTTCCGGAGCAACCAATATTGCGGCTGATATATTGGGTGTGCTGAGTACAGTGGCCTCTTTTGAAGCGAGCAGGGCAGCAACTTTGGGTGGTTATGATCGTCGGTTTGATGATTGGAAGTTGCAGGAAAGACTGGCTTTGAAGGAGTTAAACAGTATCGACAAGCAGATCGACGCGGCGCAAATCAGGAAAGAAATTTCAGAAACAGATCTGAAAAATCAGGATCTGCAAATTGACAATGCGCGGAAAACAGACGAGTTTATGCGTTCCAAATTTACCAATAGAGAGCTGTATGACTGGATGATAGGGCAGATTAGCTCGGTGTATTTCAAGTCGTATCAACTCGCCCACGATTTTGCGAAGAAAGCAGAACGCAGCTACCGGCTGGAGCTGGCTAACGACGACAGTTTCATTTCGTACGGATATTGGGATAGTATGAAAAAGGGCCTCCAGAGTGCCGATCAGCTCATCTATGATATCAAACGCATGGAGACAAGCTATCTTGACAAAAACAAACGTGAGTACGAAATCACGAAACATATTTCGCTCGCCCAGCTTGACCCGTTGGCGTTGGTAAAATTACGGAATACAGGCATATGCGACTTCGAAGTGCCGGAAGCACTTTATGATATGGATTTTGCAGGACAATATTTCAGACGGATTAAATCAGTGAGTATCAGTCTGCCTTGCATCGCCGGGCCATATACTTCTGTTAGTGCTAAACTTTCTTTGGTCAACAACCGGTACCGAAAGAATGCCAATACTGCGGCCGGTTACGACGAGGTGCCTGGTGATGAACGATTTACATATAATGTCGGGGCAATTCAGTCGGTTGCGACAAGTAACGCGCAAAATGACAGCGGACTCTTTGAATTGAATTTCCGGGACGAAAGGTATTTGCCGTTCGAAGGATGTGGTGCCATCAGCTCATGGCGACTTGAATTGCCCAATCCAACCGTTGCAAAACAATTTAATTACGACTCGCTTTCCGATGCGATATTGACGATCAAGTATACTTCCCGTGAAGGTGGAAGCAGTCTGAAAACGTTGGCCGAAGGTACATTGACAGATCGACTGGAAGCGATCAGACAACAAATCGGATCAGAGTCCGGCTTGCATATAGCATTGAATATGAGGCAGGATATGCCAAATGAATGGCATTCGTTTAAACGTAACAAAACTGTCAAGCTCACCATATCGAAAGACAGATTGCCATATTTTGTGCAGGCATTGGGCGGAGGTAATATCGATCACGTTAGATTTATCGCCAAAGCTTCCGCTGCCGTTACCCTTAAAATTAATGCAGCGGCAGTGCCTGTAAACGGCGAACTCTGGGGCTTATGGACAGGAAATACGCCAAACGGTGCTATTGAAGCAGATACACAGTTTACGCTTTCGATTGACTCACAAGCTGAATTGGATACTTTGACCGATCTTGTTCTAATGGTCAAATATGCATTTTAATATATGACATACTGCCTGGAAATGAGACGCGATTGAAACTCGAATTTCATTTCCAGGCGATTTAACGTTTCATCCATTACGAAGGGAAATCGCCAAAATCATTGTTCATTCCTAGTCAAGTCTGATTTGATTCTCGTCAGTTCTCCTAAGAGCGATGTAGTTGGAACACTGATATTTCCGGCTTGAATTCCTGCTCCTTCGATGGCAAAATTGAATGATTCTATCTCGGTCTGCCGTTTGTTTAGTATGTCCTGATATGTGGAAATCTTTTGGCCATCTGAAGCTTTGCTTATCATTAGCACATTTTGAAGCACGTCATCTTCTGTCAATTCGATGTTATAATACCTTGCGACAGCCAGACATTCGCGGATGACCGTTTTTGCAATTTCCAGAACTTTTTCATTACGCTGGAATATCCCGTTATCAGTTTCTAAAAGGGGGCAGATGGAGTTGAAAACGCAGTTGCTGATAACCTTTTTCCAAATAATTGGCTGGATATCCGGCTCTGACCGAAAAGAAAAAAGATCGGTGTTGAGGTGCTCGACAATATGTTTCAGATCTTCGTCAGATCCATTCAGCGGGCCGATCGGCGACGACGCTACAAGTTTAAACCTAACCTTATTTTCGCCAATAGACTCACTGGTTGCCAACAAAACACATCTGTACAAATTGGTGAATCCCTCATCAATGAAACTGTTTTCTATATGCAAACCATTTTGTAGAAAAACAATCGCAGAATCCCCGATTTTGTCTTTCAACTTACTAGCTAACTGGGAATTGCCAAACGATTTATTGGTTAGTAATACAATCCCATCAAGCTTTTCATAGTGATTGATCGAGCTGACCTGGATATTGGCGGCAAATACAGATCCGGCTATTTCCACCTGAATTTCTTCAAAGGTAACAGCTTGCTCATCGACAGAACCGCGGAGAATAGTCACATCTTTTCCGGCTACTGACAATGCAACAGCCAAAGCCTTCGCTATCACACCGTTGCCGATGATGTATGTGTTGCTGGAGGGATTTGTAACTCCATTAGTTTTCAGCTTCATAAGCATATATCATCTGAAAATATTTGAGATGCAATTTAGCGATATCGCTAAATTGCAAGCAACCATCAGTTATATTCCATTTCCAGCCGTCAAAATTATCGGTTTCCCCGATGTTACCATTATTGTATGTTCATGTTGTGCCACAAATCCGCCTTTGCTGCCAGAATAAGCCCAGCCATCCGCGGCGGTTTCGATAAATGAAGACTTGGTGGAAATGAAAGTTTCAATGGCCACAATCGAATCCTTTCTGAAACGCCTGATTGTGTCATCGCGGTCGTAAAAATTCATGATTGCTTCGGGTGCTTCATGCAAACTTCTTCCCACGCCATGGCCACCTAAGTCTCTGATGACGGTATATCCGGATTTTTTAGCTTTGGTTTCTATTAGTTTTCCAATATCAGCAATTCTTATGCCGCCACTGATGTGAGAAATCGCATCTAATAATATCGATTTTGAAGTATCTACCAAATGTTGCAACGCCTGAATATCCTCGCCCACTATAAACGAACAGCCATTGTCAGACCAGAAGCCATTTAATTCCGCGGAAACATCTATATTAATGATATCGCCATTTTTCAGTTTCACTTTATCCGAAGGAACGCCGTGTGCAAACTCTTCGTTGACGCTAATGCAGGCATATCCGGGGAAACCATATGTTTCAAATGGCGCAGACTTAGCACCAAGATCCTCCAAAAGTTGTCTTCCATATTCGTCGATTTCTTTGGTCGACATGCCTATTTGAGTATATGCTTTCATTTTTTGCAAGGTCTGTGCAACAGCATCACTCACTCTTTTTATACCTTGAAGTTCTTCACTAGTTTTTATAATCATCCGCCAATTTCATTCAGTTTTTCACAAAGCTAGGTGCATCTAAATTGTACTCATAGTAAATATTAGACACGGTTAAATTCTTTGGCTGTTAACATTTCCCGTAAATTTGTACCATGCCAATTGATTACCTGAAAAAGATACAGTTACGGGAGTTCAATGAAAACGGATATAGAATTAGCCCTTCAATGGAGCTTGAATCCGTAATCGAAGGATTTTATGTTTTCTCGAAAGACGCTGGAAACGATACCCATCTGATCTTCAATGATGGATTTCCTGTGCTTGTATTTTTACAAAATCGCGAAGATGCGGTGACGGTGTCAGCAGATGGCGAGACCTTTCAAGTCAAAACCGCATGGGCAAGTGCGGGTTTAATTAAGAATGTATATATCACCTTCAATAACGATATTGAACAGGTTTTTATCGTGCGGTTTCACCCAGATGCTTTTTTCAAGCTTTTTGGTTTAGACGCCCAGTATTTCAGATCTAACCCAATTGCCCCATTTGAACTTATTGCAGCAAGCAATCAATTCAGAATTAGTGAGTTTTTCAAATGCATATCGATTGAAGAAAAGACGGCATTCGTTGAAGTGTATCTCCAGGATGCTTTCACAGCGCCCAGTACCTCTCAAACCTTACGGAAAACGCTGGACCATATCCACAAGGTTAGGGGAAACAGCTCTGTACGAAATGTGACCGAAGACGTCGGCGTAAACTATAAGTGGCTTGAAAGGAATTTTGCGAAAAATATCGGACTTCTTCCCAAGGAGTACATTCAACTCCAGCGCTTCATTCATGCCTACGTTGAGCTGATGGGAAGCAAAGAAATCGATCTGATGCGAATAGCGGTATCCAACGGATACTATGATTCGAACCACTTCCTGAAAGATTTCAAATCCTATACCGGAAAGACACCGCTGGAGTATCTGCGATTTCAACTTTATTCAGGTGCGGCACGTTCTTTCGTTTAGGGTTGACCTATTTAATTTGCTCAGCTTCATGCTGTTGCCCACCTCCATATCGTATCGCAGCTGCCAGCACATCTGTATTTATATCTTCAATCGTTTTGAACTTGATGCAATAGCCGGTCACGCTCGCTTTACCTAGTTGTTTTCCGTACGTTTGGGTTAAATATGTCTTATCCTTGATGCCCAGTATATATACAGAAATTCCGGTTTTGTTGGCGCTCAAACCAATTCGAAAAAAATCCCTGGTCTTACCATCAGCATATTTGATGGTTTGGAATCCATAACCAATGGTAGGGTTGGCAACCGTTTTACCTTCGCTCGTCACACCATTGTCGAACCATAACTTACAACCTGGCAAAACTTGAAGCGTGAGCTTGTGCAACTCCCGCATTTCACCGCGCTTTGATTCAGGCAGACTGGTTATGTACTGTTCGATTTGCCTTTCAACGTTCATATCCATTTAACTAAAAGCGCTCATGAAGTGCGAGTGAAATTGCTACAAAGAAACAATAGTTAAATCGCTGTAAGTAAGCAAGTTAACTATTGTTTCTTTCCCCGGGTCGAGGCAATTGGCAAAATCCTTTATAGCTTGATCGTAAGCATTTTCAACGCCAGCCTAGTCCGGGTGCTACATATTTCAAGATTGAAGACAGTAGATGTACATTGTAATCAACTCCTAGAGTGTTGGGGATTGTCAAAAGTACCGTATCTGCTTCCTGAATGGCTTCATCCTCAGCCAATTCTTTAATAAGTTGATCCGGCTCTGCAGCGTAACTTCTACCAAAAATCGCCCGTTTGTCTTGTTCAATCATCCCAATTTTATCGCTGCCGGTGCCTTCCTGCCCGAAAAAATATCGATCCTGATCAGATACCAGTGCAAAAATGGACCTACTCACCGAAACCCTTGGCTCACGCTGGTGTCCCGCTTTTTTCCATGCTTCTTTGTATAACCTGATTTGCTCCGCTTGCTGGACATGAAACGGTTTGCCGCTTTCGTCGTATTTCAAGGTAGAACTTTGAAGGTACATTCCGTTTTCGGCTGCCCAAACGGCAGTGGCATTAGAGGCGGCACCCCACCAAATACGTTCCCGCAGGCCTTCCGAATATGGCTCCACACGCAGTAAGCCGGGTGGGTTCGGAAACATCGGATATGGATTTGGCCTGGCAAATCCAGCACCTTTTAGCTTGTCAAGGAATTCCAATGCTTTGCGACGACCCATATCTGCATCACTTTCTCCGTTGGCCGGTTCATATCCAAAATAGCGCCAGCCGTCGATTACCTGCTCCGGCGACCCTCGGCTGATTCCCAATTGCAATCGTCCTCCGGATATCAGATCCGCAGCGCCCGCATCCTCCACCATATACAGTGGATTTTCATAACGCATGTCAATCACCCCCGTTCCGATCTCTATTTTGCTTGTTTTGGCGCCAATAGCCGAAAGTAACGGAAATGGCGAGGCTAGCTGTGCTGCAAAATGATGCACTCGAAAATAAGCGCCGTCTAAGCCGATTTCTTCGGCAGCCACAGCAAGGTCAATCGATTGGAGCAAGGTGTCACCCGCTGTTCTGGCCTTATAAGCAGGATGGTTGGCCCAATGCCCGAACGATAAAAATCCTATTTTTTTCATATAGTGACCTCAGGTTTCTTGTTCTTTCAAAGTGGGTTTAAAATTAGACAGATTCTTCCACTTTAAAATACAGACCCCGATACAGACCTCAATATTTGGTTCGTCAAATTACTCAGGAGTTTCGACCTCTGTGGAGTAAACAAGTCAGCCAGTGATATTTACGTTGAAATCTCCCAGAAATCTGAGTTCGCCGTTAACCTCTAGATACTTTGCATTTATATTTTGTCCCACGTCAATCACATGACCTGCATTGACAATGATCTTTTCAGTAGCCGTCGGAGTACGTCCATTCGACCAAATTTCCGGGTTTGCCCACGCACCCGACGCGAGCGTTTGAACTGTGTCAGAAAAAAGGGATGTTGTTTTGAAGGTCGAAAACAACAAATCGTTCGTTGTTGACGGAGGTGTGCCAAACCAGTCGCTAAGAATATCTGAATAAACCCTGCGAAAATCGATCTGCATTTTAATATCACGGCTTGTTTCCCACGATTGTGGATTTACTGGTAGCAAACCATTGACAAGATCCGGATTTGTTCCGATTACCTGCCTTTTCATGGCTGTCCCGAAAACAAACATCGGCGCGCCGACGCCATGATCAGTACCCATTGAACCGTTGGATGTCGCCCTTCGTCCAAAGTCAGAAAATGTCATCCCAACTACCTTGTCCTCAGTGCCCTGCAGTTTCAGGTCTTTTTGAAATGCTGATATTGCATCTGAAACTTTTTTCAGCAAATCTGCATGAACACCCTCTGTATTGCTGGTTTCCACCTGTTTTGCATGTGTGTCGAAACCGCCCATTTCTACGTAGTAAATTTTGGACTTTAAACCTCCATGAATCAGGCGAGCTACGATTTTTAATTGTTCTGCCAGATTATTTGCCGCAGAAGTAGGTGGGTAGTCGGCCATATTCTGACCTGCACTGGCGGCAGCTTTTATTTCGCCTGCATATCCTACCGCAAGAAGTTGTTGTTCCCTCACATAGGCAATCAAATCTCCTGCGTCACAACATGGGAGATCGTTTTGGTCGGGGGTCTGAGATCCAATGAGTTGATAAAAGCTATCAGGATCACTTAGTGTAATTCCCATGGATTGGTTATTTCCCAATAAGGTTGTGCTTCCTACATATCCAATCTGAACAGCAAGGGGATCTTCCATTTCTTCGTTCGGGTAATTTTGAGGATATCCCGAAAAACGGTTCTCAAGATATCTACCAGCCCAGCCGGAGGGGGAAATTTGATTTGCATCCACACCAGTCATCCATATATCAGACGATCGAACGTGGGACTGGTTTGGATTAGGATACGAAACAGAATGTATTATTGATAATTTACCCTCGTTATACATATCCCTCATACCTGTCATCGCCGGATGCAATCCTGTTTCAAGGTTTCCCGATAGCTTCAGTACCTTATTTTCAGGAATGGCAATGTTGCTTCGCAAGCCCATATATTCCGAGTAATATTCGAGCGGTATCACCGTATTCAGTCCGTCATTCCCACCGTTTAAATAAACGATTACAACGACTCTGTCTGAATTCAATGCAGCTGTTTTCATTAACGACTGAACTAAAACTGAATTTTTGGCCAGGGATTTTACTCCAAATCCGTCCACCATTACTGGTAATAACATGGAGGAGGCTGTTGTGAGAAACTGTCGTCTTTTCATTTTTTTTATATTAAAACAGCTGATATTCGGCCATTCGAAAGATGTACTTCATAAGCGGCTCGCAACGCCAGAATACGGGATTTCGTGCATTGGCATTAGTTGGATCCCTTCTATAGGCATTCATTTCAAACTTCCAGGATTCTCTTGGAACGCTTCTCATCATGATCTTATCAATCAAAAAATCCTTTTGCGGCTGCGGTAATTCTATAGCGAAGAGATTTTTGGTAAATCCAGCGAGTAATTCTTCGCATGATATCGCCGGTGTTCCGGTCACGTCGTCAAAGTTGGGCTGTATTTGTTTTAACCAAGTCCCGAAGCTAATACCAAGCTTTGTTCCTGGAAGAATATCCAGCCATGGATATACCATGGCATCAGTATGCGAGCCGCGTAGTCCAATCGTAGTTCCGTTTATCCAATTCTTAGAATATCCGGTTTGATAAAAAGGAACCGAACCAAAAACAAGTGGTTGATCCAGAAACCTCAATTGCATTTTGCTCATTCCCCATTCCTGAAACTCCATCATTCTTCTAAATGCCGCATATTGTGTAGTAATATCAGGTACAGGTTGGTTCAGGTGCCTCAGCATCCCAATCATGAACTCGGCGGGTGATTTTACCAGAGAACCCACATTTCTGGTCTCAAAGAAGATGTCGCTGGTTAAAAGCTTTTTTAACACCGGCACGATTGCATAATTGTTTTCCGATCCTGCGAAAAAATCCGCCAGGGGTATAATAACATTATCTTCAATCTCCTGGGTTACATTGGGATTTACATACCATCGATACAGTTTCCGGCATATAAATCGGGGAGTTTGGGGATGATTAAGCAACATGGTTGTCAAATCGGCGAGTTCATCTTCGCCAGCGGTTGAGCCACTCCTTCCAGTGATTGTTGTATTGTAATATTTTTGGGAAAAGGACTTATTTGTAGTGTCATGGCGAGAGGCGGTAAAGAAAGATCCAAAAGACGTGGACCCCTCAACCCATAAATTTGAGACCTGCCAGCCCGTTAAAACTCTTGCTGCCTCCTTGACGTCCTGTTCCGTATAGTTTGCATTGCCTGCAAAATCTTTTTGACCGACCGTAAACAGCTCCTGAAGCTCGCGTGCATAATTTTCATTGGGACTTTCCTTACTATTTTCGTTTCCGTTCTGGAATATCAGCATTCCGGGATCTTTGGTTATGCCAATCACGAGTGTTCGAAAATTGCTTGTGGCATTGTCGCGTAAAAACCTTAAATAGCGGTCTGTGAATCTATAATCTCCTGTTGAAGAGTGAGTTACTACAAAGTGATTTTGCCAGAATGCCGTGAGTTTTTCAAGAATCGATGGATG
This sequence comes from Dyadobacter sp. HNCC25DJ184, assembly GCF_056895215.1. Classification (NCBI taxonomy): domain Bacteria; kingdom Pseudomonadati; phylum Bacteroidota; class Cytophagia; order Cytophagales; family Spirosomataceae; genus Dyadobacter; species Dyadobacter sp. HNCC25DJ184. Next base: position 21,534 of record NZ_JBXHAQ010000002.1, on the reverse strand, counting down.
TCCGTTCTGCTCTGTCATTAATCCGATCCACCAGTAACGGATAAACAAAAAGTATTCGTAGGTGCGGCCTCCATTAAATGGCTTTGTCAAAAACTCTTGCCCGGAATCCGGTCTTGACTCAACCATTTCAACGGGTGGGGGCGGAGAGGCTCGGAAGGATGCGTTACTAATTAATATGTCGACCGCCTGGTTTGCAGTTTTTCCCGTAAAATCATCAATTTCATCGTTTGTTGGGCCAAATGTTGCACGTCGCAACAAATGACCTGCAGTTTGAGCTGTCAACTGAGTGGTGTATGTGTTCAAATAAGCCATATAGTTTCTGGCAAAATTATTTAGTAACTAAAATTTTGTTTGCGGACGAGCTACCATTCTTCATAAGTATCTGAATCATGTATATTCCAGGGGCGATACGCTTTACATCCATTCCAGCAGATGGAAAAACTACGGTGCTGTAAACCCGGGTTCCAGACAAGTCTCTTACAACTATTTCTTTTACATCGGAGTGCTTAGGAACTTTCAAAAAGAGCTTGTCTGATACGGGATTAGGATACAACGTAATTTCATCCAAACGAATAGCTATGCCCTCGATCCCGCTGTATGTGAAGGAGCCATCCTTGTCGATCATTTTTAGTCGGTATAAGTTTTCTCCATCGAGAGGATGTGTATCAACAAAGCTATATGCGACGTTATTGGTACTTTCACCAGTGGCACTGACACTTCCTATTGTAGTCCATGACTTGCCATCCATGCTGTGCTCGATACCGAATCGCTCGCTGTTATCCTCAAAGCTCGTCTCCCAATTGAGCGCGACGTGCAATGCTTCGTTTAGAAGTGCTTTAAAACTAACCAGGGTTACAGGCAGGGCGTCTGCAGGAGTCGCCGCGAGGGTATAAATACTAAAATTATCTGGCACAATGGCCGACGACGTGGTAATCGATCCTGAAGTGAGACTGCTTGAGCCGCCCAATAATGACGATGCATCAACATTTGAACCGATTTCTTGCCATTGTGAACTATTCGTATTCCAGCCAACTATTGTAAGTCTATCCAGTTTGCCACCTGTGAGAGCTGATACTCCGCTAGCGTCATTCCATGTTAGGGTTATCTGCGTTGAATTTGCGCCGTTGATGTCCCAAAACTCAGCAGTACTCACCTCGGCGATCGTCGCATCTATGTTTGAAGTTGTAAACGGCCCGCCGGATGGAATAGCAACACTGTTGGCATTTTCTTTAAAATAGGCTCCAATTGTGGCGTCACCAGCGGCGGCAAAAGGACGATATATACCGTTATCGCCTACGGGAAATGTGAAAGATGCAGTGCCATTTTTTTTGACATACCCGTCTATATGTTTGGAATTGCTAATCCCGGTCACCACTGACGATGACGAAAAACTAACTATTCCGACAGGCGCAGTGCGTTTTGTGACTACAATTCCATTTTGGCCATAAACTGTGAATGAACTGAACCAAAGGACACAACCCAATACTTTTGCAATATGCTTATAATCCCAGGTCATAGTATAATCATGTACTTATGTGCAAATTAATTACCTAATTTAAACTTTTTTTAGAAAAAACTCTACGAATATAATCTCATATACTAGTATAAATAATACAAACGATAAAAAAAATTCTACATTGTATAGAATTATGAAGAATGTATTAGAGGAATTTCAAGGAAGAGTTGCTGTAGAAGTTCTTATTGGATGAATGTAAATCGGGTACTTTAGAAAAGGCCGTGTCACCACTTCGTTGTTCTGTTTTTGATCAGCGTAGTTAGCTATATCAATGTCGGTACTTCGACTTTCTAAGATCTCGTTATCGTTCTTTTCATCGCTGAAACATTTTAGCCCATAATGGCAATTGTTTGGGCAATCAAGAGAGGAATATTTTCTGCGCGGGTATAACCCTGAAAGGTTGTCACATGTAATTTTTTGAAACATTTCCGGAGACAATACCATCAATAGCAAAAATAGCCTCTCAGTCACGCTGACGAGAAAATCTGTCTTTCCTTCGCTGGAAAAATGACAGGATCACCGCTGTTTTTTCTGAAAAATTGACAGAGTACCGCAAGAAAATATGACATCGGCTTGCTGGCATAACCTTTGATTTGCTGAAAATGGTTTTGGCTGTAAAAGCACAAGCTGACTAGTATTGTTTAACTCTTAAAAACAGGTTAATTATGTCACTCATCAAAAGGAATGGGCTAATGCCCTCAGCATTCCCAGCGCTGTTCGACGATTTCTTTGGCCGCGAACGTTTTAACTGGGACAACAGTAACTATTCACCAACTAGCACTACGGTGCCGTTAGTCAACATCCGCGAAACAGGTGAGCATTTCGAAGTGGAAATGGCAGCGCCCGGTATGGATAAAAGTGATTTCAAGATCGAACTGGACGGCAACACACTCACAATACGGTCCCATAAACAGCAGGAGCAGAAAAGTGAGGAGGATGGCTATAGCAGGAGAGAGTTCAGTTACGAGTCCTTCCAGCGTAGCTTTGTCCTGCCAAAGGATGTCGTGGACGACAGCGGCATTGCCGCCCGATATGATTACGGACTGCTTTGCCTAACCATCCCAAAGAAAGAGCACGCAAAGCAAAAGGAACCAAGACTGATTGAAATTGCCTAATCTACAAAGGGCTTGCGAACTGCAAGCCCTTTGTCAATATATCCGATCCCAACTACCTAAGTTCCGATTATAACTAGCACCGACACTTCCTACGAAATTAAACTCAGCTTAAAGGCTATCAACGGCTGGAAAGCCTTTGGATCTTTCCATCTGGGTGTTCAAAGAGAGCAGGCGTCACTTACCTTCGAGAGTTTGACCGGTCACATAGAGCACCACGAAACAGCGTTAAGGATGGAATTGTTTGAAAATAAGGCATCCGGAAGCCTGGTGCTGGCTCAAAAAAGCTGTAACCTTGACGAGCTGTCAGAAAACGTGCGCATTATTACGCGGGATGCGTTCAAGTACGTAAACTTAGAATCTTGAACTGATTCTTATCAGGTTCAATTTATTTTGAGGGACGCATTTTCTGGTCAATTATTCTTGGTGTCGGGAAAGATTTAACCTGGAATTTGTTCGACCAGTATTTCACTACCTGCCATGTCGTAATATGTACAGCTCATTTTTTCCATACTGATTACCCACTTTTCAATGCCTGATGCGGCACATTGCACACAAAAAGCGGGGAAGTCTGTTTTGCCCTCCTGATGCGCTTTCAGGTCTGCCTTAAACTGCGCTGCGTCAGAACTTTCGGCTATTTCCAAAGGATTATACCTCGCGCCACCTGATACCTCGAAATGATGACTTCCCTGATAGCTGGAATTGCCGTTTGCTACAAAGGTTTCGTAAGAAACAACGCCTAATTTTTTGATATCCTGAATGTACGCAGGGAAGTCTGCGCCGGACTTTACTTTGCTGTGAGCTAATTTGATTTGTTCCAGTGTGAACATTTTTCGTGCTTTTTAATGATTAAACGATTGGTTGAATTTCATGCAGCAATGATGTTCAAGTTTTCCAAAATGAAGGTTGCGTTTGAGATTACTATCATCATTGCTTTAAGACTACCATGCAAAGATGAAGCAGATGAAATCCCCGTGATTGTAAAAAATCGTTTATTACAGAAAGCGTTTGAAGTTCTCGGGTGAGTCGCCGGTAAACTGTTTGAAATCTTTGCTAAAATGTGCCTGATCGAAAAAATTGTTTTCGTAACAGATTTCTGTCAGTGACTTCGTGTTGTTCAGATTATCAAGTACAGCATTGAAACGAACGATTGAAGCAAACTTTTTGGGTGTTGTGCCGACTATTTTTCTAAACCGTTTTTCAAATGGACTTGGGCTGATGAATAGTTTTTCGTTCAGTTCTTTTATTCGGATGGTTCCCTTACTTTGATAGATGAGCTTTACGGCTTCTATGATCAGTTTGTCGGTATGAATATCCTTGATATGCTCCAGCAAAAACTGCTGAACGAGTTGCAAACGCCGTATATCGGTAACAGCGAATGCCATTTTGTCTTCCAATTTGTCTACACTGCTCTTATCAAAGATTTCGTTCAGTGAAATGCTAAGGTTGAATAATTCATTTGAAGGAAGAGTGGCGAAATGTGCAAATCCGGTTTCCGTAAAATACACAAGGACGGTGCCTATATGTGGTGTATTTTTAAAGATTCTGTAGCTATCTGAAATCCCGGTGATTCCAGCCGAGGCTAGCCGGTTTTCGGTCGTCCCCGTGATCGTGGCCAGCTGCCCTTTGTATTGAAATCCCATAACCAAACCGGAGGAAGGCAATACCTTGTATTCATTTTCCAGTTCATTCTCCGACACTACTAAATATTTTACGTAGGGTCTTAATTGTTCAAAAGGAAGATGTTTCTCGAATTTCATTTAGGAAGAGGCTACTAGTCAATGGATCACAGCCTAAGGTGTGATAACGATCGCCAAATTTATCAATTTGAAAAGCAATTTAGTATGTTGTATCTCCTAATTTAATTATTTTGGTTTATAAAGGTAGGTGAGAAAAACCTTGTCTCGTTTAGCATCTTTCCTTGCCTTCTGATACTATCTGTGACATTGTTCAATGGCGATACTTTCGCACATCAAGAGGCTACGGTAGGATTTTATCGTATTGTGCTTTGAATGGCCGTTCCTGCAACCGCACGTATTGTAAGTGCCTCTAAAAGTTCCATCAAATAACTCCAACGAGGTCTAAAATTACTAAAAGCCTGCTAATCTGTTGATTTGCAGGCTTTTGATGCTTTTTGTTATTTCTTCAAGTGATCCCGCTGGGATCACATCAAAAATCATAAACAACTGTAAATCAAAGCTTAAACATCAATACTAATTCTCAACTCACCGAATCACTCACCAATATTGAATCTGCAATAACTAAGTATTAAATATACTTAAAAATCAGTCCAACTGCAACAATTCTCACAAGATTGATTGTGACTTATTGAAAATCTATATTTAATGACAGGTCCATATTAATCCTTACCAAATAACACGCTCTATGTACAGATAGTGGTGAATTCGGACGCGTTGGCCATATGATTCCGTGGCAGATTGGTTCTTCCCCACTTTAGGTGGTAAATTATTAAGGAGATAATTTCCTTCTAAAAAGATGCTTAATTCTAAGCTATAAGGCTACCCGTCAGAAATTCAAGATGCAGAGATTTATTTTCACTACCAAAAGTGGGGAAAATCCGCAGATTGACCATCAACAGACTATTACTCGCCATGTGCTAAATATTTATCAATCATTTACTTACACTGGTCAATTCCAACCGAAAAGACCTGTCCTCAATTTCCTAATTAGGGTGATCAGTGGCTCCGAATTCTCCAGATAGTGAGGATATGTATTTACTGAAAGCGAGATTTCCGGATTATGTCAAAAGTACGAAGAGTTAGGAAGGTTACAATCAGTTTCAATAAATGCTGACGCTTTGGCTTCAGCATTTATTGATATGCGTTTTCAATGGAGTACTTAGTCCTTCGGTTATGACTATCATGGCTGAATAATTGTACGTTTTTGGAAGAAGGTTTTTAATACTTCGACACAACATCATGGATGCATACATTACAAATGTTGCTTTAGTGCTTTTACTTTCTCGATTGCGTCCTTAAGTTCTGCTCTATGCAACGGATTCTCGGAATGGTGAGAAGCAGGATTTAGGATTCTATCAAGTATTTCGCTTATATCTTCAACAACTCTCTCTCGTAAGTTATTTTGACTATTCATTTGGATGAAAAGTTGATACAAACTCCTTTGTATTGATCTGAGTCGAGCTTTCTCCCCATTGGTTAAATCTGGGTCTTGGTCAAAATCAGTACTGATCTTACTTAACTTTGCTAAATCCCAGTCTCTAATGAAAATTCTCTTGAATTTCTGGTAATTCTCGGCAAAAACAAGGTTGTATGACTCATTTATCTTGTTTCTGAGGGTTGTAAACTCCTTATTGACATTTTTCATGTTTGGATCCAGAAATGACGTAAAAATCGCCTCAGCTTCAAGCCGCAGATTATTACCAGCGTTTTCGAACTCGTTATTTTCGAAGTTTTTCATTGCCATTTGCAACGGGCTTTCATATTCTTTGACTATTGGTGAGTCATTTTTATTTTCATCTTTATTGAAATCAAAATAGACCCAATCTCCATCGTCAGTATTTCTCCGGATTAAATTGAAGAAGCCCTTATCATGTGTAAAAATGAATTTTTGAAAGCCATCAAAGAATTTTAAATCTTCTTTCTCTTCTTTGTTGAGAATTATTCGGACAATGTCCATCCGATTAGATAAATCTAAGCTAATAAGCATATCGTCCAGCACCAAAATCTTAAACTGTGCGGCTGCTAACGGCCTGGTTCGAAGGGCACCGATACGTATTGCGACGGCAATACGTGTTAACTGCGCCTCATTTAGAAAGGATTGTACACGCTGTATAGTTTGCCATTTTTCATCTCTTCTTTCGTCATAAATCTCTACGCCAAGTTTAATGTGCAGCTGATCATGACGCCTGGCCTCATTGTTAGTATCCCAAATTCTATCTTTGATCAAATCAAATTTGAATTTTTTGTCAAAACTCAAATTGATTCTCACTACATCCTTCCCTTCATAAAAATGATCCTTCAAAAAGTTGTTGGCGTAGCCAGAAATTTCAGTTAAAAGGTTTTCAATTTTGTTATTTAAGGCGAGGATTTGTTCTTCATATTGTGCCTTGGGAGACCGGGAAACTGCAACTCCTTTTGCTGAACGAGGTACGTCTATTGTTGGAGCGCGGACAATGTCGTCAAGCCAATTTCGTGTTCCTTCTGTCAAAAATGGGAAAATATCACGTTCGAAGACCGGCCAGAGATTTACTTCCTGCTTATGAGACGCTCTGTAAAAATTTTGGAGTAGTTTATAGTTTATAAAGTCGCTGGCCAAATTCAACTCTTGGATAAGCGTGTCAGAATCTTGGTTTGTATCTATGATCTCATGTGAAATTTTGTATATAGACTCAATCTTGCTTTCTGTATCAACTGCCGTGAGTTTAATGAATGAGTCCTCATTCTCATCCACAAACACATTTTTCAATGTCTGATGGGTACTTTTATCCGATACAATGTATTTTTTGAAATACTTCGCTACTTGATTATTTTCCTTTATACTACTTTGTAGAAACGTATAGAGAGCCCAGAATAATGAAGATTTACCAGAACCATTATTTCCGTATATCAGTACATGTTTTCCGTCAATCTTGAAAGATTGCTCCTGTTGAAATGCCTTGAAATTTTGAATTCGTATTTCTTTTATTCTCTTCACTAGCTTTCGAGGATTGGTTTTAGAATTTCAGGACTTCTTACGGCAAAAAGTTTGATTCGATTGCGTACCTCGTTATCTGGGTGGTTCCATTTTGCGTGAAGTTGGTCGATGACCTCTTTCCTTTCTGAATCGGATAAGTTTTCAAATTCCTTATCCTCTATTATACTATTCATATCCTGCTGAACAAAACTAATAACATCGATCCCACGTTCTTTCATATGGCCGGAGAAGTATAGTTCAATGATGATCCCTTGAATTATTTCGTCAAGATTGGAAATTTTTTGCAGCAAATTCATTTTGATAAACACTATTATTTCAACTAATTGCTCGATATGCCGCAAAACAATTGAATCTTCCGGTTGTATAACAGGAATTTTTTCAAAATAAACTTTACTGACCTCTCGTACATCTCCTAATAATTCGGGAAAATTATCCTTAAAGAAATAGCTAAACAATTTAGAGTTAAAGAAAGCTGTCAAATATCTAATGTATTTTCCTGTAACAATAAAGCATTTTTGATTGGTCAAAAATTCGCCTTTCGGGTCATAGGAGAAAATTAAATCCTTTGACATGTTCATGAAAATCATTTTAGGCTCGTCAAACTTCTTGTAATAGTTTACTGAATCTTGAATTTCATACCATTCATATTTTCCCGGTTTCCTACCATGTTGTTCTTTTGAGCTACTTTTGGGCTTAAGATCTTGATAGAAATTATGAAGATGCGCTTTGATAGAAGGATATTTGTCGATATTGATCCCCCGTCTTGAAAAAATTAGCCACACCTTTTCAAAATCAATTGAATAGCGGACCAAATCCTTTCCTCTTAACATGGGGCGTATAATCTCAGCATTTTTGTTATCTAATGTAATTAAATGATTTTTTTCTTGTTCATTCAAATAAAACCCTTCGTTAAAGCCTGTTTTTATGCCGTAGTTAATATCAATATTCCAATCGTTTATAGGTTTTCCCAATGCAATGACATTTTCTCTCATTTCGTGTTTGGACTTATCAAAAATTAGCCATGATTCGTTTGACAAGTTTTTAAGAATAATCGTATTGTCATTTATAATTTGATGTATACCCTCTCGGTAGTTCCTTTTAATAGTACTCAGATCACAAGCTACAAGTGCATGATTACATTTCTTATTTGATACTAGTAAAATATTTGAAAGAACAGCTACATTTTCGAAAATATCTGTGCCTCTAAAATCAATTAGAATTTCCGCACAATACTTTGAAAGAAAAAATTTGCGAAGTGGTTCGCCTGCAGCATTCCGCATCCATTGGTTGGAGGTAATGAACATGACAGAACCATTTGCTTTTGTAATATCTAACGCTTTTTCATAGAACAAAAAATAAATGTTTCCAGAGTTCGAATAAGTTGTGAAGCCTTGTTTTGACCATTCCTCCTTGACTTCAGCTCCGTATTTTTGGATCGGTCTGTAGGGTGGGTTTCCAATTACTATATCAAAGCCATCTTTAATATCAAACATCCATTCTTTGTCAAAAAAAACAGATGAAGTATTTTGATTATATGGATCCCAAGATGCTAGGAGAGTTGCAGTAAGATTATTTTTAGATTTATAAGAGGCATATTTATTTTCAAGAGACACTTTTAGTTCATCTGCCTTTTCTATTTTGCCAATATTCTCATAGTGGTGGATTTCACTTTGAGCTTTGTCGTTTCTAATAATTGCATCTACCTCTTTGTTCAAGTCAGTTTCGATCAATTTTGCGATATCATTTCGAAGCAATTCATCCTGTTCCCGATATTTTAACTTGGTTTCTTTGCTTTTTGCGCTAAATAGTTTGCTTCTGATGTTTTTGAGTTCAATTTCAAGGTCTTTTGTTTGTTTTGACTCGAAAAAGCTAGTTTGATTTTTTGGCTTTTCAATCCCGAGCAGCGTATTTGCTGCTACAAATTTAGTCTCCAAATTTGGCAAAGGACGTATTCCAAAGTTTTGTTTCCTATCAGGTTTGACCTTTTGCTCTACTACCAGCGAAATAAAGAAACGAAGCTTAGAGATTTGCGTCGCAATCGGTTGAATATCTACACCGTATATGCAATTTTCTATCAAAAACAGCTTACGCGCATAATCAGGGTCATTCATTCCCTGATCAAATGCATTGTTAATTTCGAGTAATCGATCTTCACGTGCCTGTTTATCATCGATTTTAAAAGCTGCTTTCGAATCTTGTTCTGCCTTTTGCAGTTGTACTTTTTTCCAAGCATTGTTGTTTGGATCAAGTTTTTGTAAAATGTGAACCATTTTTTGCAATATCCCCATTGGAAAAGCACCAGAGCCACAGGCCGGATCCAGAATGGTGCAGGTACTTAGAGCTTTGATAATTTCTATGTGTAATTCATAGTTTCCTTCGAAAGCTGCTTTGCTATCGAAGGAAGTGAGTACGTGTAGTTCTTTGTCCAACGTTATATTGTCCATACCGCCCCAATCATTTATCTTGTTCCTTAGGTATGCAATCAAGCTTTCATCCACCATATAGTTTACAATCTCACGTGGTGTATAAAATGACCCAGTTTGCTTTCTTGCAGTGGATTTTGTTTCAGGGTTATAACTTGCCAGTAGGTTTTCGAACACTTTTCCCAGAAGCTCTGGATCAAGTGCTACATCTTCTTCGATAGGCGTATTTTCAGTAATGGTGAATTTGTATGATTTTAGAATATTAAGAAGGCCCTTTACAGCAGCATTTTTATATTTTTTATCGGCAATGCCCACGATATCGCTGATGTCAGTTTCTTCTTCCAATCCAAAAAAAAGATAATCAGGTACAATGAGTTGCTGTTGAATACTTTGATTGTCGGAAAAACCATCAATAAGAATTTTATTTGGTTTGTCGTCCAAGCATTCAAATAATCCCCCATTCAAAAATGGAGTTATTCTATTTACCAAATCAATAAAGTTGTCCGGATTTTTGAAATATTTCTTGTATCTCATCATCCAATCGATAGCGAAATGTTTCCCTTTAGATTCTTCACCTCGGAACCCACGTTTCCTTTTATCTAAACTGTCCCCTTCTATGGGGCAGTTTAGCGTGGCGAAAAATAAGTTTTGCAATATGGCCTTATAGTAGATGCTTTCTTTGTTTCTCTCTTTAATAACACCAATTTCGTGATACGGGGAAATTTCATTTAAAATGTCTTTTTGCAAAGTGTCCAGATCAAAAAGCTCTTCGGGAATCAGTTTTTTCTCCTTGATAAACCAGACAAAAAGCAAGCGCGTTAGCATGCGGATGACATTGGTTGCCCTGTGCTCCTGTTGTAAGTCTTCCAGCAGGGCCTTTTTGTGATGTGCGTCAACAACTGTGGGCTCCCCGGGAAAGGAAACGTGTTTTGTAGCCCAAAAATACCAAGTTGATAGCTCTTGATAGAACTTTTTATTCAGCACGCTTACGCTAAATACCTCCTGCCAGTAACTGTATAACTTTTTAAATGAATCTACCTGGTTCTTTCCAGTAGTAGGTATTCTGATATCTTGTAAAATGTCACTATGCCCACGATGTGGTTTTTCTATATTAATATCTCTAAGCAAACTTACTTTGCCAGCTTTTTCACCTTCGCGCCATTCTTGCTTAAATTTTAGTCGTTCGGTGTTGGCAAGGGCAAGTAGATTTCCATATTTGAACACGACAACCACCGGTGTATAGTAAAACTCGCGGTTAAATGCTCTAGCTATTTCAGCTAATTGAGAGCGAGTAGGTAACAACCCGCTGGCTCGGGACTTTAATGTTATCCCAAAAATTAGAATACCATCGTAATCGGATTTAATTTTTTCTTTCTCCAAGGATTTATTTCCCTCAAATGCTGCATCGTCCACCATACCAACAAAAAAAACGTCTTTTATGAGTTGGAAGGTGTCATTTTCCTTGTATGTGTCTTTTAGTATTTCTTTGGCAGTGGTAGGCTCATCTGTAACATAATTGATAGGTACTTTCAGATCGCGGAAAAAGCCTTTAAGTGCAGGTAAGAAGTCGAGTTGGGAAAACAGTTCTATGCTCATTTACTAAAATTTTTCAGTTCGTTTTTAATGTGTCTTTTGATTTGGGCCCCGTTGGTAACCTTACTTGGTATTTTTGAGTATCAGAAATAGTGGCCCCTCGAATTGAACCAGTCAACTTTGGATAGAATTGTGCTATTCTAAATAGATACTAAAAACCAGGTGATTAGATCGAAATTATCAAGCTGGAATTTTTCATCTACTTTGGTGTTTTGCTTTATCCTTGAAACAGCATTCTTATCCCCTTTTCGGAGCTTGGATAGCAAGTCCTTAACTTCTGTACCCATCACTTTTTTAATCGAGCCGTCTTCCTGTATTTCTTCCTCAATCGCCTGGCTGGTCAACCAGCTTTTTATGGCTGTAACCAGTTCCTGAATGGATACTTCATCCCCTTTATCAATTGTTTCCGGTACAAAGCGGTCATTATCTTTATGGTATGTCAGTGCATCCAGCACTTCTTTTTGGTTCAATAAAACAAGTTTACCCTGCTTGTCAATATAGATCAGGTCAAATACCTGATAGGCATGGATAATTGTTTTAGGTGGTTTTGCGGGATAACCCAGCAAAGCAATTAAGCCATTTTTACTACAGATTTGTTTTTCTGCCTTAAATCCAGTGTAAAGCCCTTTCGGCATTCGCTGGTATTTTAGTTTATCTTTATTGAACTCTTCCAGTAAATCTTGTCTGTAACGCTCCAAAGACAAATCGTCAAAGCCAAAATTCTTCTCTCCGTCCAGATCTTCAAAAGTGACCTGCATTTGTTCCAGCATTCGGTTTGTCATCCGTTGGTCAAGTGATTCATCATGAATCATTTCTGTAAATGTCTCTGAAAACTGATGATCCACTTCTGCTCCTGCCAGTTTCATGGCCGCCATTCGCTTTTCTATTCTTCCTTGTAAGTCGAGATAAGAATTAATATTACTAGATGGCCAGAAGTTAATTCCAAAAATTTTAGTGTTTGGGCTACCCAATCGGTCAATACGTCCCATTCTCTGTATTATACGTACGGGATTCCAGTGAATGTCATAGTTAATTACCATATCAGCGTCTTGCAGGTTTTGTCCTTCACTGAGCGCATCCGTAGCAATAAGAATATCTATCGGTGATTGAATCTTAGAGTAGGTTGTATAGTCATGTGTGGAAATCCATTCAATCCATTCTGCATAAGCCTGATCACCAATCTTGTCGGATTGGAAACCCCACTCTTTTTCCCTGAAAAGTTTCGTGTAAGGAGCAAACCTTTCAAGTATAGGTTCAAAGTTGTTGGTTTCACCTGATGCGTCATTTGTTTTGGATCCTGAACCAGATACCATCGCAATTTTATCAAATCCCCTGCTTTTCAATTGGGTAAATAAGTATTCAGCTGTGTCACGATATACGGTAAAAATGACGGCTTTTTTGTTGTTATTATTTTGTGTTGATTTTTGTTTTTTATTGAGTTCAGCAATAAGGGCTTCTAATTTATCATCCTCAGATTTTATATTCCCTGGTACAATAATTTCCTTAACGATTTTACTCTCAACTTTTTGCAAGTTGATATAAAGATTATCCAGAGAATCCAGATCTTTTTTTAAATCTTTTTTGAAATCTTCCAGTTTTCCGGAAGCATCTATTTCTAAAAGTGTGATTTTGCGCTTTTTCCCGAGCGTGAGTTGATCAAATTCATCTTCTAAATCATCATCTACAAATAGTGCTTCATTATCATTATTTAACTTGATATTCGCCTTGCCTTCCTGGTATAATTTAATTTTGTCTAAGGCGTTCTGGTGATGATCCTTAATTTTCGTAACCGTGGAGTAGAAAGAATACCAGGATGACTCAAGACGCTTCACCATCAAAATGTACATCATTTTAACGAGGAAACGATCTCTTTGTCGATCATCGTGAAGTATGTTGGTATCCTCATTATCATTCCTTAAATAAAATGAAGGCTGATAACCGGAAAGCATTGGTGGAAAATGATCGAATAATTCTTCAAATGTGTCGAAATTCCCTAGCTGTGTTGGCGTAACAAATAAATTGATAGGTTTTGCCTTTATCGGAAATTTTAAACCGGAATGCTCTCCTTCAACCATTTTTCTTGTCCGGGCTACTATTAGAGCGTCCGTCAAAGTAAAGAAGTTAGCTGGAAGTCTTTTGATAAAATCGCTGATTTTAGGATTGATGTCTTCCCGCCATTCATTAAATGCCTTTTGGGCTGTTTTAAATGTAGAATTAAGGTTTCTAACGCCCAAAGCTTTGTCAAAGCCATTGACGTTGCCCTGAACCATCAATTTAAATTGGTTTCTTATATCTGTTAATGAATTGTTGATTGGGGTGGCTGAAAGAAGCAACACCTTAACGTCTTCATTTTTTTGAAGTATTTGTTCCAATAAAAATTTATACCTGGAGGATTTGTCATTCCGCAGATTATGACTTTCATCAATTACGATCAGTTTGGGTTTGTCAGTTGTGAAAAATTTCTCAGCTCTGTCGATATATTTATTTAGCCCTTCAACGCTCATATCTGTATGGAAGCGTAGAAAGAAGTCAAATTGATCTTTCTCAAATCTTGAGTCCTGATGCTTTAAGTAGCGCCTCCAATTGTGTTCCAATTTTTTAGGGCAGATCAATAATACTTCGCGACCTTGCAGCTGAAAGAATTTCATTACAGCGAGAGCACTCCACGTTTTACCAAGACCAACAGCATCGGCCAGAATTGCTCCGTCATATTTTTGAAGCATTCTAATGAGACTTAAAACTCCTTTTTTTTGAAACTCGTATAGTGTATTGTATACAATCGAGTTTTCTAGTCTTCCAATTTGCCTGTTAAAATTTGGATCGTTTTCTGTATCAAGTAACTGATTTCCAAATAATTCGAATAAGACTTTGTAATAGAGTTCACGTGGCGTGTACTTGATAAATATTCTTTCAATTTCATCGATAAGATATTGCTTGAAATTTATTTTTGATGTCGATCCATCAGATGCGACAATTGTTTTTTCCTTATGTGCTTGAGGTCTTACCCATAGAGACTCGTACCAGGTCATTAACTCCTTATACTGATTGTTATTCCCTGTTTCACCAATGTTGAGCTCTATATTGTTGGTATGTTTCAGGCCGATACCTGCTTCTGTCAAGTTCGAACTACCCGTTACAAAATATTTATCTCTATCGTCTTTTTTTTCCGGAGTGAACAAATAGCTCTTTGCATGACAGAAATTTGGCTCTAGTGTTTTGGCAACAATTTTATCCTGTTTTAGAAATTTGACTGCTTCCTGGGACAGACTGTTAAGCTTAAGAGCAGCTTCAACAGTGATATTTTCGTTCAATAGATCCAGAGGCCTGTTATCTTCAGAGTCGATATTTACTATGTCGCCTAAAACCAGCCGAAATTCTGAAATTTTGTCATTAACCTGTTTGGATAACCAAGCTAACGCTCCAATTGTAAAGTATCCTGTTACAATGTCAAGCTTACCTTGCTCAGTATATGTAGAAATCCATTCATGGACTTTCAAATTCTCGTTTTCGTTATCTAATATCATTACTTGTTTTTTGAAAGAGTATCAACATTCTGAAGCATATCGCTTTGATTGGTAATATTACTTTTATGATCCTTCCTTTGCATAGTGATTCAGTTCTGAGAATTACTGATGCGTTGTTTTTATCGTTACGATATCACCATCTTGTTTTTTCAAGCTTCCTACGCTTACCAGCAGTGAAATTAAATCATCGTTGAAATAGTAATTTTCTTTACCTAGCCTTTTCTTATGAAGAAGGTTAATTTCACAGAGTAGGTCCAAATATCGTGCAGCGGTCTTGCGTGTTACGTTCAGATCTGCTTTCAAAAATTCTATTTTTGTGTAAGGATGCCTGAATAAACTATTAATCAAATCCTGGCTATAAACCTTTGGTAGATCGGTTCTAATTTTTTGTTTATGCTTAGTCATTAATATCTTGATGCCCCTGATCATGTCGGAGGTTTGCAGTGCTGTTTGTTCTACTGCATCGAGAATATACAAAATCCAAGGTTCCCATTGTCCCGTCTGGCGCGTTTGTTGGAGTAAGGTGTAATAAGTTGTTTTGTTTTGATTGATATAGCGACTTAGGTACAGGATCGGTAGTTTTAGTAAACCCTCTTTCACCAAGTACAGTATGTTTACAATCCTTCCCGTCCTGCCATTACCATCATAAAATGGGTGGATACTTTCGAATTGGTGATGTATAATGGCCATCTTAATTACTGGATCTATATCTGAGATAGATGCATCATTTATAAAATGTTCTAAATTGTTCATAAAAGAAACGATGCTAGCATAGTCTTGTGGTGGCATATACACCGTTTCCCCTGTCTGCTCATTTTTCAGTACAGTACCTGGCACCTTTCTGAAGCCAGCATCATTTTCTTCTAGTAAAGCTTGCAAGGCTATAATATTATTGCTAGTGAGCAATCCGCTTTGTTTTACTCGGTGATATCCATCTAGGAGGGCGTGAGTATAGTTATATACTTCCTTAGCAGCAAGGCTGACAAACTGCTGTGTTTGACTGTCACTACTATATAATTCGTCATGTGTAGTTACAATGTTTTCTATAGCTGAACTGTCTTTTGCTTCTTGCAGCGCGAGTGTGTTAATGATAATTCGTTCGTTCGGGATACTTTCTGCAATGCCATTCAGCCATGCCAAAGCTGCACGAGCAGTGCTTAGTTTTTTTAGAACTGGTTTGGTTTCTAGTTCGCCGGTGAGAGGTAATGTTGGTAGAGCCAATATAGAATTATTCATACTCTTCGTAAGTCATTTTTTCAAATTTAGGGCTATTTCTGCTTTAACGTGAGTCATTTTTTCAATTTTTTACCTATGTTTATTTCGACGTGGGTTCAAAAATGTTATTTTCTACACATGACTGTAAATAAATACTCGTCCAGTAAAAGTTACTCCCATTTTAATGTCTTTATGGTAACAGGTTCCATGTCATACATCTAACTAAATAATTCCAGAATATCCTCCGCACTAAGCGATTTAAGTACCCCATCTGTTGACGAGACAAGCTCATCAGCCAACTGACGTTTTTGCGCCTGCATGTTTAGGATTTTTTCTTCCAGCGTATCCTTGCAAATCATCCTGTAAGCCATCACGTTGTTTTCTTGCCCGATTCGGTAGCAGCGGTCAATGGCTTGCGATTCGGCCGCAGGGTTCCACCAGGGGTCTACAAGAAAAACGTACTCGGCAGCGGTGAGATTAAGGCCGGTGCCACCAGCTTTCAAACTGATCAGAAATACTCGTGTGTGATCATCGTTTTGAAAGAGGTCCACCATTTTGCTTCTTTGATCTTCCTTCGTCTTACCATCCAGATAAGCATATCCGATCTGGGATTTTTCGAGCTGCTGTCTGATCAGCCCAAGAAACCCGGTAAAACTTGAAAACACCAGTACTTTGTGGAAGGGTGTTATTTCTTTCAACCGCCGCATGAGCTCCTTGATTTTCGCAGGCTCAGCTTCCTGCTCAACCTTAGGTTCAACTAACACAGGTGCATTGCAAATTTGACGAAGTTTCAAGAGTCCTGCAAGTGCATACAGTTTGGAGTTGACTGAACCGGTTTCGTTGATTTTTTCTTTAATCGCATTTTGATAACGTATTCGGTAGGCGTCATAGACAGCGCGCTGTTGAGTTTCCATCTCACAATAGATGACCATTTCCGTTTTTTCTGGCAGGTCTTTGGCTACCTGCTTTTTGGTTCGCCTGAGAACAAAGGTGTTAATTACCTTTTGCAGGTAAGCTATGCCATCCGTTTCCGCTTTGTTCGCGAGCAGTCTATTGAACCCCCGCAAGCTTCCCAACATCCCGGGATTCACAAAGTTCATCAGGGCATAAAGATCATTGCCACTGTTTTCGACGGGTGTCCCCGTCATTGCCAGTCTGATGCGAGCATCCAGTATGCCGACTGCTTTGTAGCGCTGTGAGGCCTGGTTTTTAATGGCCTGCGCTTCGTCGAGGATCAAGTACTCGAACTGGGCATGCCTGAGTATATCGATATCGTGCAGCACCGTTTTATAGGTAGTCAAAATAACATCACCTGAATCAAGCCGTGAGGCCTGCTGTTGTCTGAATGCGCCATGATATCGGACTACGCGAAGTTCCGGTGTAAACTTTTCCGCTTCCTGCTGCCAGTTAAATAAGAGCGAGGTTGGTACAATTAAAAGACTCGGCCTGGTATGCAGACCATTTTGATACACCTTTTGTAAAAGTGTTAATACTTGCAATGTCTTTCCAAGCCCCATATCGTCAGCCAAAATTCCTCCCCAACCATTGTCTTTTAAAAACATCAGCCAGTCAAACCCTTCCTTCTGGTACGCACGAAGTGTCGCCCGCACGTTATCAGGGACTTGTCTGTCTGTGATAATTTTGACCTTCGGTGCATGACTTTTCAGGTTTTGTGCAAATCCTTGCAGCCCCTGCTGGTCATTGAGCTGATGCAATAACTGAGCATGAAAGCCCGACAGACGCATCCCCGATTTTGAGGGTTGCGAAAAGGAAAGAACAGTTTTTAGCTTCTTTTGCCAGCTGGCTGGGATGGTGGCGCGTGTTCCGTCTTTAAGTGTGAGTTGCCCGTCATTTTCCAAAATCGCGTGTCTGAGCACTTCATTACTTATTGAAATCTGGGAACATGTTGCTTTCAAAGTAATCTCAAACCAGTCTTTATCTGCATGAATGCCCATGCGGATATCTACCAGGTTCATATAGTCTGCCAGAGCTTCAATGTCCTCGATGCCCGTTACAGTTATCTGATTTTCTTTCAGCTTTGATAGCATATCAGGCAAACAACCTGCGTTTAGAATGGTAGTCTTAGCCAAGGAAAAGTAATCTTCATTTTTGCAAGTCTGGCTTGCAAAATCAGTATGCAGTGATCTCACAAGCTCTGATAGCGCAGCTTCTTTGGCTTTGTCACGGATGAAAATGACCGGCTGCCCGTGAATCTTAATCCAGCTGGTCCCGCCACTTAAAGTTGGTACCAGCAATTCTTGCCCGTAGTCCACCTGCGGCTGAAAGTAAAAAGAACCAGCATGCTCGAAGATCCGCAGCTGCATTTGCTGTATCTGTAAAGTTCTCTGATCTGCGCCAACAGAATCATATTGAAATGGATAGTGCCGTGTCAGGAATTGAAGTACAGATCTGTTAAAGTGCTCAAAATGGATATCCATCACTGTAAGTAATTGCCCGGTTATTGTAAGCGATGTGATCAGATCAATGTCTCTGAGTGTAGATGCTAATAGATATACACCAATGCGTTTATCGTAAACAAAAAGTGGAGACCTCGCTGGATAAAGCTCGTAGCAGTCCAGTGGTTTTCCGTCTTTCAACACGTGCAGCTGTAACCGGTAACAGGCTTTTTGTCTGGTCAAAGTAAAACTCACGCCAACTTCTGAACTTGCAGCCTGGAAAGGCTTTGTGTATCCTTTCTTGGGTTTGTGACCAAATTTGATTTTGCGCCCGTCACCATATCGGTTTACAAAACGTTCACCAGCCAGCAGTGGAAGCGCCCTTGACCAAAGATCAAGCAAACGCTGCCGGTACATTTGGATTTGTGAAACTCCGGGAGTAATGTATCTTGATACCACTTCTTCCAGGCTCTGCACGGTATTTGACGCCTGGACCTGCAACAACTGCTCTGTGGTAGTTTGAATCCGTGAGCCGATAGCATTTAACATCAACTGCTGGTCCGTGAAAACAATGTGTTCGGGCGCAGCACTGGTCTGAAAAATGGTACTGAAGGATTTAATAGCACTACCATCATTGAGCAGCTGCCCCGTGAAACCTGCCAGAAAGGGAAAGTGTTCCTGCCGGAAAATGGTATACAAACAGTAACCGACCTGGTCATGGGTGATGGGTGGCTGCTGATCAGCCACTGGTTCGGACTGTGGCATAGAAATCTTCTGACTCGGTATGTAAACATTGCCAAGCGTTTTGGCTGCTTCGAACCGGATACCTTCCAAGCTGGTTTTCGCCTCAAACAGATCCGGATATTCTTCTGCCAGTTTGAATAGGTGGGGCTTGTAGAATCTCGAAAAGTAGTCCTGCCCCCTGCGACTTAGTAGTGTAGCGAGGACTTTGTGGGCGTGTGTGCATAGTTTTTCTGTGTGCTCGTTACAGCTGCAAGAAACCAGCAGATGCGTGGGAAGGATTGCTATCCTTAGTCTTGTCAACAGTTTGCCGAAAGGTACTTGAAGAACGAGAACGTGATCTTTGTATCCGACAAAGGTGATGTCGAAGTAAGAGAGTCTATTGTTTCGGACAGTGTTACTAAGCACATGATGCGCATCAATGGTCTGCTCTGTGAGCGTGAAATTTTGATCTTCAAACAGGATCAGGTAATCCATATCGGCAGTGCGATGCGCAGACGACTCAGCTACGAGAGCAGGATTTTTCATAGTATAGGAGTTTAAAGTGTGGCAATCGTATTTGTTTGCTCTTGGAGTGAAGCGAGTTTACTGATGCACAGTGCGTCACTGATATCTTTGAATACTTCAACTTTTTTCAGTAGCGCCTCAGCCTGCTGATCGGTGACTTGAAAATCGTTTTGATAGCGGGTATCCAGATAGGCGCGGCTGAGCTTTTGGAGCAGAATCTGATCTTGTTTACTATTGGTGAAGATCTGCGAAATCTTTGGTGAGAAGTAGCAGCAAAGTGCAAGCAACCTGGAAAGATGATGGATATTATACCGGTATCCCATCCTTACCCTGATCAGACCAATGGCTGACTGCTCCATGGCTTGATGCAGCAAAAACAGACAAAGCTTGAAATCCTGACCATTAAATCGTTTACGGGCGGAAGCAAGAAACCCCTTGGACAGCGCGCTGTGATGGGTAAAATACTGCCGGGCATCTTCATGGTATTGGGCAGGGGTACCAGAGTAAGTGTAAGATAAGGCATTGTAACCGTCCGATGTTGTTAGTAGCAGTCCGGTTTTGAATACCTCGCAAAAAAAGCGGTTGCCCTCAGCGAGGAGTTTGTCGACCTGCCCGCTCCAATGGGAAAGGACAGTTATTTGAAGGTCCGGGAATTGATGATTCAAAAAGTCCTGAATCGTGTGCTGCTGGCCTTGGCGGGTGTGGGTAACAACCAAAATACAATACGCCTTAACCTCTGCATAGTGGTTTTTGGCAAAGCAGCTGCAATCAGCAGATGCCGCTTGCCGGTAGCCAAACAGGAAGATGTGTTGGATTTCAAATTTGTGGCAGATCGCCTCGACGATGCCGGAGAGATCATGCTGCTGATCTTCGCTTAGTATATGCCCGTTCAGCTCCATAATGTGCTCTTTATTGCAGGTTAACAGAAATGACATGGTGAAGTAAGTCTGCTGACAGCGTATAATCCATTCCGGATTTTTCTATTTTAGAACTGCGAAGGAGTAAAATATACCAAATGGGCGGATAAGAGAATGATTTGCAGATTCGACTAAAACCGGTTAACTTGCTATTATGAATATGACAGGTGACAAAACGAGCAAAGTCCATCATGGCAGAAACATCAAGCGTTTCCGCGAGTTATTGGGCATCAAACAAGAAGGCCTTGCCTTTGAGATGGGAGAAGATTGGAGTCAAAAAAGGATTTCTCTTCTGGAACAGAAGGAAGAGATTGAGCAAAATATATTAGATCAGGTTGCCCAAATTCTCAAGGTGAGCACTGAGGCTATCAAGAATTTCGATGAAGATTCCGCTATTAGTAATATCAATACATTCTATGATAATAGCGCATTCAACTTCCAGTGTACGTTTAACCCGATTGATAAATGGGTAGAGGCGCTTGACGAAAACAAGAAGTTATACGAACGTCTGCTTCAATCAGAAAAGGAAAAAGTCGAATTGCTTCAAAGGCTTCTCAACAATGGTAAAGACAGAGCGTAACTATTAACTCCTGGTTGCATTGATCCCTTTAAGGCACATCAATAGATTAATTTACACATTTTGCTGCTGATATGTCCATTGCTGTCCACGGCCCAGACAGTGGAACTCGATTCTTTACTAAGCATCATCAAATATAAATCAGACACAATAAGGTCGATCTTTGACTATGTGGCAGATGAGATACAGTACGATAATGAAAAAGCTCAGATGCTTCAACCCAGTTATCAACTTCACTGGTCATCAAAGTCGATTGCATTGGAAACAATTAGAAGGCGAAAGTGTGTCTGCGCTGCTCATGCGGGCGGGCTATGAAACGTATATTACTGTAGGCTATAC